>JBDTLZ010000335.1:0-29410 GCA_039934515.1 Ginsengibacter sp.
GTAAGCAGCTCCGGTTTATTCAACAATAGTCAGCAATATCATGGCCTTCTTTATTGCTGTAATCGAGTAAGGAACTCTTGCATGTAAGGCCAATACCTGGCCCCGGCAAAGCTTAACTTTTTCGAACTGTACTTTCACCGATATCTTTCCATCAATTACATGTATGCTTAAAACATTTTCAGGATGTTGGGTATGCATTTCTGCCTTCTTACGCAAGCCGGTTAATACGATACGCATAGTATCTGACTTGAAAACCGTTATGGCGTTACGGTCGCTCTTTTTCCATTGCTTTTCACTTTTTACCTGTTTAATAAATGCAGGAATATCGATTAACAGGTGCGAAGTGTCGATGGTGCGCTCTCCCTCCGGGCGATTGTGCGTTGATTCAATATCTGTATTTTCCATAACTACTATTTATTTTCGTTTTTCAAAAATCATTCCCGTTTTTTTGATCCCGTCAACGTTTAAAAGCAAAATACAGCTATTTGCGTCTCAGTATTGCAAAAAGATTCGAAATAAATATACCGGTTGCCATACCACAAACAAGCAGGATAACTACATGAATAGCGCGTATACATTCGCCCCCGGCCAACTTTGTAAAATTAAAAAAGGATAGCGCCAACACAAAAAACGAGAGGGCCATAGCACGGAGATGCCTGTTTTTATTCCACATCAGTTTGCTTTTAAAGGAAGTAACTAAATTAGAGCAATTTCATATTATACTGCTATCCATACAATTCCAGGTGAACCGCTTTTCTATCATAACCCAGCGCCGCAATTTTTTGACGGGCATCATCAATCATTGCTTTCCACCCGCAAAGGTAGAATGAAGCTGGTTTCAACTGCTGTATATCTTCACACGCTTCGTTATTTTTTTTACAAATTTCTTCATAAAGGCTGTGAACATAACCTTTGTAACCATCCCATCCCTCGCGGCTCAGTGTAGGCATGTAATGAAAATTCTCAATGTTACCTTCCAATGCTTTCAACTCTTCGTGGTAGAGAAGATCTTTTTGGGAACGGCAACCGAAAATAAGGTAGAGATTTCTATGAGGAACTTCATGCAATCGCATATAATTAAGCATGCTGCGAAAAGGCGCAATTCCCGTTCCGGTGCATATGAAAAACAGATCTTTTTCGATATTTTCAGGCAATGTAAAGACACCTTGCGCCCCACGGAAATTGAGCTCGCTGCCTACCGTTATTTCATTGAACAAATAGGTGGTTCCCGCTCCGTCCTGCAGCAATACGATCAGCAATTCGAATACATTCGTACCATCGGGCCAGCTTGCTATAGAATAGCTGCGCCATCTTTTATTTTTCTGTTCATGAATGGGCAGGTCAAGCGTAACAAATTGCCCTGCCTTGAAGTTAAAGGATTCCAGTTCATCGACCCTGATAAAAAACCGCCTGGTGTTATAAGTTGCTTCTTCAATTCGTATTACTGTTCCAATACGCCAGGGTTCTAGTGCCATTCAATATAAATTTGGAGTAAAATACAAATGTATTTTATAATTGAAAATTTTTTATTGAATATTTATTTTCACTGTCTGGGTAGTACCCACCGTAAAGATCTTTATTTGATATATACCTGCCGGTAGATTTCCCACATCAATTTTATTAAACGAACCCTGTGCGGGGAAAACTTTTAGCCGCTGCCCCGACATATTTAATAATTCCATTTGCCTGCATTCCTCAGAAGTTTTAACCGTCAATTTTCCGTTGATAACCGGGTTGGGGAAAATTGTAATCCCCAGGCTATTTTTATCAAAACTTAACTGCCTTATAATGGAATAACTAAAGTTGCCTGTTTTGTCAAGCGATTTCAGCCGGTAATAATTTATACCGGATAGCGTTAACGCGTCCGGAAATTCATAGGTATTTTCTGTATTAGTAGTACCCTTTGCAGGTAACCCGCCGATGGCTATAAAATCAATTCCATTGCCCGATCTTTCTACTATGAATTTATCACTATTAAACTCCCTAACGGTACTCCAGGTCAGGATGGCCTCATCATTATCTTTTTTTGCCTGGAAGTCTGAAAGTGTGATAGGTAAAGGTGATATGCCGCCGGGTCCTCCGCTATCAATCCAAAATTCACTAAAACTGGTTACATTGAATTGCCCATAATACCCGTTATCGTAGGGTAAAATACCCACATTTGCTGGAGTAAGAAATTTATAAAATCCGGTATGGTTGTCTGCAAGTGTGCCATTTTCTTCAGCTGTGTTTCCACTAAATTTAGTAACCCCCGATTCATACGCATCCTTAATAGTCGAACAGGATGGGCAACCTGTCGCATTTACCAGTAGTTGCGCTTCTGCATCGGTAAAAAAGTACCTTACGCTTACATCCGTCACAGGTTGTACTGATGGTTGTACCACAATATTTCTGTCAAGATAGTATTGATTGTTACTCGTTCTAACCGGTCCGTTGTTAAAATAAACTTTAACTGAAGTGAGGCCGAGATTTTGCCCGTTAGCATTAATGGACACTACCTTTTTGCCCGCAATATTAAAATCAACCCATCCGCTCCCGTTTACAATTTGTGGAACAACACTTGCATCGGGGCCCGAATAAATACCCGCTTTGTCAAATACATGTATGTCATCAATACCCACACCCTCATAATTACCGCCTTCATCACTTCCCATTACAAATCTAAAACGAACGATGCTTGAATTGGATGGTATGTCAATGCTGGATACTTCCCATTTAGGCTTTGATAGTTGCCACCTTTGGTGTAACACATCATCGTACCAGTTAGTTCCCGTACCTGATGACCCCAACTTATGCCAGCTTAAACCACCATCCGTTGAATATTCCACCCAATGAAAATCACAACTGCATTCATCTTCCAGCCGGTGAATATGACTGAAGGAAAGCATGGGATGGGCAAGACTGCTTAAATCAAAACAGGGAGAATATAAATACGATAACTCATTGTCATTATAATTTTCTGTAAGGCCCGTTACCCAGGCTTTGCTGCCATTTGCCGCTTTATTGATAATCGCTTTTGCCGGAACGCCCCATTCCCAACTCGAATTGGCCCCTCTCGTGTACCAGTTGCCATCATTTGCCTCAAATCCTTCAAGGTAGGGATAACTTGTAACCAATGGGCTGTTATGCAATGTGTAATCTATTATGCTGTCATTGTTGGGATAGTTATCTGACAAATAATTAACCCACACATCAACATTGTAATCAATAAAGGCAGACATATCCGCTGGTGTTGCGAAAGTGAAATTGAGTGACTCGTTGCCATGAAGTACCGGGATCGTCTCGAATACAGGCGTATTATTATTTATTCTATACCCTACCTGTATATTATTAAGAAGCAGGTTGCTGTAATTTTTAACAGTAATACTTATGGAAGTTGCTGCTCCCAACCCGCATCCTGTACTGGAAGGTGCGATAATCTTTGTGACACTTATATCATTGAGCGCCCGTGAAATTTTTATATCATCAAAAGTATACCCGTCATCGAGGTCTATTATGGGGTGTGGCGAATTTGAAGAAGTAATTCCCTGTTCCCCAAATTTTACCTGGAAACTGCCGGTTACATTTTGCGGAGGTACCGCAGCGGAAAAGATATTATTGATGTTGATCGCCCTGGCTTCTTTGTACTGCCCTATGTTTGCCTGGTTGGAATACAAGTCAAATGCCGGCAACCATACAGATGTATCGCTGCCTCTTATCCAGACCTTATTGCCGGGCAAATTATCCTGGCCGCTATTCTTATAAAAAAAATCAAGCCGCAACTGGTCAGAAGATACAGAGTAAGAAGACAAATTACTGGTAAGTACCAGGCTGTCGGCAGAATAAGAAGAATTAATAGCCACCTGGTCCAGCGTTAAAGCCTTGTTACCCGAATGTGTAAATCCGGTGTTCACAAAAGTCCTTGCCCTTCCTTTCACAGAATTTGAAACAAAGTCAAAATTATCGAGGCCATTTAAACCCGTGGTATTGGTGGTGTATTCATCATCTCCGGCCGTTTCGAAACCCTCATTGAAAGGAAGTGATATTACAGGATTTGCAAGGAGCTTTACAACCCTAAAAGCAGTATCGTTATCATGTTGATTATCGGAACCCTTCGTCACCCACACTTTTATAGTATCGGCAAAAGGCCCTGGCAAAATAGTTTGCTGTGCAAAAGTATGTGTGTAGGTACCTCCGGCTGTAATCGTAGTATTTACATTTTCCGTAACAGGGGCCGAACCATTAATTCTGTATGAGATATCGAAAGGGCCTGTTGAAGGAACATCATCAAGATTTTTTATTTGAACTTTTACCGGTTTTACGGGCTGGATCGAAGTGGATGTGAATTCACGCCCGCTGAAAGGTTCTAATATAGCTATTGCTTTTAGATCATTATCAAACGCTGAAAGCGTACAGGCACCGCCCACAGGTTGAGTACCAGCCGCAACAGACCTCCGGCCTTTTATTGCTCCATTTTTCGCGGCAACCGCTATCCACACCTTTTTATTGCTGTCAAGCCCCTTTAGCAGGTAGGTATTTAAATTAGTGGTAGACATTACCTGCATGCTATCTTTTGTAAGCATATAGACATCATACGCAGTGGCCCCCGGTACTACGGACCAGTCGAGTTGCAGGTAACCATCGCAGGGGTTTGTTATACCCACGACTGGTTGGCCCAAAACAGAAAAATTAAAACTATGTGCTGTATGGGTTGTGTTATTCCTTGATATCCTTATCAATGCACTATTTGACGGTAATGAAGGCACCGTCCATGGATACAATCGCTGTGCGGCAGGCACATTATCATCTATTGTTATCCAACTACCGCCATTATCACCGGAATATTCTATGGTAAAAGGATCCGTATCGGCATCGAAGGCATCCCATCTTATGGTTTCTGTTTCACCGGGCACCCATTTTTCGCCACCAAAGGGATATTCCAGCATAACAGAAGTTTTATTAATTTCATAAGCCAGCACATACGGCTGAGGCCCGAAAGGCACTGAATATCCACTTATATTAATTGTATAGTTACCCGGAAGAGGATTTTCGATAACCACTTGCTCAATATTGTTTAGATGGTCTGCCGCTTCAATTGCATTTTCATTAATACCCTCGGGTGAACTGTTCAACACAAAGGGCAAATGAATAGCGGACGTGGGTGCGGCTACAGAAAGATCCAGATCATTTACCAGGGTGAGTGCGGAGTTTGCAATCGACTCTTTATCGGGCCAGTATAACAATACTTTGAACTGTGCTGTTCCCGGTGGAACATTTACAACCTGTTGCACAACATTGCTATTGTAAATTGTGTTTATAAAATAATTGTTTGCTTCCAAATCCTCTACTGCTTTCCTGGTATTTAATCTTCCGAATCCGTAAGTAAAATCAGGTCCCTTGTTTCCCACGTCAATTGCTGAATTACATAGCAGTCCTTTCAAAAGAAAAGCAGGGGGATTGCTGTTACCATTCAGTTGCTTGTACCGTTGGGTCATCAAAGCCAGCGAGCCTGTAACAGCCGGAGCCGCCATACTGGTTCCGGAACTTGAACCGTACCCATTATACATAAATGCTGAAATGACATTTGCACCGCCGGCAACTATTTCGGGTTTTATTCTTCCATCCTCAACCGGGCCGCGGCTTGAAAGCGATGCGATCGTATTGGTGGCATTGTCTATGGCACCCACCGTTAGTACATTCTTGGCACATTGCCATCCTGATTTAATCGTTGCAAAAGAAGTTGGATAAAGATTGCATGATAATGCGCCGTCATTGCCTGCAGCCACTACATGTAATATTTTATCATTGTTTACCGAAAGGGCATCTATATAATTACTCAGTTCGTCATATACGCTGTTGCCTTCACAGCCATTAGCCGATGAATAATAAGAATTGTTGGTAAGAGTCAGGTTATTATCGGCAAGATAGGTGGGTGCATTAACGATAATATCACTGAAATACTGGCTCACTATTGTTGCGCCCGGTGCCATCCCCTTGTATTTTTGATTGATAATCCCCGCGCCTGCAGCTGTACAGGTCGTATGAGTTCCATGTAATTGGTAAGTGGAAGGTGTGCGGTTGATAACCCTGCCGGTAAAATCGAGGTGGGAAGTTACGTTTGCATTGTCCCCCATACCGAGTGTAACATCCTTACCCGTCAATGCCCGGCCACCGAACCCTTCATAACTTAATGCATTATTGCCATGAGCCGCATTGCTGTTATAATTGAGTGGCGAGTCTTTAATAGTTTGCAGGCTAATGTAAATTACAAATGGAAGGCGGGCAATTACATCTAAGCCTGGTACCGATGATTTGATAAAAATCAGGCCGTCCTTGTCAAACTTTGTTTTAACTATAATGGCATTGAGCTTCACGAGATTTTCCACTACAATTTTTCGTTCTATACCCGGATAATAAGAAATGGCGATTACAGGGGAATTATTGGTAGAAAAGATTGCCCCCCCGGTTATGGCCTTATCAATCTTATATTGCGGCTTAAGGGGATTAATACCGTTAATACCGGCATTGGCAACAGACGTCAGGGTGAATTTTTCATCGATTACTCCCAGGTAGGCATTTGAAGGGATATACCGTAATAATTGAATGCCTTTTTGGGCCAGTTGCTTTTTTATACCGGCGCCGGGCAAATTATCAAAACTTATAACTACAAAATATTTTTTATCAAATAATGAAGATTGCATTGACGCTTTTGAAAATGAATTTTTAGCTACATTATGCTCCGGCAGAAGGTCTCCATTTCTGAAACGGACGGCGCCCGGATTATGCTGGGCAAAAATGCAGCAGGGGAGAAGGAAAAAACAAACAAAAATTGTTTTAAAAAAAAAATTCATAGGAAAATTTGAATGATAAACCCTAAATGATTTAGAAAATACCTGCAAACCGGTATTATCAGTTAGTTTGATAAACGATTTCTCCCTGTAAATATTGCAGTTCCGACAGGCAACAAACGATGCGTTAATGTTTTTGCAGTAAAATATATACCGTCGTATCTTTGCAGGAATAAAAAGTAAAAAAGTAGCGCCGAGTGAATGAATCTTGATGTGTTGATGGAAATATATAAAAATGATCCCCGCATTTTTTCTATTGCGGACAGGATTTTATTGTCAAAACCACAGCACATACACCTTTCAGGCCTTACTGGCAGCGCCTCTCAATTTATAGTTTCCGCGGTTTTTAACCACCCCGTTACTGCCCAGCTCAACCACCTTGTTATATTGAGAGATGCTGAGGAAGCGGCCTATTTTCACAATACCATTGAAAATATTACTAAAGCACTCGATGTTTTTTATTTTCCATCATCATTTAAAAACAAAAAGAATTTTACCCTCCTCAACAGCAGCCACGTAATGCTCCGAACAGAGGCGCTTACAAAGCTTAGCATGGGCGGCAATAAGAAAATTATTGTCAGTTATCCTGAGGCCATTTCTGAAAAGGTGGTGCTTTCAAAAACACTGACCGAAAATATTATCTCTTTCAAACAGGGCGAAACGATCGATGTAGACCAGTTGTTTTCGCGTTTTGTTGATCATGGGTTTAGCCGCAGTGATTTCGTATATGAACCCGGCCAATTCGCCGTACGTGGTGGTATACTTGATATTTATTCATTTGGAAATGAAAAGCCTTATCGCATTGAATTATTCGGCAATGATATTGACAGCATCCGCATCTTTGATCCTGAAACTCAACTTAGTGAGCGCAAACTGTTACAGGTAAATATTATTCCTAATGTTGAAACGCAGTTTACAAACCGTGAGAAGGTTTCATTATTGAATTTCCTACCTGAAAATACGGTTGTGTGGACGGAAGATTGGGAATTTATTAAGGAAATAATTGAACAGCAGGAAGAAGAGGTAGACCTCGCACTTAGCAATGGCCAGGCCAGTATAGCTGCCATACAGGACGATGAATTAAATCTAAAACAAGAATTTTCCAAAGAGGACTTTGTGGCCGTCGCTGTTTTGGAAGCACAAATTACACAGCGGCATATCCTTGAATTTGGAACAAGGTCGTATTTTGCAAACAGCGATCAGCCGGTAAAGATGCATGCTTCAAAAGTGAGCTTCGCTATTACTCAACAACCTGCATTTAACCGGCAGTTCAAGTTATTAATTGATAACCTGAAAAGTTTTGAATCAAAAAAATACAGCCTGTTTATTTTTGCTGACAATCCCAGGCAGCTGGAAAGATTACACGCGATCTTCAGAGACCTGGGAGCGGAAATTAATTTTACACCCATCCCCGTATCTATACATGAAGGTTTTATCGATAATGATTTAAAGGTCATTTGTTATACAGATCATGAGATTTTTCAACGCTATCACAAATACCGCGTAAAACAGGCTTTCAGTAAGAATAAAGCCCTCACACTAAAAATGCTCCGCGAATTGCAGCCGGGTGATTATGTAACCCATATTGATCATGGTGTTGGTGTTTACAGCGGACTTGAAAAAATTGAGGCTAATGGCAGGATACAAGAGGCCGTGCGTATTATTTATAAAGACAAGGATCTTTTATATGTCAATATTTCTTCGCTTCATAAAATAAGCAAGTACAGTGGCAAAGAAGGCACCGTGCCCAAAATGAACAAACTGGGTAGTGATGTGTGGAATAAGCTTAAGGAAAAAACCAAACGACAGGTAAAGGATATTGCGACAGATCTTATAAAACTTTATGCTCAAAGAAAAAGCCACAAGGGTTTTGCACATTCTCCCGATAATTATATGCAAACGGAATTGGAAGCATCCTTTGTATATGAAGATACGCCCGACCAGAACAAGGCCGTAATGGATGTAAAAAATGATATGGAAAAGCCCTCCCCAATGGACAGGTTAGTGTGTGGTGACGTGGGTTTTGGAAAAACAGAAGTTGCGATAAGAGCCGCCTTCAAAACATGTTTGGATGGTAAACAGGCTGCCGTGCTTGTTCCTACCACAATCCTGGCATACCAGCATTTTAAAACTTTTAGCGACAGGCTGAAAGATTTCCCCGTAACTGTTGACTATATCAATCGTTTTAAAACTTCCAAAGAGAAAAAAGAAACGCTGCAAAAACTGGAAGCCGGTAAGATTGACATCATCATTGGAACCCATGCCCTGCTTGGAAAGGATGTAAAATTCAAAGACCTGGGAATAATGATCATTGATGAAGAACAAAAATTTGGCGTGGCTTCGAAAGAAAAATTAAAACAGATCCGCACTACTGTAGATTCTTTAACGCTTACTGCTACTCCAATTCCAAGAACCTTACAATTTAGCCTTATGGGAGCCAGGGACCTTAGCATTATCAATACGCCCCCACCTAACCGGCAGCCTATTCAAACAGAACTGCATGTTTTTGACCAGGATTTCATACGGGATGCTATCTACTATGAAACAGAAAGAGGCGGACAGGTATTTTTTATTCATAACCGGGTTCACGGCCTTGCAGAAATGCGGAGCCTGCTCAAAGGACTTTGTCCCGATCTGGCTATTGCTTTTGCCCACGGGCAAATGGAGGGTGACAGGCTTGAAGAAACCATCCTGGATTTTATGGACCGGAAGTATGACGTGCTGGTGTGTACCAATATTATCGAAAGTGGTGTAGATATTCCCAATGTAAATACAATATTGGTAAACAACGCCCAGCACTTTGGCCTTAGCGATCTCCACCAGTTAAGGGGCCGCGTTGGCAGAAGCAATAAGAAGGCTTTCTGTTACCTGCTGGCTCCACCACTGAGCACTTTAACGGCAGACAGCCGGAAACGCCTCACAACCTTAGAGCAGTACAGCGAACTGGGAAGTGGTTTCCAGATTGCAATGCGGGATCTAGATATACGTGGTGCCGGAAATATGTTAGGAGGGGAACAAAGTGGGTTTATTGCAGAAATTGGTTTTGATATGTACCAGAAAATCCTCGATGAGGCCATACGTGAACTCAAGCGGAAAGAGTTTAAGGAATTGTTTAAGGAAGAGATTCATAAGCAGGATGATTTCGTATCAGATTGTACCATTGATACCGACCTGGAAATATTAATTCCTGACGAATATGTGGAAAGTATAACAGAAAGGCTGAGCCTTTATTCAAGGCTGGATAACTGCAACACCGAAAAGGACCTTATGGATTTCCATACTGAGATGACCGACAGGTTCGGTGAAGTGCCTCCCCAGGCAGAAGATCTTTTTACCACGGTAAGGTGCCGGAAAATTGCTGTCGAACTTGGCTTTGAAAAAATGATACTCAAGGATGATACCCTCAAGTGTTTCTTTGTAGCAAATCCTGAATCGCCCTATTTTAGCAGTGAAACCTTTCAAAAAATCTTAAACTTTATCCAGACCAAAACCAACAAGGCCAGGCTGAAACAGGTGGGCAGAAATGGCATCCTCATAGTAAAAGACCTCTTCAATATGACGGAATTATACGAATTTTTAAATAAAATGCATACCGCATCAGTTCTGGAAGAATCAATTGCCTGAGCCCGGGGCAAAAAAAAACGACATAGTATTACCATATCGCTTTAAATGTATTTTAAGTGGTTTCTACCAGGATTTTTTGGCCACACCATCTTTTATGGCTTGTTCTGCGGTAGCTTCGCTTAACATTGTAGTCATCTTATTTCCTTTTCCATCATGACCCTGGGCCATATAACCACCACGCGAAGTTTTGGTTATTACCGCATCCTGCATAGGAACATTCTTTTCCTTGGTTTTCATGCAATAGGCTGTTAACATTTTTGACATCTTAATTGGGGTTTTTATTTTTTAATTAGGTTCCGACCAAAGTCCGTTGACCATGGATACCAAATTTAGCCATTTATAGCTATTTCAGCTTATATTATTTGCCCACATAACGTGGATATCAATTTTTTAGAGAATTTTTGATCTTCCCAAGGAGCACATTTAATTCATAGGAAAAATACAGTTCATATGAATATTCTATCTTTTTTTCAACAAAATCCTTGTAAGGGCTGAACCGGAAATCAAAGTTTCCATTACGGAATAGCTTTGTGTCGTAGATAAAACTTGCCAGGAGCAGGTGGCGTTTTTTCTCGACCAGGCCCGGATATTTCTCAGAAACAGAGTTAAACAATGAGTTACCCCTTGGATTGATGAACCCGTCGCCGTTCCAATACCTAAGATCAATATCAAAATACCTGAATTTAAACAGCAAGTGCGACAGGTATGCATTTCCCTCATTGAATGGCTGTACTTTATGTCCTGAAATATCCTTGTAATTTACGTAGTAGTTATCTGCCACAATAGTTCTTAAAAAACGGTTTTCTCCAAGCTTAAATTTCAGTGAGATGCCAATCGCATCGTTGACAATAGAGGTCAAAGGTGTCGAGTTGCTGTCTATTTGGCCTCCCTTATGGGTATACAATAATTGCACCGGCACCTTCATTTCAAATTTATCGTTGGCTATCAAATTAACTTTTGCCAAATAACCTATGTCAAATTCTTCTTTGAAAGGGTCGCCAAGGTGTATGGCCCTTCGCCAGTTTATGAAAAAATCATGCTCATAAAGTTTGGTATCCACAAAAAACTGGAATCCATTTTCAAGCCGTTCATTGATGAGCAATTTGTAATCGTAGACCGGTTCAACATAGCCATGGTTGGTATTTCCCTCCAGCGTACCTAAAATATAGGATGAATGTATGGCCTTATATTTTACAGAAAAAGTTGGGGCTATTGTGGTAAAGCCATTTCGTCCAAATTCTTTTTGCAGATAAATACCCCCTTTGATCACGAATCTTGAATTGGGCTGGTATTGAAATTCAGGGATTAGCTGGTAACCAAATAAGGTGCCGCTAAGGGGAATATTTCCAAAATACTCAGTGTTATAAATATAATTGAGGTTATAAATATTCAGCGAGAGTTTTTCGCTGTCTGCCGGATTAATTTTCGAATTGCTTTTAAAAACAGGATAATCCACCTGTCCATTTACCTGTACACACACTAAAATAAAGAGTAACGTAAATAATCTTCTACGGCAGAGCGTTATTGAATAGGCCATTAAATTGGGTGAATTTTTCAGGACGCAATATTAAACATCCAGTCTTGCATATTTTGCATGAGTTTCAATAAACTCCCTCCGGGGCGGCACTTCGTCTCCCATAAGCATGCTGAATACCCGGTCAGCTTCTGCCGCGCTATCAATAGTTACCAATTTTAATGTGCGGGTGGCCGGGTTCATGGTTGTCTCCCAAAGTTGTTCGGAATTCATTTCTCCAAGTCCTTTATAGCGTTGAACATGAACCGTATCTTCCTTGCCGTCTGCAACTTTTAAAACAAATGCTTTACGATCCTCATCGTTCCATGCATAGGTTTGCTCTTTTCCCTTTTTTAGAAGATACAGGGGAGGCTGGGCAATGTAAACAAATCCCTGCTCCACAAGTTCCTTCATATAGCGGAAAATAAATGTCAGTATCAGGGTAGCAATGTGGCTTCCATCCACATCGGCATCGGTCATGATGATGAGCTTGTGATAGCGAAGCTTGCTTATATCCAGGGCTTTTGGATCTTCCACCGTACCAATTTTCACGCCGAGCGCAGTGAACATGTTTCTTATTTCCTCGTTATCATAAATCCGGTGTTCCATTGCCTTTTCAACATTAAGGATCTTACCCCGCAATGGTAAAATTGCCTGGTAACTTCTGTCACGGCCTTGTTTCGCTGTGCCACCTGCAGAATCACCTTCCACCAGGAACAACTCACACCTGAATGGATCTTTATCGCTGCAATCGGCCAGTTTACCAGGTAAACCGCCGCCGGTCAATACACTTTTACGCTGTACCATTTCCCGGGCCTTCTTGGCTGCAGCCCTGGCCTGCGCAGCCAGTATTACTTTTTGAATTATGGTTTTGGCATCCCTGGGATTTTCTTCAAGATAAGCAATCAACACACGGCTGAGTGTTGAATCTACTACCCCCATTACTTCGTTATTCCCAAGTTTTGTTTTTGTTTGGCCCTCAAACTGGGGCTCAGGAACTTTTATAGATATTACCGCAGTTAACCCTTCGCGAAAATCATCTCCTTCAATTTCCACCTTTGCTTTTTCAAACATGCCCTCTTTTTCCCCGTAACTTTTGAATACCCGGGTAATTGAACGCCTGAATCCCGATACATGGGTACCGCCCTCAATCGTGTTAATATTATTCACATAACTGAATAAATGTTCCTGGTAGCCGGTATTGTATATCATCGCAACTTCCACGGCTACATTGCTGGCGGCATCATGGCCGTCACAATAGATCACAGTAGGAAGCAAGGCCTGGCGGCTGCCATTCTTGTCAATCAGTTCAACAAATTCAACTATGCCACCTTCACTGTAAAAAGTCTTTGTATAAGTATTTCCATCTTCATCTTTTTCGCGCAGGTCGTTGAGGACAATTCGAATTTTCTTATTCAAAAAAGACAACTCCCTTAATCTTCCTTCAAGGATCTCCCGGTTATAAACAGATACAATAAAAATTGAAGTATCAGGCCAGAATTGGATGTCAGTGCCTGTTTTATCACTTTCGCCTATTTCACGCACAGAATATTGTGGAATCCCTTTTGAATATTCCTGTTCAAATACCTTGCCTTCGCGATACACCCGTACATGAAACTTTGTGCTGAGGGCATTTACACAACTTACACCAACACCATGTAAGCCACCACTGACCTTGTAGGTATTCTTGTCAAATTTTCCGCCGGCATGCAATACCGTCATCACCACCTCAAGGGCGCTCTTTTTTTCCTTCTTCATTATCCCTGTGGGAATACCCCGGCCGTCATCTTTAACGGTTATGGAATTGTCTTCATTGATCGTAACAACAATGTTGCTGCAATACCCGCCAAGCGCCTCGTCAATAGAATTGTCCACAACTTCATATACAAGATGATGAAGGCCCTTATTGCCAACATCTCCAATATACATTGCGGGGCGTTTGCGCACAGCTTCCAGGCCTTCCAGAACCTGGATACTGTCTGCACCATAACCGTCTAATCTGGGGATAATAACTTCTTCAGTGTCTGCTATCATATTATAGGATAAGTCTCTTTAACAACTGTAAATTTTACAATCGTGCAAAGGTACGAATATTACACTCAAACACCTAAAAAGCTTCGCATATTAGCAGCGTTTTTTACACAAGTTTTTAAGAATACTTTTCATCCTTCAAAACCGGCTTATATTAAATATTTAATGCGCAAAAAATGAATTTATAAATTGTCATACGTATATCATTAATTCGGACTCGCACGGAACCCGTTTACCAAATGTAATTTTACAATCCGTTTGAAGGATATCCTTAAATTCTTTTCTCACCTTTGCTTATCTTTGCACCTGTTTTAAAATGGACTCAGCTCAAAATATATTATCAGTTGCCCTGAATCATCCCGTAATGGCGGAGGAAATGGAATTGGTTCAGCATAAATCGCAGGTTATCCCCGGCACTGTTCATTATGTTATCAAACGCTACCGTAAATTGCCCAATGCAAAATTTGATGACACCGGGATGATGGTATATAATTTTAAGGCTGATGATCAAAAAGACAACAGCCTGGAACTGGTGTTCTGTATTACCGGAAATAAGTATTGCATGCAAAAAGATGCTGAATGTAATTTTTGCAAACATTCCCAATCGCACAACTGCCAGGAAATCGTTGAAACCGTTGATGTTGCTGCGTTTCGCTTTAATGCAAATCACCTTTCCCAGTTTGTGAAGGGTATAAAAACCAATTCATTTTCTGAAGATATTTTAACTTTCCAGCATAGCTCTTCATTTTCAAAGATTTTACCACTTTGCGGCAAAACCAGGAATGTTTTGGATGCTCTTTTAAATCATTCCTATTCTGAAAGCCTCGAAAATATTTTCATCAATGCCCAAACCCAAATGCTGTTGCTATACAGTATGGAGTGCATGGCTGGTGACGGCGAAGATTCTTTTACCTGCAAATTTTTATCTAACGAGGCAGACCGTCAGAAAATCGCGCTGGCACGGGAAATATTATTAGCACACATAAGTGAGCCGCTGACCATCAAAGAACTCAGCCGGAAAGCAGCTATAAACGAATGCTATTTAAAGAAAGGATTCAAGGAAATGTATGGAACAACCATTTTTGACTTTTTTCAAAGTCAGCGCATGGAGCATGCAAAATATCTTTTGTACGAAAAAGGATTGAGTGTCACAGATGTTTCAGGATCATTGGGTTACTCTTCAATTTCACATTTTTCCACCGCGTTTAAAAAGCATACAGGTTTAAAGCCTTGTGAATTGCTCTTCCATTCAAAAGTATAGGAGTGTTTTCACCAATAACCTGGACTCAATTCTTCCTGTATTTCTTATACATTTTAATTGCTACCATGAGCAATGCCGCGAAAGCGACCAGTACTGATAAACCCCATACGAAACTCAGTAATTGTTTTACAACGGCAAGCATTACTATGGCAATTAAAAATAATGTTGCCACTTCATTCCACATTCTTAGCTGCTGGGAAGACCATTTGAAGTTTTCATTTTGTTGTTGGCGAAAAATTGAATGCAGGCTAAAGTGATATATAAAAAGCCCCAGTACAAAAAAAAGCTTCACCAGGAGCCACGCAGGCAGGCTTCCATACAAAATACCAACCCAGGTTCCAAAAATCAATGTGAGAACTGCTGAAGGCCAGGTAATTCCATACCAAAGCCTCTTTTGCATAACTCCAAATTGTTTCAGGAGCACAGTGCGCCCGGGCTCGGGCTTAACAGCCGCTTCCGCGCTATATACAAATAGCCGCACGATATAAAATAGTCCGCTGAACCAGGTAACAATGAAGATGATGTGCAGGGCCTTGATATAATTATACATGAATGGAATTGTAAATAATCAGTTTTACCGCATTAAATTTAAGGGTTAAATTTCTAATCGTTTGTCAAAAGCTGGTCGCAGATTTTTAAGGTAAGATCGCTGTAGCGGTCATATGATACTTTCTTTATCCGTCCAGCAAGTCATTAGCCCACAATTAATGCTTTATTCACTCATTACCACTCTTCTTCCCACATAATTAACAACCGCTTTTACCCACAATGGATGCACATCCAGGCAAGGGATCATCGTAAATGCTTCACCACCTGCCTCCATAAAAATTTCCCGGCCCCTCATGGCAATTTCTTCCAATGTCTCCAGGCAATCACTTACAAATGCGGGGCATACAATTAATAATTTTTTTACCCCTTCCCCCGGTAATTCCTTTAACCTGATATCAGTAAAAGGAGTTAACCATCCCTTCCCCAGCCGGGACTGGAAAGAAATGCTGTATCTCTCCCCAGGTATGTGCAAATTTTTTGTTACCAGCCTGGTCGTAGTAATAACCTGGTGCCTGTAACAAAAGGCATGGGCGGGCGAACTGACTTCACAGCAGTTTTCCGATTGCAGGCAGTGAGAACCGGTTATATCGCTTTTACGGATGTGGCGGCCTGGAACGCCATGATAACTAAATAAAAGCTGGTCATAATCCTGCGCTAAATAAGGTTTTATTACATCGGCCAGGGCCTCTAAATATTGTACTTCTTCATAAAACGGATCGATAAAAGACAATTTAAAAGAATATTTATTCTTTTTATGAACCTCTTTTGCATATTCAACCGCCGTTTCATAACTCGACATCGCGTAATGCGGGTAGAGTGGCAGCGCAATAACCTCTTCGATAGTTGGATCTCTTTTCAATAGGGCTTCAAAGGCCGCAGCAGGCGTAGGATTTCCATACCGCATCGCAATTTCCACAGGTGCTGAAATTTCATTTTGCACCGCTTTTTTTAGCTCCTTTGTCCAAACAATTAGCGGAGAACCTTCACGGGTCCATATTTTTTTATAAGCTTCTGCAGATTTCGGAGCCCGGAAAGGAACAATGATACCCTTTACCAACAACGCCCTGAAAAGCCAGGACTTATCAATGACCCGTTCATCCATCAGGAACTGGTCCAGGTATTTCTTTACATCTTTTACTTCTGTTGAGTCCGGAGAACCAAGGTTCATCAATAAAACACCTTTTTTAGTCGTCATTATGTCAAAATATTCGCAAATGTAAGCTGACTGGGAAAAAAAGCAACCCGCTTAATAAATATTGCGTTCCTGGTTGTACATAATTTAATTATTATTGTATAGGTAAACCGGTGTAGAATGATTATTGGTTTTGCACACCGGCGATGAAATTAAAAGGAACATCCGGCATAGATGCGCTAAGATTTCGTCTTTTGAAAATAAATTGAAGATCTTTTATAATATCAGCCCCTAACTGAGCTTGGTTTTATATGACTTTTCTATGACATTTCAGGGACTATATAAATTAATTTTGTTTGATTCTAATGCACATACACGAGCACTCCCATAATTTTTTGAAAAGTTTCTGCGTCGCAGGCGTGAACTATCGCAAAAGTGATATTTGTATTCGTGGAAAATTTTCTCTCTTACCGGAACATTCCATTTTATTATTACAGCAGGCTGCCTCAAAAAGATTTCCGGGTTGCATGGTCCTGTCTACCTGTAACAGGACGGAGATCTATGGAATATGCGATCATCCACATGAACTTATAGAGATGCTTTGTATTCACACCCATGGTAATATGAAGGAATTTGTTGAGCATGGCTATCAATACCAGGGCCTTTCAACGGTGGAGCACCTGTTCAAAGTTGCTGCAGGGCTGGATTCTCAAATAATCGGTGATTATGAGATCTTGTTCCAATTGAAGCAGGCGGCGAAGCTTTCCAAAGATCATGAATGTTTGAACGGCTTTATGGAGCGTGTGATCAATTATGCTTTGCAGGCGTCAAAAGAAATAAAAACCACCACCAAATTAAGCTCAGGAACGGTTTCGGTTTCGTATGCAGCCATTGAAATCATTAAAGAAAAAATACCGGATCTTAATAATAAGAAAATTCTTTTGGTGGGTACCGGCAAATTTGGCCACCTCATAGGCAACAACCTGAAAAGCTATTTACAAGGCTCCCAGCTTTTCTTTACAAACCGAACCGATAAAAAGGCGCTCAAACTCGCCATAGAGTGCGATGCAGAATTTGTCCCCTATAAATATTTAGCCCTTGAAGCAGATGCTGCTGATATTATTATTGTAAGTTCTGCCGCAGAACATTATACAATCAATCCATCATTTTTTACCAAACCCAAGGCCCGCTTAATTTTGGATCTCTCAGTTCCGCAAAACGTCAATCCTGCGGTAGGGAACATACAGGATATTACCCTGTTAAATGTTGATGAAATTTCCGCCATACTGGATAAAACAATTTCCCTGCGCCAGGCAGAAATTCCAAAAGCAATGTCCATTATTGGCGCCACTATCGATAACCTGATGGATTGGTATCAAAAACAAACAAATAACCCATTATTGCGCAAAATAAAAACCCAGCTTTACGAGTTAAGTGAAATTCATTTCACAAATGAATTCAGGGAAGAAAAAATACACAAAACGGTATCTTCGCTTGCAGTACAATTGCACAATCAAAATAACAAGGGTTGCCAGTGCATTCATGCATTAAGCACTTACCTTCACATGAATTGAAACAGTCTGTTAAGATAGGAACACGTGACAGCCAGTTGGCTGTGTGGCAGGCTACGCTTGTACAAAACCTGTTGCGGGAAAAAGGTGTTCCTTCAGAAATCGTTTTCATTAAAAGTGAAGGTGACCTCGATACTGTTACGCCTCTGTATGAATTGGGTGTGCAGGGAATATTTACCAGGTCGCTGGATACTGCATTATTAAATAAACGCGTTGACATCGCAGTACATTCCCTCAAGGATGTTCCTACCAGGTTGGCCGATGGATTATGCCTGGCGGCAGTTTTGAAAAGAGCCTCTTATAATGACCTGTTAATTTATAAGGATGATCCCGTCACCTTGCGTGACGCGCTAGGGCTTGTAGACGGTAAGTGGTCACACAGCAATCACGGGGCGGCAACGGTGCAGCGGCAGCCACTCAATACCAATGTAAAAACCACGCCGCTATCCACCGTTCACAACCCCGAACCTGCAACGGCCAATTATACCATCGCCACCAGCAGCATCCGGAGAATGGCTCAATGGCTACACAGGTATCCGGGCCATACCATAGAAAACTTAAGGGGCAATGTAAATACCCGCTTACAAAAATTAAATACCCACAACTGGAACGGTGCTATCTTTGCTGCAGCAGGGCTTGAAAGAATTCATATTCGCCCTCAAAATTCGGTAAACCTCGATTGGATGTTGCCTGCACCCGCACAAGGAGCAATCACCATTGCATGCAGGAGTAACGATGGAGATACCATTGATAAATGCCAGCCATTAAATGACCCCGGTACTGCATTGTGTACAAAGATTGAACGTGATTTTTTACGGGCCTTACTGGGCGGATGTTCAACACCCATAAGTGCCCTTGCTGAAATTGAAAACCATACCATTATTTTCAAAGGAAATATTTGCAGCCCGGACGGGTTGCGGAAAATTGACATTGAAAAAACAATTCCTTTCACAAATGGCCACAACTTTGGAGTAATTGCTGCCGACGAATTATTGAGAAATGACGATGCCCAACAGATAATCTATGGTATAAGAAGTGCAAAAAAATAAAGTATCCATATTAAGTACAAGGCCTGTGGGTAAAGCCCTTGTGGGCAAGGCTGCACAGCATGATATTGCTATTGCTGAAGTCTCTTTTATAAATACGTCGGTAATAAATAGTGCGGCCATAGCACAAAAGATTCACGGGCTTATTTCCAAACCAATTACCGCAATCTTTACAAGCATGAATGCTGCTGAAGCAGTAGCTAAATTCTTATTTACAAAACCTTCCTGGAAAATTTTCTGTACTGGTACCACAACAAAAAAGATCATAGAAGAAATGTTCGGGAAAGAAAGTATTTGTGCTACAGCCGACGGCGCTGAACTTCTTGCCGACAAGATCCTTGGCAATGCTTCGATAAAAAATGTTGTTTTTTTTTGCGGAGATCAAAGACGTGAAGAATTGCCTGCCCGGCTTATCAATAATGGGATTGGAGTTGAAGAAGTCATTGTATATAAAACCATTGAAACTCCAACAGCCCTGGCGCAGCAGTATGATGCCATTTTATTTTTTAGCCCGAGTGCCGTTAAAAGTTTTTTTACAAAAAATTCCATTGCCGAAACAACGCAACTTTTCGCAATAGGTAACACAACCGCTGCTGCCGCACAACCTTTCACAAAACAAGCTGTTATTATTTCCGGTAAGCCGGGAAAAGAATCCCTGGTAAACCTGGCAATTGAGCATTTCAGCAAAACAAATTTATTAAATGCAACCATTAAAAAATGACCTGCTCTTAAGAGCATTGAAACGGGAAAAAGTAGAGCGCCCGCCCGTGTGGATGATGAGACAAGCCGGCCGGTATTTACCGGCATATATGAAATTAAGGGCTCAATATGATTTCTTTACAAGAGTTCAGACGCCTGAGCTGGCTACAGAAATAACCCTTCAACCTATTGATGAAATAGGTGTGGATGCGGCCATCATTTTTTCGGATATACTGGTTATTCCACAGGCAATGGGCGTAGAAGTGTTGCTGGAAGAAGGCAAGGGGCCATCCTTGCCGAATGTGATAAAAACACAGAAAGATATTGATGCGCTTATTACCAGCGACGTTGAAGAAAAATTAAGCTATGTGACAAAGGCTTTGTCTCTCACCAGGAAGGAGTTGGACGGGCGGGTACCCCTCATTGGATTTGCAGGCGCTCCCTGGACAATTTTATGTTACATGGTGGAGGGAAAAGGAAGCAAAACCTGGGAGAAAGCAAAACAGTTCTGCTTTACACAACCATTTCTTGCGCATCAATTATTACAAAAAATTACCGGTATCACTATTAAATACCTGGTAGCCCAGGCAAACGCAGGAGCAGATGTATTACAGGTGTTTGACAGTTGGAGCGGCGCCTTAAGCCCGGCAGATTTTAAGATATTTGCACAACCGTACCTGGCCCAAATTGCAGATGCAGTTAAAGACCATGCTCCCGTGATTTTATTTCCAAAAGGAAGCTGGTATGCATTAAAAGAGTTAAGTGAAAGCAATGCATCGGCACTGGGAATAGACTGGTGTATTTCACCGGCTTGTGCAAGGGAGCTTACCGGCAATAAAATTACGTTACAGGGAAATTTTGACCCTGCCAAACTGTTACTGCCTGTTCCTGAAATAAAAAAAGCAGTAAAAGAAATGATCGACGAATTTGGTGTCCAGGGCTATATCGCGAATCTGGGCCATGGTATTACTCCCGATATCCCGGTTGAAAATGCACAGGCCTTTGTTGCGGCGGTTAAAGAGTACCGTGCATAATTGCAAAAAAGAGATAACAAAATAATTAATTACCAATGTTGTACAAAACAGCAACCAATGAATTCAGGCTAAGATGGATCCGTTTTATTTATGAGTTGCAGGAAAAAATCTGTTATTCCCTGGCTGCAGAAGATGGCAAAGAAAGTTTTGTACCAGATGAATGGGAAAGGGCAGATGGAAAAGGCGGTGGCGGTATAACAAAAACGATCGCGAATGGAAATGTGTTTGAGAAGGGCGGTGTAAATACTTCCGTTGTGTATGGAAAGGTTACCGATACAATGCGCACACATTTAAAAATTGAAGGCAGCAAGTGGTTTGCCTGCGGATTATCCCTGGTAATACACCCGGTTAATCCATATGTCCCAACGGTACATGCCAACTGGCGCTATTTTGAATTGTACGACGACGAAGGCAGTGTAATCGATCGTTGGTTTGGCGGCGGCACAGATCTTACGCCCTATTATTTGTTTGAAGAAGATGCGAAATATTTTCACCAAACGATAAAAAAAACAATGGATCGCTTTGGTGACAATTTGTATTCTACATACAAAAGATGGTGTGATGAATATTTTACCAACACACACCGCAATAATGAAATGAGGGGTATCGGCGGTGTTTTTTATGATCATCTCCGGCCAGAAGATGAATTAAAAGCGGAAGAATTACTTACATTTCAGCAGGCAAATTGTACTACATTTTTAGACGCCTATTTGCCGATTGTAAGAAAGAGAAAAGATATTCCCTACACCGAACATGAAACCGAATGGCAGGAAATAAGACGGGGACGGTATGTAGAATTTAACCTGATTCATGACCGCGGTACGTTGTTCGGTTTAAAAACACACGGGCGCACCGAAAGTATATTGATGAGCCTGCCGCCAAGAGCAAGATGGGTTTACAATTACGAGCCGCTGCCGGGAACAAAAGAATACGAATTATTGCAGGTATGTTTACATCCTGTAGATTGGATTGATAGCTGATTTTTATTTTTATTTCTACATTTTTAATCACCTGGTATGTATTTACAAAACAGAAGCAGGATCCTGAGGCAATCGTCCTCAATAAGAAATCTTGTGGCAGAAACAGTTTTAACGCCGAACGATTTTATTGCGCCTTTATTTATTGACGAGGGGGAAAATGTGTCCTTTGAAATACCTTCCATGCCGGGCTATTACCGGCGTTCAATTGACGGCACTGTAAAAGAAATTAAAGAATTGTGGGGTATGGGTATCCGCAGCGTTTTATTGTTCGTCAAAGCAGCTGATGATGTAAAAGACAATACAGGAAAAGAAGCCTGGAATAGCGGGGGCTTAATGCAACGAAGTATAAAAGCAATAAAAAACGCGGTGCCTGAAATGGTTGTAATGACCGATGTTGCTTTGGATCCCTATTCTTCTTATGGGCATGACGGGATTGTTGAAAATGGCGAGATTGTGAATGACCCTACGGTCGAGGCCTTAATAAAGATGAGCCTTAGCCACGCGCAGGCCGGGGCTGATTTTGTAGCGCCCAGTGATATGATGGATGGGCGTATTGGTGCGATACGCGAAGCGCTCGAGCACAACAATTTTACCAGGACAGGAATTATGGCCTACAGTGCAAAATATGCTTCTTGTTTTTATGGCCCCTTTAGAGATGCACTTGATTCGGCACCGGGTTTCGGCGATAAAAAAACTTACCAGATGAATTATGCTAACCGTATTGAAGCATTAAAAGAAGCATTGCTTGATGAGGAAGAAGGCGCAGACATCATAATGGTTAAACCCGCCATGGCTTATCTCGATATTATCCGTGAAGTTAAGGATAGCGTGAACCTTCCTGTGAGCGCTTATCATGTGAGCGGCGAATATGCTATGATAAAAGCAGCAGCAAAAATGGGATGGCTTGATGAGAATAAAGCAATAATTGAATGCCTCACGTCGATCAAAAGAGCCGGGGCAGATTTAATAGCTACTTATTTTGCAAAAAATGCGGTAAAATTGTTAAACCAGTAATACCACGCCCCGGAAATTTTCTCAAATTATATTATTTAAATACAGGGTACGATCAATCCAAAATACCAGCTGGCTTTGGGTTACAAATTAAAAATATGAATATTAGCAGGAGTAAATTCTTATTTGAAAGGGCGCAGGAATCAATCCCGGGAGGTGTAAACTCGCCTGTCCGGGCTTTTAAAAGTGTCGGCGGAAACCCGCTGTTTATTAAGTCGGCGAAGGGCGCTTACCTCTTTGATGCAGATGGCAACAGGTATATAGACTATATCAATTCCTGGGGGCCCATGATCCTTGGGCACGCCTATGAACCGGTTGTACAAGCCATTCGCGAAAAAGCATTGGAGTCAACCTCGTTCGGGGCACCTACTGAATTGGAAATCGACATGGCGGAACTCATAAAAAGTATGGTCCCCAATGTAGATCTTATACGTATGGTGAGCAGCGGCACGGAGGCTTGTATGAGTGCTGTGCGGCTGGCAAGGGGATTTACCGGTAAAAATAAGATCATCAAATTTGAAGGCTGTTATCACGGGCATGCCGATTGTTTTTTAGTGAAAGCAGGAAGTGGTGTGGCCACCCTTAACATCCGGTCGGTTCCTGGTGTTACTGCAGGAGTTTCAAATGATACCCTTATAGCACCTTATAATAATCTTGACAGTGTTGAACGGCTTATTGAAGAAAATAAGGGAGAAATTGCGGCGATTATTATTGAGCCTGTTGCGGGCAATATGGGCTGCATTTTACCAAAGGCTGGCTTTTTGGAAGGACTGAGAAAACTTTGCGATTCCGAAAATATTGTTTTCATATTTGATGAAGTAATGACCGGTTTTCGACTGGCTCCCGGGGGAGCGCAGGAAAAACTAAAGATCAACGCAGATCTCATTACGTATGGAAAAATAATTGGTGGAGGCCTGCCTGTCGGTGCCTTTGGAGGTAAGAAGGAAATCATGCAACACATATCGCCATTGGGTAATGTTTACCAGGCTGGTACGTTAAGTGGCAATCCTATCGCCATGATCGCCGGATTTACCATGTTAACCGAGCTAAAAAACAATCCTTTGATATATAAAGACCTCGATGAAAAATCATTGTGCCTTGAAAAAGGGATGCATGAAATTTTGGAAAGTAAGAAAATCCCCCACCACATAAACCGGGTGGGTAGCATGATAAGCCTACATTTTTACCATGACGAAATTCGCGATTTCGAATCTGCATCAAGGGCCAATATCCAATTGTTTAATAAATTTTTCCATCACATGCTTGATCATGGAATCTATCTTCCGCCATCAGCATATGAAAGCTGGTTTCTCAGCAACGCGCTTAATACCGGTGACCTTAATAAGACAATTTCGGCATTAGAAAATTTTTCCTTTACCTTATCGTGAATAGTGGTAGTATTTAATGAAAGAAGGCGAAGGTTATCCCCCGCCTCCACCCTAATAAAACCCTGTACCAGCAAAAACTTTCATAATTATAAAAATTAGCTTTCAAGCCATGAGATGAATTATCAGGGGTTTTTCCGTTAGCAACGGCCATTGCATTCCCAAGTTTTATAAGAACACAATCGTGTATAAGTAGGTTGTTCTAATATTATGCCAAAGGTTAGCCTTGTGTATAATTTTGCATAATCTTTTGATTATCATTCCATAAAAGCATACATATACTTTGCATATTATGTTAACAATACATTATCCCCATTTACACAAAAGATCGCCAACCTGATTTTGGGTATCATAATACACAACGACAGGTAATCATGAACAATCGATAACCTGCCACTTAATTATGAGTTGTTAATTAGTACCTTTGCATCCTTTTTTATTAGCTAAAGGTTGGCGCACATGAAGCAAAAATATCCCGAGTTCAAACAGTTAAATTTAACGTCTATTGCAGATGAAATACTTGCAACCTGGGGAAAAGAAAAAACTTTTGAAAAAAGCATAACGAATCGCGAAGGAGCACCTTCATTTGTATTTTATGAAGGCCCTCCGAGTGCCAATGGTATGCCGGGCATTCACCATGTTATCGCCAGGGCATTAAAGGATCTTGTTTGCCGTTATAAAACCATGCAGGGTTTCCAGGTGAAAAGAAAGGGTGGCTGGGACACACACGGTTTGCCTATTGAGTTGGGCGTAGAAAAATTATTGGGCATCACAAAAGAAGATATCGGGAAAAAAATATCTGTTGAAGAATATAATGCAACCTGTCGCCGGGAAGTGCTCAGGTTTAAACACAAATGGGACGAGATAACGCTAAAGATGGGTTATTGGGTTGACCTGGATCATCCCTATGTAACCTTTGAAAACAATTATATCGAGACGTTATGGTGGTGCCTGAAAGAATTATATAATAAGAATTATTTGTATGAGGATGTCAGCATCCAGCCCTATTCACCCGCTGCGGGAACCGGCCTCAGCTCGCATGAATTGAACCAGCCCGGTACTTATAAAGATGTAAAGGATACCAGTATAGTGGCCATGTTCAAATCTATCCGGGATGATCGGTCGTCATTTCTATTTGAAGCGGCAAAAAGTAAAGAATTGTTCTTCCTGGCCTGGACAACCACACCCTGGACGCTACCATCCAACCTGGGATTAACTGTAGGAGCCAATATTGACTATCTGCTTGTGCGCAGTTTTAATCCCTACAGTGGAAAACCCTGCGCTGTTATTCTTGCAAAGAATTTATTACATAAATATTTTCCGGAACATCTTGATGTGTGGACAGAAGGCAACAATACCGAATTATATGAGGCAATAATAAACTGGATCGACAAAGGTTCTGATGAAAGTATCATCGATCAAAATGATTCCCCTTTAAAAACCGGCTTTGACAACCTTATAAAAAAGAAGCAGCTGCCCTACAAAATAATTCTTCAATTTAAGGGATCACAGGTTGAGGGTTCACAATATGAACAACTTTTACCCTTTGAAGCGAATACGCCCGGGGAGATAAAACTTCAAACGCCCGGCGCTGAACCTTTCAAAGTGATAACGGGTGATTTTGTGACCACTGAAGACGGAACCGGTATTGTGCATACAGCACCTGCTTTTGGTGCGGATGACTTTAAGGCCGGTAAAAAAAATAACCTGGGAATTTTGACACTTGTTGATAAGGAAGGGAAATTTATTCCGGGTGTAGGTGAATTCAGCGGGCGTTTTGTAAAAAACTACAAGGATGATCCCCATTATATGGATGTGAATGTCGACATATCGGTTAAACTAAAAAAAGACAACCAGGCGTTTAAAATTGAAAAATACGAACACAACTACCCGCATTGCTGGCGTACCGATAAACCAATAATATATTATCCGCTTGACGCATGGTTTATCCGCACTACCGCTGTAAAAGACCGGATGATTGCCTTGAACAATACCATAAACTGGAAACCGGCTTCGACGGGTACCGGCAGGTTTGGCAACTGGCTGGAAAATATGGTTGACTGGAACCTGAGCCGAAGCAGGTTTTGGGGAACTCCACTTCCTGTTTGGCGTACCCAAAATGGGGAGGAAGAGAAATGTATTGGTTCCATAGCGGAATTAAAAGTGGAAATAAACGCCTCTGTTAAAGCAGGCTGCATGCAAATCCCTGTTGCTGAAAACGGTATAAATGATATGCATGAATTCATAGAAAAGATCACCGCCGATTTGCACAAGCCTTTTGTAGATAATATCATATTGGTTTCAGGCAAGGGCGAGCCAATGTCGAGAGTGCCCGATCTTATCGATGTTTGGTTTGACAGCGGGGCCATGCCCTATGCCCAATGGCATTTCCCTTTTGAAAATAAAGAAGAATTTAAGAAGAATTTTCCCGCCGATTTCATCGCAGAAGGGGTTGACCAAACACGTGGCTGGTTTTATACCTTGCATGCCCTTGCTGCCTTATTATTTGATAGTGTTGCCTTTAAAACAGTGGTAAGCAATGGATTGGCGCTTGATAAAAAAGGTAACAAAATGAGCAAGCGCGATGGAAATGTTGTAGATCCCTTTAAAACGCTTGATACTTTTGGCGCAGATGCTACCAGGTGGTACTTTATAACCAATGCGGCACCCTGGGATAGCCTTAAGTTTGATATAGAAGGTATTAAAGAAGCCCAACGAAAGTTTTTCGGCACATTATACAATACTTATCAATTTTTTGCCCTGTATGCCAATGTAGATGGATTCATTTTCAATGAAAAATACATCCCGGTAAATGAACGCCCGGAAATAGATCAGTGGATCATCTCTTCACTTCACTCACTCATTGCTTCTGTTAACCACAGTTTTGATGACTTTGAACCTACCCAGGCGGCAAGGGCCATCGAAAATTTTGTCGATGAACATCTAAGCAACTGGTACGTAAGGCTTTCCCGCCGGCGGTTCTGGAAGGGTGAATACCTGCAGGATAAAATTTGTGCATACCAGACCCTTTACGAATGCATGGAGACAATAAGCAGGCTGATTGCGCCCATCGCACCCTTTTTTGCCGACTGGCTGTTCTCCAATCTTAATAAAGTGACCAACCGGTATCCTGAAACTTCGGTGCACCACAGTGATTTTCCCAAATGCAATGATACGCTGGTGGATAGTGCCCTGGAAGAACGGATGCAACTGGCGCAGGATGTTTCGTCCTTAATTTTATCCCTTCGCAAAAAAGTGAATATTAAAGTGAGGCAACCACTTCAAAAGGTAATAATTCCGGCAAACGACATTTCTTTTGCAGAAAGGGTTAAAATGGTTGAAGAGATCATTAAATCGGAGACCAACATTAAAGAGATAGAACTGATTCCACCCGACAATGATTTTATTAAAAAGAAAGCGAAAGCAAATTTTAAGACCCTTGGAAAAAAACTTGGCCCAAAAATGAAATGGGCGGCAGAACAGATCCAGCAGTTGGAAGATTCAGAAATCAATAAAATTCAACAAGGTGGTTATCTACTAAACCCTGATCATGAATCCAGAAATGAGGATGCCATTCTAATTTCGGCAGAAGATGTGGAGGTTTCAACGAATGAAATTCCTGGATTTGAAGTAGCAATAAGGGGAAAACTTACGGTTGCCCTCGATTTAATATTGACAAATGAGTTGAAAAATGAAGGGTTTGCGCGGGAATTTATCAATCGCATACAAACAATAAGAAAAGAAAACAATTTTGAATTAACTGACAAAATTGTGGTAAAACTTATCGAAGATGAGGTAGTGAAGGCACCAATTATTGAATTTAATAACTATATTTGCGCCGAAATTTTGGCAGATAACCTCACGTTTGTTCCAGAATTACCTGATGGCATCACAATTGATGTTAACAATCACTCTTTAACAGTCACAGTCAAGAAAAAAGGAAACTAAGTATGGCTACTCAGAAAAAAAAGGCAACCCAGGTTGCAAAGAAACCCGTTTCTAAAAATGCCGGTTCGAAGAAGGCAGCCCCTGTCGCAAAGAAAAACATTCCAAGTAAGGGCACCTCAAAAAAACCGGTTGTTAAGAAAGCTATAGCGAAAAAGGCCGATAGTGGCAGGAAAACCCTTTCTAAAACTGCAGCCCCTGTTAAGAAGACCGTAAAACCCATTATACAATCAGCATCGGCTAAAAAGTCTGCTAAGTCGGGTGTAAAAACAGCAGCATCAAAAAAATTGGCTACTACAAATAATAAAACAGGAGCAAAAAAGTCCGCATTACAGGGCAAAACCCCAGTGGTAACTTCAAAAAAAACAGCAGTTGCTGCAAAAAAGCCATTAGCCACCGCCAAAAAAACAATTGAAATAAAACCGAAGGCTGCTCATCAAAAATCAGAAAAGGCGGTTTCTCAAACTCCGGTAGTACATATGACCGATCATAAAAAAGAACTTAAAAAAGCACTCACTAAAGCAACAAAACCTAAGGAGGCAACGAAAAAAGCTGAAAAGCCCTTTGTTATGCCTAAAACCAGTACTGAAAAAGCACGTAAATACGAGCCACAGTTTATCAAATCGGTACTTGACCACGCGCCGGAAGAAAATAATGGGCCAACCATGCGGTATAGTGATAATGAACTTACCGAGTTTAAAGAACTTATTTCAAGAAAATTGGAAACGGCAAAAAAGGAATTGGGTTATTTACAAGGCCTTATTACCCGTAAAGATGAAATGGGTGGTGATGATACCGATAA
>JBDTLZ010000336.1:0-10764 GCA_039934515.1 Ginsengibacter sp.
TTTCTTAATACTCCCGTATATTTGCTAAAATAAAAAAAGGTCGCGCTCAACGACCTAAATATAAATTTCTTTATGCTGTTTCCATATTAAAAGTAAAACTTTTTATGGAAACTTCAGCTATAGTTTTAAATTCTATTATAACCTTTTTCATTGGATATTTGTCAGCTATTATATCTAACTATTTTAATAATAAAAAAGCTAAATAAATCCCCAATACAGAGTATGGCAGAAATTACAGGTCAAAATTTATATGTAGTAGGCAGTGGCATTTGCCACGAGGAAGTAATATGCATTGTATGTGCTGATTCAAAAGAAGATGCGCTGAAAAGAGCGATAGATCACTGTGATAAAGAATTTAAAGAAGGTGGTGCATCTGAATATTTGCAGGTTCTTGAACAATGGTCAATTGAAGAAATGAAAAATAAAGTTTTTATGGTATGACATAGGATGTTAGAATAAACTCCTTATGTATACTTTTATTTTTTATAGTATCATTATCTATCATTTTAATGACCAACGAACAGGCAGTGTTAAAGTCTTTTAGAAAATCTTCAAAAACTAATACAACACGAAATTCATTTTTTATTTTTCTTACCGATAAATGAAAGTTGCCAGATTCAAGAGTGGAATTAGTTCTAAGCCAAACAGTTCCAGTTGGCTTTAAAGAATGAAGCAATCCATTTCGCATACTTTTATAAATTTTATATTTATCAATAACTGGCTTGTATTTATGATTTGGAAGTATATTAATTGCTTTCTTGAAAAAATCTCCGCCATCACCTTTTTTAGAGCTAAAATCTTCGCTAAGGCATTTACCTAAAAATTCAAATCCCAAGCATATAAGTCCGAAATTAAAATAGGCATAGTCTATATGTATTGAATTTAAAAAATCCATATAATTTATTATCATTTCTCTTGGTTTCATACCTCTAATCTAATGCATCCCGGTTTAAGATAATCGGTCAAAACCGAAGCCCGGCTTTTTTTTCTTTCTCTTTCAAAGTGTAGCTGTGTAGCGGCTATTTAACATAATATAAATTATAGGAAAAATACACATTGAGAATATCAGTTAATAAGTCACATAATAGTAAAAGGAACAAATCATAACCCGGCAACATCTAACTTACGCCAAATTTGAAATTTATTCAATCGTGTATAACTTTAATAAACTTTTTCAAACAAACTCATCTAAAGAATTAATAATGAATAAGATAGTCGACTATGCTGTAATTACAAGCTCGAAGGGAATTCAAAATCTTGAATCACTTATTAAGGAAAATATCCGGCTGGGCTGGCAACCAATTGGTGGGATTGCCACAATGGATTCAGCTTTAGATTCAGACGAATCCCTGTCTAAACCAATATTGATGCAGGCTATGGTACTGTTTGAAAGCTAGCAGAACCTTAAATTTGCAGATTTAAAAATTTTGAAGGCTCCTGGGGCTTCCAGGTACTTTCTGTTCAAAAGATTTTTAGGAAGGATCAAGTGTGTCAACCACTGGAAAACTTTCTACAAAGCCAAGTACCCTTTTCTCAAACATCCATTCTTCATTGAATAAAAAGTTGTGTGCCATTGGAAAGACGTAAATGGGGAGATCCTTTAATTCACTTTCAAATTTGGCCAGCCGAACGCCGTCTTTTTCCGTTGTGAGAATTATCTTATTGGTTGATCCTATTTGCGAAAATTCCTTTTTAATTTTTTTTAGATCATCTGTGTTGAAAATGTGATGGTCCTCATATAACAGTGTTTCGTAACTGGTGTTATAGCTTGTTAATACTTCTTTCAATGGCCTGGGATTGGCAATGCCGCAAATTAGTAATATGCCGGAACGTTTTTCCAAAAACCTCTTTTCTTTGGTAAACAGGTGGTACGGAATTCCATAATCGATTTTTGTAAAAAAGACCTGCTGGTGTTCCAACGGTTTTAGTTCGGCGGTGATCTTTTCCTTTTCTTCCCTGCGCAAATTGAATGTGCATTTTGTTACTACAATGATGTCTGCACGCGCACTACTGCTCTTTACGTCCCTCAGGTTCCCTGCAGGTAAAATAAAATCTCTTGTGTAAAGATTCTTATACTCGGTAAGCAGGATGTTAAGGCCCGCCTTTACTTCCCTGTGTTGAAAAGCATCGTCAAGAATGATCACCCTGGTGCCTGGTTTTGCATGCAGCAATTGCGGTATACCCACAACCCTTTCCTCCACGACAGCTACCGTAATATCCGGAAATTTTTTATGAAGCTGCATGGGCTCATCCCCAATCTCTATAGCTGTAGTAATATCATCGGCAATTGCAAAACCTTTTGTCTTGCGCTTATATCCCCTGCTTAATGTAGCGATCATATATTTTTGTTCGAGCAGCCTTATAAGGTATTCGGCCATCGGCGTCTTGCCCGTACCGCCCAACGCAAGATTACCCACACATATCAGTGGAAAATTAAAGGTCGCAGACTTGAAAATGTTTTTATCAAATAATTTATTTCGAAGCCAGACAATAAAACCATAGATCACGGAAAGCGGAAGTAGTATGTATCGAAGCCTTTTCTGCATATATGAAAATATCGCGGAAATAAATATTAAAATTCAAATACCTGTTGCGGTGTTACACAATAATTTAAAGGTATATCAAATTGATTTATATCATCTATATGTTCTTCGGCATCGAAAAAACAGATACCGATTTTAATAACATCCTGCCTGCATTGTGATAAAAACCTGTCGTAATATCCCTTGCCATAACCCACCCGGTAGCCATGCCTGTCAAATGCCAGTAATGGAACCAATACAAGGTCAATCGCATCAGTTGAAAAAATTTCTCCACCCATAGGCTCGCTTATTCCAAAAGGATTATTTACCATTTCAAGTTCTTTGCTAAGTTGAACATGCTGCATATCGCCTGTGTCGATATCAATTTTTGGTACCAATATTTTTAATCCCGGGTTTTTAAATTCCAGGTACCGTAAGAGTGCTGATGTATCTGCCTCTCCCAGTTTTTCAGCAGCAAGATATGTGTGAACATAGGTAAGGAATGGAAGCCTTACTTTCTGAAAATTTATCAGGATCAGGTCTGTAAATTTTTCAACTTCCACAAAGGAAAGCCGGCTTCGTTTTTCTTTATAAATTTTTCTAAGCGCTGCTTTTGTCATAAGATCTTTTCAAGTCTGCGTTTTAATTTTTTCGCCTCGGCCCTGATATTTTCTTTGGATATTTCATGTAAATATTTCACTGAAGCAATCGCCGGGTAACCGCTCCATTTTTCTATTTCATTTTCATAATTCAAATATTCCGAATTAAATATCCATCCGGCAACATCCACCTTCTCTTTTCGTAGTACCTCCGCCGTTAGTAGCGAATGGTTGATGCTGCCCAACTCATTTTTACTTACAATGATGACCCGGGCTTTTAATTTCTTTATCAATTGAATAACGAATTCCTTTTTATTTAACGGAACCAATAACCCACCTGCTCCTTCAATGATTAATCTATTTTTTGTCCGGGGCATAAGATTGACAATATCCTTAAGCACGATTTCTTTCCGCTCTGCTTTGGCAGCAATATGCGGTGAAGCCGCCATCTTAAACTTAAAGGCTTCGGGATGAACTACCGTTTTTTTATTGGAGATCATTCGTTCAATCCAAAGTGAATCAGTTCCGCTGTCATAGCCAGCCTGTACGGGTTTCCAGTAATCTGCCTGCAGGGCTTCGGCTACAATCGCTGCTACCAGGGTTTTGCCAACTCCTGTGCCCGTTCCGGTAATAAAGATCGGTTTCATACAACTATTTTAATTCCAGGAACCGGTGGCCAGGTATCCTGCTATTTATTAATAAAAATTGAAAAAACGGTAGTCCCATAATTCCTCGCCGTTTTGAACAGAACTTCCTTTTCATAATTGTTTGCCGGTGTATGCTCCAGTATGAACCAGCCACCGGTGTTAAGTAATTTCTTATCTCTTATGATCACCGGTAGGTCGTCGATATTCTTCAATGCATATGGCGGACCGGCGAAAATTAAATCGAATGTGTCCGGGGTGGTTTGTAGGAACCGGAACACATCCATTTTTAAAACGGTACAATTTTCAATATGCAAGCCGGCAACTGCCTTTTGAATGAATGCATACATGGCAGGATCCTTTTCAACGATGGTTAGCGCAGATGCGCCCCGCGATGCCAGTTCGTAACTGATGCTTCCTGTTCCTCCAAAAATATCAAGTGTTTTTATTCCCTCTATAGAAATGTTATTCTCAATGATATTGAACAAACCTTCTTTCGCAACATCAGTTGTAGGCCGTGTATAGGGCATCCTGCCGGGAGGATTGATCTTGCGCCCTCCATATTTGCCTGTGATTATACGCATGAATCAACTGCAAAAATATGGCTAATATAATGAGACGGATGTTGTGAAAATGCTTCAGTATAAGCTGCACCTTCAGGCAATGCGGAAAAATTGACGGCGGTAAAGTATTGATGGACCTCTTTTGCCAATGATGAATTTTTGTCGAGCAGGCCGCTTATTGTCACAGGAATATTGTCAACTCCAAATTGCCGGCATGCATTCATTAAGATATACAATACATCACTTGACGTATTATAAGAAAAGCTGTTCAGGAGTTGCAAAATACCCTCTCTAACAAGTACCAATACTATTTTTTTACGATAGAAAATAACTGATAAGCCATCCCCTGCTGCGGGTACCTGCTTTAATAAAACTGAATACTGATGTATGTTTACCGCGCCGGGAAATTTTGCCTGAACTACCTTAGTGACGGCTGTTGGAACCCGGTAACAATTGTACAATTCCTTTTCAGCAATAATATCGGTGAGAACGATATCATTATTTTGGAAATCGCCATGAATAAGGTCCAATGCGTTTATATTCTCTCCCCGGTCATATAAAGAATATGGAATTAAAACGCTTTCCCCGAGGGAATGCATAATGCCCACTTTTTTAAAGTTCTCTGAAAGGATGGACTGACGTTGCAGTTCATTTTGCAGAATGACTGAATAATCATCAGTTCCATCGCTTTTATCGGTCTGTAAAACTGCCGCTGCCACATAAATATTCTCCTCGTCATTTTTTATTACATACGAAAATCCTTCATCGCTTAGTTCAAATACAAGCGTGCATTTTCCCGGATCCAGGGCAACTGGCGATATTTCTAAGATGGCTTTCAATGTTTTTTCCTGCCGCAATAATAGAATATTTTTCTGAGTCTTCTTTTGGCTGTAAAAATCGCCTGATTTTTTATATCTAAAAAGGATATAATTGCCAGGATACCTAAATAAATATATAGGTTTGTTAACTTTTTATGCAGCCCTCTTTAGATAAAAATTTACAGGTATCAGTAACCAACAGGCAGATTTTACAGATCGCTCTGCCAATATCAGCATCATTAATAATTCCCAATGTAAACTTTATCACCAACAACATCTTTTTAGGCGGCCTCGGTATCAGGGAGCTCGGAAATGCCGGAATTACCGGGGTCTATTACCTTGTACTGATGATCGGTGGAAACGGGCTTGGAAATGCGCTGCAAGCGATCATTTCAAGAAAAGGTGGTGAGAACAGGCCAGATGAAATTCATACTGTTTTTGCACAAGGTATCCGCATTGTTTTATGGTTTGCGCTTGGAGAGATGCTTTTCACATGGTTTATTGCACCACTGTGCCTGCGACCTTTTATACAACCGGAAAACTTCAGGCAGGAAATGGATTTTTTACGTATCAGGATGTGGGGACTGCCTTTTTTGTTTTTATTCCAGGCTGGCAATGCCTTTTTAGTAGGCACACTCAATAGCAGGTTCCTGATGGTAGGAACTATCGGACAGGCAGTTATCAATATTTTTTTTGACTACGTACTTATTTATGGTGCTTTATCCTTCCCACAGCTTGGCTTCAACGGGGCAGCAGTTGCTTCGGTAATTGCAGAGATTTCCGGAATGGCCATTGTTTATATTGTGATTTTCAAGATGGGTTTACAAAAAAAATTTAATCTCTTTAGCAGTTTTCGCTACAACCGCAGTTATTCAGCCGCAGTACTGAATATTTCCGCCCCGCTTGTCTTACAATTTATCTTAAGCACCGTTACATGGCTGATGTTTTTTATTTTACTGGAAGATTACGGAGACACAGCAAGGGCAATTTCAAATGCCATGCGGAATATTTTTGGATTGATGGGTATTATGATCTGGGCGTTTGCAAGTACTACCAACACCATGGTAAGTAACCTTATCGGCCAGGGCTTGACGTATAAAGTTGTAAAAGCGGTGAATAAAATTACGTTGCTGAGCCTGGGTACAACCCTTTGCATGCTCGCTGTATTAAATATTTTTCCTTATCACTTTCTTGGACTGTTCCGGCAGAATGAATTATTTGTGCGTGAAGCGTTACCCGTAGTACGGATTGTGTCGCTGGGAATGATCATGATGAGCATAGCCGCCATATGGCTAAACGCAGTTACCGGAACCGGTAAAACAAAGATGAACCTTGTTATTGAATTTGCCGCTATAATCCTGTATCTCATTTACACACTACTCTTAATAAAAAAACTTCATCTCTCTCTCCCACTTGTGTGGACCAACGAAGTTGTTTATTGGTTACCCGTTTTTTTCATTTCTTTTTGGTTTATTAAGAAGGGAAAATTTAATTAGTACATTATACAATATGTTAAAGTGTTTGTTATGGTATGGATTGGTGATCCGTCATTAATGACCGTCAACCAGCATTTGAATTGATTTCATTAGCTTTGCCATCCAAAAATTAAGAGATGACGAACAGAACATTCACCATGATTAAGCCTGATGCAACAGCAAAAGCGCATACAGGGGCTATTTTGCAAATGATAAATGCGGCAGGTTTTCGGATTGTTGCCATGAAAATGATTCATATTTCTGCAGCAAAAGCAGGTGAATTTTACGAAGTGCATAAGGAGCGCCCATTCTATGGCGAATTGGTCGATTTTATGAGTAGCGGGCCAATTACTGCAGCAATACTTGAAAAAGACAATGCAGTCGAAACATTTAGAAAATTAATCGGTGCCACCAATCCTGCCCAGGCGGAAGAAGGGACGGTAAGAAAATTATTTGCAGCATCTATTGGCGAAAATGCTGTTCACGGCAGTGATAGTGATGATAATGCAAAAATTGAAGGCGACTTCTTCTTTAGCAGGCTTGAACAATTTTAATTTAACTGTCCTTATTTAACTATCGATCAGTTTACCAGCGGCTCAACTTTATACCCTTCTTTTTTCAAAAGGCTGATGAGCCCATTTACACCAGTGAGATGACCCGCCCCTACAGCGACAAATACACTTTCATTTTTCATAATTTCTTTCAATTCCTTTACCCACTTTTTATTTCTATCATTGAGTAAAAGGTCTTCATATTGATCGGAGCCAAACTCACTTTTAGCCAGCATATTTTCCATGGAATCCAGTTGTTGGCTTTTATAGAGCTTTACCATATCCTCAAACTCATTTTTATAAAATGAAAAACTGTCTATATTTTTCATAAGCTCTTTTGCCTGCCATTCATAAGGAATGCTGTCAAATACAGATGCCTGGAACTGGATCGTTTCCAGGCCTTTGATTTCTTTTTTATCCTCTTTGGCAATCTTCAAAAGTTCTTCCTCAACACCGGCCGGTGCTGCACAGTTCATCATTTTCGGGTACAATAAAGCCACCAGGAAATAGGGTTTTGCTTTTTGAAGTAACAGCAGTGGTGTATTCAGAGAATCTGTAAAATAACTTTTCAGTTTTTTGTATTCTTCCGGTGTATACAGGTCTGCAAGTTTTTTACCATCTTTCATATTCATATAAAGTAAACCGCTCAATAAAGTTGATGGATCGTCCATATCGAGTTCCATATAAATTTCATCACTTGCTTTTACCGCTTCTTTTAACTGTTTCCCGAATTGAATGTCCTCTTTACATAATAAATGAAAAGTCCCGAAAAGAAAGGACGAATGCTTTAAACCATTCCCACTCACCTGCCACAAAAGCGTATTATTATTTTTTTGTACTGTAAAGGATTGCTCCTTTTGTGCATGACAACCGGCAATCCAAAAACAAACAAGAAAACCAATGATACTACCTTTCATAAATTATTATTTAATTAAATCCGTTACGGAAAACTTCGCAGGTTTTAAATACAAAAAGTGCAAGAACATACCCTGGGTGAGCTAATCCCTACCATTCGTCAATTACTTTTTGTCTTTTACCAAAACGCCTCACGTTTATTGCCGCACCTAATAACCCATCAAATCCAATACGGTACGTATACACAGGTGCGTTACCGTGCTGGAAACCAGCAACGACGTCAAACCTAAGCAACTTAAATATATTTTCCAACCCTATAAAAACTTCAGCATATTGGGTATTCGGATTAATATATAATGCATTGGTTCCATCGACAAAGTTCCAGTTAAACTTTTTAATTAATGGAATTTTATTGCTCAGCAAACCATTCAGGTGGTGTTCAAAATGTAATTCTGCAAAAAAGGAAGAAGTATTGCTAAAGCCGTAGTACGGAGCCAATTGGAAAGTACGAACATACTCTTTGGCAACATGCGAAATATTGCCTTTAAAATGCCGGAAATCCTGGATAAAAACTGATTTTGTATTCAGAAAGCCACCCACTGCCAAATTGTATTTCAGGGCACCGGCCATTTTTAAGTTAGCATTGTCAGCAATAGTTAAAGACCATTTATCAAAATCAACATCGCTGCCTAAAATATTTTTGAATCCTTTTGTATAGTCGAGTGTAAACTCCGGGTATTTCGATCCAACAGCAATTTTGGAATTAGGGAATTCGATATATTTTTGCCCGGGCTTAATACTGAATGCCACATGCAGGATGACAGCCTGGTGCCGTTTAAACTGTGACGATAAAACTTCAACAGGGTAGTTTGGTGTAAACCTGTAACGGAATTTTTTATTCAGGATAAAATCTGTTGTGTTGTCAAGCGGGATACGGTCTTCGTATTCTCCTTCAACCAGTAAACGGGTTCCGCTTTCAAATTGTTTGGAAAATCCTGCTTTGCCGAAATAATTTTCATAAATTTTCATATTGTTGCGGCCGTATAGCAAGGTTCCTATGGTATTCCCTAAACCTTCGGTGGTGCTTTCTTTAAAAAACTGGCTTACCCTTTTACCACCGGCAATAAAAAATGATTGTTGCTTAAATTTTGTGTCTATATCAAAATCACCGCTCTTAAAGTTGAAACCTGCCCACGCATTAAAATGATTGTTGTTGAAACCATAGCGCAGATCGGTTATGAAGCTAACGTTGCTCTTCCATTGGGGTACAAATTTGGAAATGGAGATTGAAGGATTGATTGCAACCCCTTCAATTGTGTTGTATTGCAGCACCTTTAATAAAGGATCCAGTTCAAAACTATAGGTGTTTGTTTTACTGTAATGTGTTCTGCTGACACCGGTCCACAGTAATTGTGATAGTTTTAATTTCCCCTGTCTTTTTTTTAGTGAATCAATATTTTGAGCCGTGGGATCTTTTCTTACTTCATAAATACTGTCTTTTATTTTATAGTCTTTGACTTCTTCCGGCTCAAGAGGTACCGGTCGTGTGCTATCCCAATAAGCCTTGGTCTTCTTATTTGCAGCGGTATCATATTTCATGATTACCCGGTTAAAAAAGTTTTTTGGAAAATGTGGGTCGAGGTTATATTTTGAATAGACATTTACAAAATCGCCGAGAGCGTCTATCCCCACCTGTTTGAAACTAAAATGAAGAACCTGGTTTTTTACACGCCACACGCCGGCATTGACCGGAACATGTATTTGAGAAATTTCCAGGGAATCCAGGATTTCAAGCTGCGATTTTTTTGTGAGGAACAGATCACAACTATATATCCGCCAGTCATTTTCAGAAATATTGATAACCCCGGAAAATAGTGGTTCATAGTCTCTTACCGGGATTACTTTTATCACATTTATTTCTTTTCCATCTTCAAAAAAGCTACCGAGAAATTTATATGTATAGTAGTTTAAAGCTCCATCTGCTATCGGCGATATGAAACCACGCGGGCTCAATTGTGACTCAAACATGTTCACGTTATTTTCATAAAAGCTGATGATCGCAGGAAAATTGAATCCAAAACCATTGCTACCACTTTCCCTGCCGGAAATTACTTCAAGCTTCACTTTACCAGCCTGCTGAAAGGCAAGCCTCGTAACTGACTCCGAGAGATAGATAATTCCCTTACCTGTGGAATCCAGCCCCATATTATTCCTGTCCTCCTCAGGGATCTTTTGTCCTAATATTCTTCGGGGTAAATTTTTCAATTTAAGAATGCCTTTTATATATACTTCGGCTTCGAAAGCCTTTACCTGTTTTTCATAAAAAGGCCTTTTTTTAATAGCCGCTCTTATGATATTATAAGCAGGATCTTCTCCCCCCTTTTCTATGATCACTTCTTTAAGTACAAGCTTCTGCAAGGGCAAAGCAAAATCTGCGGCTATATTTTTTGAATCAAGAATTACGGTTTTTTCCTGTGTAGTGTAACCAACGTGCATGCAAGCCAAAGTGTAAGTACCGGGCAATAAGGTGAAGCTAAAATTTCCGTGTGCGTTTGCCGTAACTCCCTGCTGCGTGCCTTTGACAAGAATCGACGAAAAGGGAAGGATCTTTCCGGTAGTATCATACACAGTGCCTTCAATTTTTTGCCCTGTTGCAGAAAGGACATAAAAACCAAGAAAAAAAAATAGAGGCTTTAGCATAAACGAATGTAGCTCTAAAAAATTATTACCGGATGGC
>JBDTLZ010000337.1:0-6792 GCA_039934515.1 Ginsengibacter sp.
AATTTTTCTACCGGTACTATATCTAATCTTTTGGAATCAATAATACGTTGCCATAGCTCTTCTACATATTTTTTTACAATGGGATCTTGTTCTTGTTCACTAAATAGGGATTGTTTGTGTTCATATTTCTCGGTTAGTTGTTTTTGTATTTTATTGAGTTGCTCCGGGGTGGCATCTTCCATAAAACCAACATTCACTATCGTATGGTGGCATACTCTGTTATCGCCATTGCGGTAGCTTTCTACCAACCGGTAGTAACTGCTTAGTTTACCAGTGTCTGGATGCTTGCGTGTGGTGATTTTGAAATACAAGCCACAAAGCTCAAACAGATTGTTCAATAATGAACACTCCTTGTGTACTACAAATCTCACGAAGCCCTCATAGCTGCGATAAAAAATCTATGCCCGTAGAGGGGTACGGGTATACCAATATATACACCTCATTTATTTATTGAAAAATCTTAAACTTTTGAACGGCCTTTTGCTGCAATCTGGGTTAATTTTCTGTCCACATATTGTCTATAAATAATTGCCAAAGTATTATAAATAGTATTCATTCAGTCCCGGTAAAAGGTGATTATCAAAAACATGCCGCTTACGAGCAGGTATTGTCAAAGTGCAGATGATAGAAAGTCAAAACGATGAGAGTTTAGTAATCCATGGATCTTACAATTTATTAAAATTCCAGTTGAACAATTGAATGAACTGCTACCGAAGGAAGTGTAAAATAAGCCTTTCCATTTTTCAGATTATATTTTAAGGGCTCTGCTCCAGGCTGCAGAATAACTTTTTTGACAGGTTTTGTTGTATTTAATTCCATTGTAAGCTCGCCAGTTGCCGGAATATGATCATACTCATAAACCTTTTGGTTGAAATGATTTCCTGAAGTATTAATAAGATGAACGTACCACTTTCCATCTTTCTGATTTACTGTGGTGTGTACATAGTCGGAACCCGTTACTTTAACAATAGGGTCTGGGAATAGTTTATTAATAACCGCATTCATTATTTTTAAATAACCCCTTGCCTGGTAGGTATAATAAGCACTGGCAATATCTAAATAAAACCCGGCAATTTTGCCCTTACCATAAGAAGCAATTGTTGCCACCGGCCTGCCTGTTGGAAAGCGGAAATCATCAACATCATACAGTTCTCCAAAGATTTGGGTGCCCTTGCCCGGCTTAACAAACTGAACTACTGTTTTTACTGCTGACATTTCGTTATTCATACCCATTGTACAAACCTGGGATTTTGGATCGCCTTCGAAAGTGACTCCCAGCTGTGGTTCAAACTCTTTAACTGCGCCCGCCCCGATAACTAAAAGGTTGCCACCATTTTTCACATAATCCAAAGCTTGTTTTTTTAAATTACTGTCCAAGCCTGTCCATTCGGGGATGATGATGATTGGATATTCTTCCATCTTCTTTTTAAGCTGGTGATCCATTAATATTTCCACGCTATTTTGCCCATCGAGCAGCATGGAAAGAATGCCTTCCACATTTTTTACATTCCATCCGTAGACCTGGTCGGTTTGCTTTCTTTTACTGTAAGTAGAATACCAAAGCCCAATCTGTGGGATGGCTTCAGCCCCTTTGCAAAATTGCTGCCGGGAATGACAAAAATTGCTTAGTTCTCCCATTAATTTAAAATACCAGGGTTTAATCGAACCATCGGTATTTTGTGTGAAATATGCCTGGAACCCGCCTCCCATTGCCATTACTTCAGCAGCCTCCTGTTCTAACTGGGTAATTGATTTTGGTCCTTCAAAGCCGCCGGCTGCGGCAAAATCCAGGGTAAATCCCCACGACATCAAATCCCATGGCTTCCCCTGGAGCGCCATACATCGTGCCTGGAACCCGGAATTATAAACACAGTTTTGACCGGCAACATCACCCGAAAGATAATCTACATTCACATCAACAGGTTCGGGCATCATGGACGAAAACGACCAGTTACTGGTAATTTGAAAATCGGGATTATAAGCGTGAATTGCATTAACGTATTTATTGAGGTATTTGCGGAACATGGTACGGTTGAATTCAATAAATTCTTTGTAGTTCGGATCAGTGGCTGATTTGGGAATATTGTTGATCCCGGTTTCCTTTTTAAATAATTCCAGTAAATCAGGTGAATAATCAGGCTGGGTTGCCCAACATTCGCCGTCTACCCAGGCACCATTAACACCATAATCGGAGATTTCTTTGAATTGGGGAATCAGCAGCTTGTCTGAATATTCGCCGAGGTATGAAATCTTTTCAGTATCATGCGTTCCATCGGGAAGCAGGCGAGCCCATTCAGGATGATCAGTTGCCGCTTTTTTATCCATGATTCCGGAATAATGAACATATAACGCCACATTGTGCCTGGCAGTAACTTCACGCCATATCTTTAATATATCCTTGGTATATCCGCTTGGCGGGTTCCCGACTTTTGTAGGGTAACTTGTATAGCCCGGATGGCCCTTACAATCAACCTGGACAAAGTCGGGTTTCACGATGGTAAGAAAAGAATCGATCATTTCGGCGGTAAAAGTTTTACCGATCTCCTTATCCTTTTCGGTAGCATGGAAATCGAAATGGATCCCAAAAAAACTGTCAGCCCGTTTTAAGATCTGGGCATTCGATACTATACAAAAACACAATATTGAAGCAAATAAAAATAGTTTTTTCATTAGTTGAATAATTAATATTTTACACGTTACTTGTAATTATTTCCCCTTAGTTTATTCGTACATAATTCAATAACCTTTTCAGGATTTCTCTGCCTTAAAGAACTCTACGGCTAATTCAGTGGTCATTCTTAAAGATATTAATTTTTTCCTGCGTGCTGCAGGTGCAGCTTAGCACATTCCTGCCCTCAAGCGTCTATTCCAGGAATACTCAATACGATACCGTATATCCTGGTCACATCATTTTTTGTAAGCATAATATCACGTTTGTTTTAGTTTACTCATGATAATCGTTGTTCCAGCTATCTTGCAGTTTTAAAGGGTAAAACCGCAAAGCAAACGATTATAGAAAGAGCTGTAAAGAAAAAGTATCAGGCACTTCCACACAAAATAAAGTATGACGTTCGGATATATAGCATGATGGCAAAGAGGGATAAAGCATAAAAAACGAACATACAACATTGGATTTTTGCTATGCTGGCATACGGGTAAATTCTCATCATTTGGTTCGCTAACAGATTAAATGCTCATTGAAATATGGAATTATGATGGGTGAAATCCAATTGGTGAAATATAAAAGAGTAATCATTTAAAATCTTTTGATATATCTATTTTTGGTGGTTAATGACGAAGATCAAAATTAGCATATGCGATAAATAAAGTGTTTTAATCTTCGAATGTATGAATCAATTTTTCAAAAAAATATTCTATCAATTGTACGTATGGGGTTGTAAATATAATTTTGCAAATACCCCGCATCTATCAGCAATGTATATGCTTTCGCTGTTCCTAACTATAAATTTAGCCTGTTTGAGCATGTTAATAAATTCAGCATTGAAATATAATGAAACCTACTTTCTAAGGTCGAAGTTTTTAATAATTCCAGTATTATCTGTAACTGCAACGATGATATATTTCATTTATGTAAAAGACGGGAAATACAGTAAGATTTTTAAAGAGCTTGATTTGAAAAACCAGGCTGAAAAAAAACGAATTAGCAGCACCGCCTTTTTTTTAGGCATTTATCGTAGAAAGCTATATGCATACTAAAAATAAAATACAATTTTGGATGGTAGCATCAACATATTTTTCATGAAATTGGAGATGCATAACCCAAGCTTTGGCTGCACGTAAACAAGAGAAATACCTTAGGAGTGAAATTGAAATGCTGAAAAAATCTTTATCGCTATGGTATAGAGTCAGATTTACGGTTCAAAGTCAACGGGTGCGGCGGGTAACGTTTGGTTTCGTTGAGAAGCTGTATAGCTGATTTTCTTTTTAATAAACGATAGTACTTTTCGATTTGGAACGATCGGGGTGAACCACTTCCAGTATATAAACTCCTTTTGTAAGACTACTGAAATTAAGCGTTTCATAACTGCTTCCGGTTTCGTGGATTGTTGCCTTTGTGAGCATTACCTGTCCTGCGCTGTTAACCAGGTTTATATGGTACGTTCCCCCGGGCATATTATTCATTTGAAGGTGAACGATACCTGCTGTTGCTGGATTAGGATATATGAGCAACGCAGGTTTTGAGTTGCCACTATACATTTTTATCACTGGGCTGTATGCCTCTCTGCCGGTAATATCTGTACTTTTTATGCGGTAAAAATTATTACCCGGCAATAGATTTTGATCGAGCCAGTGATAGGTGGTTGCGGCTCCATGATCAGCGATTGCCTTTTGGGTGGCAATGATAGTAAATGCCCGCCCGCCGGCAGATCTTTCCAAATCATATTTTTGAATGCCGGATTGATTTTCTACTTTCCATTCTACCAATATATCTTTATTTTGCTGCCTGGCGCTGATGTTGCTGAATGTTACGGGTAACGGACCGGAAGCTGCCTCAAGAGAAATATCGTTCATACTCAAATTGAAGATGGTAATGGGCGCTTTGGGGAAAAAGCGGATTTCATCAATATTATCGAAAAAGGCGACAGTTAATAGATCAGCCTGGGACACTGTGAGCGGAGCAAAATCCGGGTCTGGTGTAAAATCGACCGAACCTTTTATAACACCATTATCATACGTTTCAATGGTAATTACATTAGCGAATCCCCAATCATAAAGCTGAATGGATTTTAGGGAAAAGTTTACCGAATTGTCACTGCTTTTAATAACCATTGCCGGCACACCATTAATAGTAGCCGTTACATCGGGACCGGAGGTAATACCGGTGTAACTACTGGTTGAAGAAGCATAATAAGTGTTATTATGCCAAACGATTGTAGAGCCGGGGTATAAGGTAGTATGATCGGCCGCTGCGGTATATATCAGCAGGCTGAGGCCGTTAATTTTAGATGTCCCGCCTTCTCCATCCTGCGCTATACCATCCGTCCAATCAGTAGGATCGTCAGAAGAAAAAGTAAGTGAATAAGGCAGGTTTACCTGGGCCTGGGAAGTAACGCACCAAAAAAGAAAAAAGCTTAGTAGTAAAAAAGATAAGTTGAGGTTTTTCATAATCTTTGAGGCTTAACGGCATGTAAGGTAGAAAATAATAAGATCATCAGCTAACGGAAATATTACGGTTATATATTGGTAGAACAATGCCGGGTTTGCCGGGCAGATTTTTATCGGGTAGGCGATGCCGGTAGGTAGTGGCGTGCAAAAACTACCTTTACCTGCAAAGTCACACACCTACTTTTGTGCGGTAGAATCTTTTTTTACAGTAGCGGGAAGGTTTATCTTTAAACTGTCAACGGGTGCAGCGGGCAACTTTTCGTTTTGCTGAGCAGCATATCGCTTATAAGCTCTCAATTCGCTTGCATATTCATCGGTTGGCCAGTTTTCATCAATATCCTGGATGGCTATTAAATCACTATCTTTCTTTGGCAACGTGATCGGTTGATTGTTTTTATATTGAGTATTATATTCAGCCAGGCGGTTTTGCAATGCGATAATATGGTTTTTAGCTTTACTTTTTATATCTGATTCCTTTATACGCAACACCGTTACATTTAAGCCGCTTATTTTTTCCGGCGTGGAGGATTTATCAATAATTTTTTCCTGTTTTTTTTCACGATTGCCCCCTATAAGTGCTAACACTCCATGGGCTGCAAGATTCGCACCTGCCAGCTGAGCAAATACACTACCTGTTTGAAGAACAACCAGGCATATCATAAAAAGAAAAAGTCTGCTTATTAGTTTCATGGCAAGGTGTTTAGTTTTGATAAATCAATATTCACAAAAGTAAAAAACATTTGTATTATACCACCCATTTTACCCACGCTATCTTTAGCCTGGCATTAAATAAAAAAAGCCCCCGGGTTTGGCGCAAGGTTGGTAGGATAGTTAAGTGCATTGGCTATACTTACGTAGACGGGGACAGGCGATCGGGTCATTTAGCCAGGCATAAATACCGGCAACGGATAAGCGAACCAGCAAGCAGCCAACCGCAGTACTAAAGGAACCTTCAAGGTACTGAGTCATTAAAAGGTCTTACTTTGTAAAACTAATTACAAAGGCTACTTTATGAATTTTAAGATTACAAACAGAACAAAGATTTTTATAGTATTAATATGCTTTATAGCTGCCGTAGTTGTGTTTCTTGTGAGATTACCTTCGGGCTTCAGGCATGCTGATAAGGGGCTGCATTTTGCATTTTATTTTTTAGCCGCAGCCTTTCTGAACATTTTATTTAATACCAGGAATTTTGTAAAACATATTTCGGTGTCAGGATTTCTTTACTTATTTGGCATAGGAATAGAATTCGCGCAGGAAAACTACAATAAAGTTTTTCATGTGCATTTCCACGGGCGTTATGATCCTGAAGATGTGAAAGCGAACCTTAGAGGTTTAATAGCCTTTTCAATATTATGGGCAATAGTGATGCTGTGTATGTATGCGTTGCGATTTACTAAAAGAACTGCTGCTTAATTATAGCCCCCGGCTAACGTTATCTTCCTCCCGTTTTGGCGGCGGCATACCCTTCGATTATCGCAGACGTGTGGCAGGCGTCCCGCTTGTGCCCGAATAAAAAAAAAGTCACCCATTAAAAATGTAAGGGCTAACGATTTGGGGATTTTTCCGGGTAGGCAGGATCATTTTAATAATGCTATAGTTAGTTATATCGGATTTTCCTTTCTAAAATATCGCTAAAATCGTCTGTAATGCTTTACTGTATTG
>JBDTLZ010000338.1:0-42933 GCA_039934515.1 Ginsengibacter sp.
CAGCTTATACACAATTGCAACCGGGCTTCCTGTTGGAACGAATGTGTTTGAATGTCTGAATATAGTTAAATCATTGTTGATTTCACAAATTAATCCGGTGTTGAAGGCAAATTAGCTCTTTAATACAATATTGATGACGGGCTGCCGGATTGAACCGGAAATACTTTTGGCGCGTGCGGGGATTTAATTCACAGATCCTTGCCCATCAAAAGATTGAAGGGAAAGGCGGAACAAAAGATGAGGAAAGAACCAATACTGACAGCCCCGTTGCGGTTAACCACAACAATTTAGACTTGCATTGAAAATTGCCAAAGCCCTGATGCTTCTTTTAACGTTTCATCCTCAAATGGGAACATGCAAAAATTAATAGTCACAATTATCTCCAGGAAAAATAATTAAGATAGTGTTTTATCAGGTTGACAATGGGGGGCCGCCGGGCACTATAATCTTTTCGTGCGGGCTTACAACAGTATTCCGTTTCGCCACGAATTTTGCAGTTCGGTATTCACCCATATAAATAGTGCCTGTGATCATATCGCCCGCGAGAGCACCGGTAAATGTAAAAGTAATAGAATCAGCAGGGTGGCGGTCAACACTCCTGAGCTTCACCACGTCACCTTCAACCGTGCCACGCATATCCCTTACTGTGAACTCTCCTTTATGAGCACCCTGGATCCAGTTACCATCCTGCTCAAGAAAGAAAGTATGCTTACTGATGCTGCTAAAAAATTCAATATCAGCATCCCAGCGGCCAGTAATATTTCCCGCAGGGGCTGTTAAAGTTGCGGGCTTTGGATCACGTTTGCGGGAAAGAACTTCAAACACTCTTGCCGCAACAACTTTATCATTACCCGGTTGCATCTGCCCGGCAGTTATATTGACGGAGGCCTTTCCATCTTTAAAACCGCTGCCAAGAGCAACGCGCGGTTTATTTCGCCCGAGTTCTTCCGCAATCTCGTCTCCGGTAATATTGAGCACCAGGGGATCCCAGGAGATAATTAATACCGGAGATCTGTTGGATAAACCAGTCGGTTCAAAAACACTGGTAGTGACCCCATCAATCGTTAATACTTTTTTTGCAATATTATCCAGCCATGAAAGCCATGTTTTCCATTCGTGGTCATGATCTCTCTTTGTCCAGGTTTCTACCGCTGCGAGCATACCGATCATCTCTTCACGTCCTACTTTATTATCGCGTCCCGGCCCGTGATGAGGTGAACTGGCCTGCCACGCAGACATTAAAATATCTTTTTTTCCAAGTACCAGCCCTGCGCATTGCGGACCGCAAATTGCCTTGCCCCCGCTGTAAACTACGACATCGGCACCCTGTTGCAGGTGTATATTAGGAATGGTGAGTACCTCTGCCGCGGCATCCACCAGCACAGGTACTTTATGAAGCTTCGCAATTGTGGCCACACTTTCCAGGGTAAGCGCCTGTGGCGGTGGCGGGCCATCTTCCGCCATCATATAGATCATTGCAGTACGGGCGTTCAAAGCACTTGTCAATTCTTCAGCCGTAGTAACTTCAATAATCGTTGCACCGGTATTACGGATGGCATGGTCATAAACGTTCCTCGAAGATCTTGGTATTATAACTTCTGTTTTATCAAAGCCCGTAAGATCGGGGATGCGAATTAATTTTTCAGGATTTCCACCGGTAATGCAGGCCGCAGTAACATGCTTCATCCCGGCAGCACAACCTGCTGAAACCATTCCCCACTCGGCGCCTGTTATTTCTGCCAGCCTTGCACCAATGCCATCGGCCAGTTCATCATATTGCACAAAATCTTTGGATGCCGCTTCCATTGCTGTACGCACCTGGGGGCGCTCAATAGACCCACCTATGATAGTGAATGTGCCGCGGCAATTGATGATGGGTTCAACGCCGATAGACTGGAAGATATTCGGGCCTATTACCAATTCGCCGTCAGCCGCCAATTCCTGTGTTCCATTCAATAATAGATTGCCCTTACCTGCAGGTTCGGCAAACAATGACTGAAAGGGAAGTAAAGTTCCCGAAAGAGGCAACAGTGTGAGGCCTTTTATTATATTCCGTCTTTTCATAACAAGGTTGTTTTAGTATGATAATTATTTAATGACTTTAGATAATTCCTAAATCGTATGCTTCCGCAAAATACCAGTAAGGACATGCCTTTTTTCTTATTAGATTATTAATAGCATTACTTCTTTAACTCAACGATCATTTCGATTTCCACCGGAATATTCGAAGGCAGTGAAGCGACACCAATCGCTGACCTGGCATGGCGGCCGTTTTCGCCAAAAACTTCCACCAGCAAGTCTGAGCATCCGTTAATAACCTGGGGTTGATTTATAAAGGTTGGAATTGCGTTGACCATTCCAAATACTTTTACAATTCGTTTTACTTTATTAAGGTCGCCGATTTGCGCTTTAATAGTGGAAAGCAAAGAAATTGCTACCATTCTTGCTGCGTCACGTGCCTGCTCGAGGGTTAGATCGGTACCCACTTTCCCGGTAATGAGGCCACCTTCAGGTTTATCGGGGCCATGGCCCGATAAATACAGCATATTGCCAACCCGCACGGCTTTCGCATAATTGGCAACGGGTGCTGAAGGCTTTATTAACTGGATATTGAGTTCCTTAAGCCGGGCTTCAATATCAACTTTTTTGTTTTGGGCGGAAGCCGTTGCCGTCATAAAACAGATGGCGGTAAAAATAAAAACTGATGATCTTTTCATATACGTTTGTATTTAGTTTTGGCGATCTTTTGCAACTTCAATTTTACGTTCTTTAGCAACTTCTGCCGCAGTTACAGTGGTGGAATTATTGTTGAAATTTTGCCTGATATACGTAAGTACCGTAGCCGCCTGGTCATCAGATAGGAAGCTATGTGCAGGCATGAGGTTATTATAATCTTTTCCATTGATCGTAATAGACTGGGACAAGCCATAAAGCAAGGTGCCGATCAGTCTTTTTTTATCGCCATTTACCCATTCGGAATTGTCTAACGGAGGGAACCTGCTTCCATCTCCTTTACCATCCTGTTGGTGACATGATATGCAATAGGTAAAATAGATTTGCTCACCCCCTGTTGCAATACCCTTTTGCAGGTTATCGGCTATTTCATCAGGATCTTTGATGTGTGCACTTTGTGTTTTTCTTTTTGCCATAAATGCAAGTTCTGCTGTGCCAAACCTGGCTTTATCACCCTTGTACATCACCCTCCATACGGTTCCTTTCCGGGAATCGGTAATGTATAAAGAACCGTCAGGCCCTTGTGCCAGCCCCATTGGCCTGTGTTCGGCATCTGTTGTATTGACGATGGTATCCATACCGGCAAAGCCATCGGCAAAAACTTCCCAGGGGCCCGATGGGGCACCATCTTTAAAAGGAACAAAGGCTACAAAATAACCTCCCTGTGAATAAGGCGCCCGGATGGTAGAGCCATGGAATGCAATGAATGCGCCGTTTTTATAATGTTCAGGAAACTGGTCACCAGTATAAAATAAAAGGTCATTGGGAGCAAAATGCCCCGGAAAGCCAATCAGGGGCTGCGTGTATTTACTTCCGTTGCCTTCCTTTTTTCCATCGCCTCCGTATTCAGGATTCAACAATTTTTTTCCCTGCAACTGGTCGTAATAATAATAAGGCCATCCTGCATCAGTGCCTTCCTTCACTCTCAAAAATTCTTCTGCAGGCAACAGCACACTTTGCCATTGTGTATATTTTTCCGGCCATGTTCTATGCATTTCATCGCGGCCATGCTGGAGCACATACAAATTCTTATCTACCGGGTTCCAGTTGATAGCCACGATGCTCCTGATGCCTGTTGCAAAACGCTTTCCATCTTTAATGGTCTGATTTTTCTTATTGGGGTCAAACCTCCAGATTCCGGCATGTTCTGCCAGTTGCGGGCAAGGGTCTTGCCCCGGCGATTCCGGGATCCTGTCCAATTCCTGGCAAACATCCGACGGCGAGCCATAAGGAATATACATATTGCCTTTATCATCAAACGCCATTGATTTAGCAGTGTGATTGTGCCCAAAGGGATCGTGGATATAATCATCGGTCAGTATTACTTCCAGGTTGCTATCGGGCACAAGCTCACCGGGAATAAGCTTACATCGGTAAATTGTACTGGGTGAACTAAAATATAAGTAGCCATCATGAATTCTCATCGCGGTTCCGTAACCAGCGCGATCAATATATTTACCAAATCTCTTTATAACATCTGCTTTACCGTCGTTGTTCTCATCCCTTAACGCTACGTTGCCACCATCAGGATAAGCAGCCCTTAATTTTACATAAATGTCACCATTGTCATTTATGGCAATGTGCCGGGCACCGCCTAAGTTATCGGCAACAACAACAGCTTCAAAATTGCCAGGCAGCATAAGGCCTCCGTTACCAGGATCGCCAGGTGGCAGGCCATGCCTGCATTGCATAAATACTGTTGCAATCAAAAACAAAGAAACTACGCTTGAAATTTTACCCATTACTATAAATTTTATTATCCTGCAAAAATGCCGGCGGAGAGGTTTTGGTATACCGGCAATCTTACAACAAGCTTTTCGTTAATTGATGAAGCAGCGCAAAATGCTTTTTAGTAACCGGGCAGCCGGTAAGCCAACTGCTTTTTTTTCTTTAAACCATTGCGTTCCCTTTTTTACCCCTTCCTTTTAAAACCTATCGTTTAAAGGTCGCGGAACCGGGGTACCAATAAATATAGTTATTGACAATTTCTGTAATTCAATTGAGACAACAAATAAGTGTTACTCATATATAAGCAATACAGTCCATTTCTACAAGTGAATCTCCGGGTACACCACCTTTTGCTACTGCTATTGTTGAACGTACCGGCGGGTTCATTCCGAAACGTCCCTTGTAAACCTCGTTCATGCTTTTGTAATCGGCTATGTCATTGAGGTATACAGTAACCTTTAAAACTTTTTCCATTGAAGAGCCTGCTTTTATTAATTCCTTTTCAAGTTCTTTCAGCACAATTTCCGTATGGGCCTTGATTTCAAATGGTTCCACATGAGCTCCTTTGCCGGCAATAAATACCATGTTACCTAGCTTTGTTGAACCCGAAAACAACGGAACATCCTGGTCGTACACCACATTTTGTACGCTCTTTTCTTCACTTACATGGGAGGCAGCCTTTGCGCCCAACCCAATACCGGTAACGCCTACAAGTGACATAAATAGTTTTTTCAAAACTGATCTGCGTTGTGTTGTCATAATTAATAGTTTGTTTTAACGTGTATGAAAATTAAAGAGGAATTCAAGAATAACAATATTCAATTTTAAAAAATTTGCCGATTACAAGTATAGCAAGTTGTTACGATAAAACCTAAAGAATATCGCTTTGACCAGCCATTTATTTACGTTGTCTTGAAAATAGAAATTGTAAAAATAAATTTCAGTTCCTGGCCGTTACTATCTATATAACCGCGTGTTATATCCGAAACCCGGCAGCGAATAACGAAGATTGGATTGCACTGAACCCGAATAAGCGAACCCGGCAGGGCCGACCTAGTTTAGAAAACGGGCGATTTTATCGCTCAGCATTTTTCGTTCTGTTTCAGAGTGAGTAAGCTTTACAGCAGTTTCAAAATATTCTTTTGCCAAAGGCAGGTTATCCAGGCGGAAATGGATTTCACCAAGAAGGCTGTGGTATAAATAATATAAGTCCAGCTTCTTTTTTTCTTTGATGGATGTCATTTCTTCCAGCGCAATTGCCGCCCCGTATAGCTGCATAACTGCCACCACTTTATTCAATTCATTTATTGGCGAGGGGGCTATTTTGCACAGCCATTCATAGTATTCCAAAATCTTTTTCCAGTTGGTATCCTTAAAGCTGGCTGCCGTGCAATGTTCATAGGCAATCGCCGCTTCGATGTGATACGTGCTCACAGTATTCCCAAAAGCGGCCTTATTCATGTATTCATTTCCTTCCTCAATTAGTTTTGTGATCCATTTGGACCTGTCCTGCATAGGAAGTAAAATGATTTCCCCTTCTGCGGTCAACCGGCTGTCGCACCTGGATGTATGAAAACACATTAATGCCATTAAGGCAAATACTTCTGACAGTTGTGTATGGTCATTTTCTGTGAGCAATTTGCAAAGCATCATCGCTTCCGCAATCACATCGTCCCTGATCAAATTTTCAGAATTGGTTGAATTATAGCCTTCATTGAAAATAAGATAGATGGCATTTAAGACCGCGTTGGTGCGATTTTTTATCTCGTCGACAGAAGGAATGACCAGCTTAATTTTATGCTGCCTGAAAAATTCCCTGGTGCGGTATAACCGTTTGGAAATAGTTTCTTCGGTAGTAAGAAAGGCTTTGGCAATTTCGGCGGTGCTGAATCCACAGAGCGTTTTCAGCATGAGTGTAATTTGATTTTCTTTCGAAATTCCGGGATGGCTGCAGGCAAACATCATCCGAAGCAGATCATCTTTTATTAATTCTTCCTTCCAAAAATTATCCATCGTGGCGGTAAGCGTATATTCGGATGTAAGCAGGATTTTGTCATTGTCGCTGAAATCAAATTTCACAGAATGCTTGTTCCTTCGTATGATATCTATGGCTTTGTTTCTGGCAACCCGGAAAAGCCACGCAGAAGGATTATCTGGAATTCCCCTGAGCTTCCATACGTCCATAGCCTGGAGCAGTGTATCCTGCACAACATCTTCGGCTACTTCAAGGTTTTCGGTGCCGAATATTTTTGTTAAAACAGATACCATCTTTTTCGCTTCATTTCGAAAAAGATGGTCAGTAAGTTGCTTTACAGGTTCATTGGATGAGGGCACAAATTTTTATTTCACCATAATTTATTATAAGGCTTTCATGCGGTTATTTTTTGGATTGTGCTCCAGTTCCGCAAGTCCTAATTCTTCCATCAACGGGGGAACATACATTCCAAACCTGCCGCGCAAGCCTTTCTTTAACCCATACCAACCTCCCACGGGATTTTTTTCGGAACGGCCCCAGGCTTCAACCGTTTCTTCTTTCGCGGGCTTTTGTTCATCTGCGCTACCCAGCTCCATCCAATCCCCATGCTTTTTGAGCATTGCATGCAGATCTTCAATACACCGCCATTGGTAATGAAGGGTGGTACTGCCGACTTTACAAACAAGCACTGCAGGATTTACAGTGTCATCCTTATACATCATATATTCGGAAGTGCCCGGAGGAGTCTTTAAATTCCATGGGCTTTCTTTCGTTCCAGCCTGTCCGCTATTTTTAGCTTTTGTCATAGTTTATAATTTACAACCACAAATAAAAACAAATTTCCCGTTTTGCCCGCCGCCGGTTACTACATGGAACTTTTGCCGGAATATCACCAGTGGCATTTGAAAAATTACCCATTGAAAAATATTACATCTTCAATTCCCCGATCTCTCTTACTTCAACTACTCCGTCATCATATTCAAGAATCGGGCAGCCTTTTGAAATTTCGAGTGCTTCATCATAGGACGCAGCCTTGCAGATAAGATATCCGCCCACCATTTCCTTTCCCTCGGCAAACGGGCCATCAGAAATAATTTTTTGAGTTCCCATTATCGTCTTGCCCGTATGATTGAGTGGCTGGGCGCCTACTAATTTTTCTTCCTTACTTAAGTTGCCCATCCATTCCATCCAGCGCTGCATATGGGCTTGTATTTGCCCGGGCGGCTGTTCAATCCCCCGTGTGTTGCCTCCCCTGAACAATAATAAATATTCTTTCATGTTACCTGGGTTTAATTGATTTGTTGAGGTTATTTGTTTACATCTTTATATTTTAATCCTTAAAAATTGCTGATAAATTCTTTACAAAGTAATTTTTAAGTGCATTGAAAAAAATGGCGTTCGTTCAAATCGAAAACAGCTTCCTGCAGCGTGAGTTTCCTGCACATGACCCAACTTTTAAATTAAAAAAATTAAAGTTCTATCAATATGACGGACAGGATCTATAAATTAGGACATTTTTGAAAAAAATAGAAAACAAAACCGGGAGTCGAGATGAATCGTTTACAGAATATTTAAAAATACAGTAATTCCTGCGTCACAAGGCAATTTAAGTAAAAGGGATAAGGATGGCAATGCCAAAACCTGTTACCCATACTTATTTTTTACAGTGTCGATTGAAATTTTTATTAGCTGCTTTAAAATTTTAGTATTAATATCACTTAACTTATTAATATAGAGGCAACTTTTGCTCATTTTGTATTTGCCGAGTTTTTCTAACAGATCTTCGTGGCTGCCGATACCCGTTGTAGCGTATAAAGTGATATTTTTTTTCCGTGGAGAAAAGCCCACAAGACATGTATCTCCTTCGCGGCCACTTTCATATTTATAATGATAGTTTCCAAATCCAATGATAGCAGTTCCCCACATTTTAGGTTCAAATTTTGAGACCTGCTTCATTATTTCAGCAATTTCAATACAATCTTTGCGCTTATCGGGGTCGGGGATAGTATCCAGGAATTTCGCAACACTTTCATCTGTTTGTTTTGTCTTCATTTCGGCCATGACAAATTAATTTGGTACAAAATTAATTAATAGGAAAAAATACGAAAAAAATTTGACAGGCAGTAAGGGAGAGCAGAAATATTTACTGGCTTGCCTGGATGAATTTATGGCACGGTAATATTTTCAATGCGCTGCAGGCTGGTGCAGGATAATAAAACTAATTATTTCATCAACAGGCAGCCGGGCCCTGTCGCACGCATCCTGAATTTCTTCCCTGGATACATTTGCCGCGAATGATTTTTCTTTAAGCCTTTTCTTTACTCCTTTTAATTCCATCCCGTTATACCCTTCCGGGCGCATCAATGAGTAAGCATGGATCAATCCCGATAATTCATCAAACGCGTACAACATTTTATCCATGGCTGTTTCCGGTTCAACCCCAAAATGAATGGGGCCATGTGATGCAATAGCATGCATGATGGCGGGATCTACATTTCTTTTTTCCAACTCTTTAATTATCCTGTTACAATGTTCGCCGGGCCACTGATCCCAATCCGCATCGTGCAATAAGCCGGACAACTCCCAATGCCATTGCCCGGCCTCATCAAGCTTTTCTTTTTCTGCAGCCCAACGCTGCATGAGAAAACCGACCTGTTTCATGTGCAGTTTCAGCCTGTCATTAAGCACCCAATCATCCAGTAATTTGGATGCTTCCTGTTTAGAGAGGACATTACCGGCGTTGGCGGGATCCCCAAATACATTTCTACCCAACGATAATATATTGCTCATTTCATTACGATATTTCTAATACAATTTCCTGGTAACGCAAAGAACGGAAAATTGCGAATAGCAAAAATAAAATATTTGTATAGCTCTAATCTTCAAGGTTGTTACCTACGTTGATAATTATACGTCATGAGTGGAAGAGGCAATAGCTTGTTCATACCTCCCAACCACCGCTGCGGCGATTGAAAATGAATACCCGCGATCCCCGTAGCATCAGCACCCTTGATATTACTAAGGCAATCATTTCCGGTCAATAAGCACACTGCCCAAATTAAATATGATCGTGCTGATCGCTTTATTCACAGCTTTATTTTAGCCAAAAGCTCCATCGGCTATATTTATTTTTTGAAAATAAAGTAAACTGAAAGCACAAGAAATCCAAAGCCAATAAGGTGGCTGATTTTAAAAGGCTGGTCTTTGAAAAAAAGCATGGTGAAAGCAGTAAACACTACCAATGTAATCACCTCCTGCATTACTTTCAATTGCCATAATGAAAAAGGGCCTCCATTGTCAACAAAACCAATCCTGTTGGCCGGTACCTGGAAAAGGTATTCAAAAAAAGCTATTCCCCAGCTTATGAGAATTATCAAAAACAGGCTTGCACCGGGGAGCCAGTTCATTTGCTTCATTTTCAAATGCCCATACCATGCGAAAGTCATAAATGTATTGGAACAAATAAGCAACACTATTGTAAGGATGATCTTTTTCATTAAGCGAGGTATATTTCCAGGTTTTAGATACTAAAAAACATGCCACTATCCGGGTTGCTATTTTATCAAATAACCTGGAACCTGTAATTATAATTTCCGATAAAGTGTTTTGATAAATCATCTATATGTTCAAATTTATGATACGATTTCACCAGCTTCAAAAACAATCTTCTCAATTTTCAGAAAGGTTTTTTAAACCCAGGCTAATAAAGTCGTCCATACTTACCGCTTCCTCCAGGGTAAAGGTCCCAATGCGGGTGCGGCATAAACTGCTTAAGTAGGCGCCGCATTCCAGTGATCGCCCGAAGTCGTGCGCCAAACTGCGTATATACGTTCCCGTTGTGCATACTACCCTGAAGGAAATTACCGGCATAGATATACCAGTTATATCAAAGCTGTGAATGGTGATCTTCCGGGGTTCCATTACAACTTCTACGCCCCTGCGTGCAAGGAGGTACACAGGTTTTCCCTTTTGCTTAATGGCAGAATGAATGGGTGGTAGCTGCATCATTACGCCCCTAAAATTTTTTGCCATTTCATGAATGGCTTCCGGTGTAATTCCGGCAACAGGCTTAAATTCCCGGGGTTCACTTTCCAAATCAAATGTAGGTGTTACTGCGCCTAGGGTAAAGGTGCCGGTATATTCCTTTTCCTGGGCCATATACTCATTGATCTTCTTAGTGAACCTGCCGGTACATACTATTAAGAGGCCTGTAGCAAGAGGATCGAGCGTTCCGGCATGCCCCACTTTTTTTATTTTGATAGTGTTGCGTATTTTTCTAACCACGTCAAAAGATGTCCATCGCAATGGCTTATTTATGAGCAAAACCTTTCCTTCTTCATATGTATTTTCAGTCATGAGAAAAGTTTATATGGCTTGCCGCGTTTTTAGTTCTAAATATTTGTTGATCGTGTTTACCGTAAGTTTTTGCGGTGATGTAAGAACGGACAAAATTCCATATTTCATCAGTTCTTTTGCGATGAGCCTTTTTTCAAATGCAAATTTTTCGGCGATTGTTTTAATATATACCTCCTCTATATTGGCTGCATGTGAATCGGTAAGCTTTTCCAACTCAGTATTTTCAAAAAATACAACAAGCAATAAATGATGGCTCGCCAATGAACGTAAGTAGTCAATTTGCCTGTGCAAACCAGATAAAGATTCAAAGTTTGTAAACAATATCAGCAGGCTCCTGTGTCTTATGCGATTTCTTACCTGCATATAAAGCATTTCAAAATCACTTTCAAGAAACCCGGTGGTTTGGTTATATAGTAACTGCAGGATGTTTTCTTTTTGCACAGGTTTACGGTCAGCCGCCAGAACGCTGCCCAAAGTATTTGAAAATGTAATCACTCCCACCCTGTCCCGTTTTTTCAGGCAAACATTACTAAGAATCAAACAACTGTTAATTGCATAATCCAGCAATGTTAATCCTGCGAACGGCATTTTCATGAGCCGGCCTTTGTCGATAATACAATACACCTGCTGGGATCGTTCATCCATAAAATTATTTACCATCAGGCCACCCTTCCTTGCAGAAGCTTTCCAGTTAAGCGTGCGCACATCGTCGCCTGAAACATATTCCCTGATCTGCTCAAATTCCATACTTTGGCCAATCTTCCTCATGCGACTGCTGCCGTTTTCATATTGGATAGTCGCGTTTGAAAGCAACTCGTATTTATGAAGCTGCATAAACGCCGGGTAGATATGTATGGTTTCATTGGCTTCACTTGTGAACCTGCGGGACACCAGGCCTAACGGGGAAGTGATGAATAAATGTATGTTGCCAAAATAATATTCCCCTCTTTGCAGGGGCCGTAGGAAATATTGAATTTTCTTTTGTTGTCTTGCTTTTAAAAACAATTGCTTTTTCCATGTGCGCTCCTGGAACTGCTCTGGCAATTCATCAATTATATCAACTTTTACGGGGAAAGGAAATTCATTTTTAACAGTAAGCTCAATTTTATTTTCATCACCGTTGATCAGGCGTCCGGCAGTGATCCTTTTTGCGAAAGGAACGCTCTTCGTAAAAAATAAAAAAATATAATCGGCAACACAAAAGACAATAAGTGCAAAAAAAATTATTGGCGGCATTGCATTTAAAGCAGGGACAAAGAAGGCTACTACAAATAAGCATATGCATACTACCAGGCCGGTGTAAAAACGGAAAGTGAGAAAAAGGCCGCCAATATATTTTTTTATAACTTCCATCCTTTATACATGGTTAAATGGTTCCTGTTGTAGCTGTGACTTACACCCTACCTCGGTATTTCAATATTGCTGATAATATTTTGAATAAGCTCATCTGCTGTAATTCCCTCCATTTCCTTTTCAGGTGTTAATATTATCCTGTGCCGCATAACCGGGGCAGCCATTTCCAATATATCTTCAGGCTTTACAAAATCCCTTCCTTTTATTGCCGCATTGGCTTTCGATGCCCTTAATATAGCCAGCGATGCACGCGGCGATGCTCCTAAAAATAAAGAGGGATTGTTTCTTGTTGCATTAACAATTTTTGCAATAAATTCTACCAGTTTTGGATCAATCAATACCTGGTGTATTAGTTTCCTGTATTCAGCGATTTGCGCAGTCGACACTATTTTGTGAATGTCTTCGAGCAATGCATTCTGGGTAAGGGCCTGTTGGTTGAGCAGGATATTTATTTCTTCTTCAAGGGATGGGTAGTCAACATTGATCTTAAACAGGAACCTGTCGAGCTGAGCTTCCGGAAGCCTGTAGGTGCCTTCCTGTTCTATCGGGTTTTGGGTTGCCAGCACGAGGAATGGAAACTCCATGATGTGCGTAGTTCCATCGACGGTAATTTGTCTTTCTTCCATGACTTCAAACAATGCAGCCTGTGTTTTCGCCGGTGACCTGTTTATTTCATCAATCAAAATAATATTGCTGAAGATGGGGCCTTTCTTAAACTGGAAGTCTGCCTCCCTGGGATTAAAAACGGATGTGCCTAAAACATCACTGGGCATAAGATCGGGAGTAAATTGTATCCTGGAAAAATCGACATCGATAATCTTCGCCATAAGTTTTGCTGTTAGCGTTTTTGCCACTCCGGGCACGCCTTCAATAAGGATATGTCCATCACACAGCAACCCGATCATGAGCATGTTTACCATATCGTGCTGGCCCACGATAACCTTACTTATCTCACGCTTAATATCATCAACAACGGCTCTTAACGGATTCAGGTCAATTCTCTGTTCAAATAAATTATCTTCCATCATCTTTGATTTTAATAAAATTTTCTATATCGCTGTTGAGCTGCAGTAAATCTGCATCCTCCACATCTTCTTCCGATTGGATGCGTTCTATCAATGAAAACAGTTGACTGGTTTTTTCTCTCGAAACACCGCTTTTGCCGGCAAGGGAATTTATAAATTCATTATTTATAACAGCGGTACCAATGAAATATTTATTCCGGATGTATTCATAAAAGTAGGTAATCATTTTCTCGGCAATATGCCTGTTGTCTTTTTCCTGCAGGTAGAGGCGGCCAACCGTCTCAGTAAATGTAACAGTTGTATTGGCATTTGGCTTAATAATTTTAATAACCCTTTGCGTTCTTTTCAGGTTAAAAAGCACAAACAGGAGCAACCCGGCAATAGCGAGCCAGAAAGCCCAAAGCAACGGCGGATGCTGATTGATAACATTCAATGAGGAAAAATTATCTCCCTGATCCCGGCTGCCATTATTTTTTCTTCTGCCGGAGGTGGTGTTTTTATAATATTCATCCCAGTAAATATTTTTAGGATCAGAACGGAGATAAGAAATTACATTTTCAAAATATTTGTAATTATCCCCGGTGAGCAAAAAATAATTACTGAAAATGCGCGGTGCCACATGGAGATAAATACGGCCTCTTCCTGCAAATAAAATAATGTAATTAGGTGTGTTAATTTCATTCACGCCTAAAACCCTTGCAAAAGATGTGTCGTACCCCGAGAGTGCATTGAGAAAGGGATAATAGTAATACCCGTAGGTAACAGCTTTAAAATTATCGCCAAAATACATGCTCACCCCGGTTTCATGCATTACACCTTTCGTTTCATCGGCAATTTCTCCCATTCTTTCAGTATTACAATTTAAATTTTCAAGTAGCCTGCTGTCCACATAATCCGCAGAAATAAAAAGATCATTGCCGGCTTTTACATAATCCATGAAAGCATTTACTTCGGTGTTATTGAGTACAAGGTTTTTAGTGATAAGAAAGTAAAGAGAGTACTTTCTGTCGTCGCCATATTCCTTTATATTGTTCCATTCCTCGTCAAATGGCTGTGTAACTGTTTCAATATAACGGTCATTGAAAAGATGCCTGAATTCTTTGTACGCTACAAAAGATCCGAAAGGCTGTTTGTCAGATTTCCGGTAGCTTTCATTTAGAGGCGGGAGGGCGCGTTTTACATGGGCACAGCCGGTAAGCAGGAAGGAAAGAGAAATTATGAAAAGTATTTGGAATGTAACTTTCAGAATAGCTATATTTTTTTATTGAATGAAATAAATTTTTCTTTTAGATCGTGGTACTTTGTCATATCGATCGCAAACCTGCCGTACCATGTATATTCATAATTGAGGGTTAAAAAGGAAAATTCCTTCAAGTGACTGTTAGCAGCCATTTCCTGTAGATATAAATTGTTTGTTTTATCGGGTGAAAAAATAATCAGCTCATGATCGGCAAGTCTTTTTAGCGATTGCAGGTATAAATACCTTACTGCCAGATTCAAATCATTTTTTGACTCAGCTTCGTGAATAAGGAGGTTATAGGCAGAATATTCATTCAGGGCCTCTGGTTCCCTGCCTGTAGGTTCTTCTTCGGCTTTTGTATTTCTACTTGCAAAGAGGCCGCCGGTGAAAAATAATTTATACACTATAAATCCGATAAAAAAGAGGGCGATTATCCAGAAAAAAATTCTTACACCAAAATTATTGAGAAAGCTATCTGAATTATTGCGCGTTAGAAAAGCTGTCGCCCGGGGTTTATTTAAAGTGCCCTTATCGATGTTAACCGTATCTATCCTGAGATCTGTTTTTTTCCTCAACAGGCTGTCCAGGTAAGCCATATAACCAAACTCGCGGGCGCGCTTCCATTTTACAATAGAATCATTGGCATCATCAAAAACGGTTTTAATAATGAGTGTATCGGCAGAATTTTCATAATCATCGCCGGTGGAATCTTCATCTGCCACGGCCAAAGTGGAGCCTGTGGTATCGGAGTTGTTATTTTGAGCAAAAGAATAACTATTGAAAAAAAACAAGAGCGGCGGCATCCAGCAAAATTTTAGCAACTTAAAGTTCATAGGTAATTCCATTCTTGATAATTTTTCCGTCTTCCAACACAACGCCTTTTTTATTTAACCGGATCGGATACAGTACAAAATACCACAAGACAAAAAAGAATGAGCCTGCAAGGATGATGACGCTCACCGGAACAGGAAGCCCGATATCATGAGAATCTTTTTGAAACGTATTGCTCATGAGACTGGTTACATAACTTTCAAAAAATGCCGCAACAATAAAAAAAGGAACCAGGCTTACGCATATTTTCATGGCATCTTTGGCCGATATTAAAAATGACTGCATACGGGTATAGGTGCCAGGAAAGAGCCATCCTGAACCCAATACCAGGCCGGCACAACTTGCGATCACAATAGAAGATATTTCGAGCGTGCCATGAATCCAGATCACCATCACGGATTGCCAGCCCACACCTTGTGAAAAGAAAAGATATTGGAAACATCCCAGCATGAGGCCATTTCTCCACATGAAAAATATGGTTCCGATGCCAAATAAAACCCCAAACACTACACTCTTGAATGCTACGCTGATATTATTATAAGCGATTTTAACAAACATTGAAAACGGGTTGGCATCTTTATATACTCCAAACGGATCCCCTTTCTGAATACGGGCGATGGTATCGTCATAATAGCCGGGTTGCACCTGGTGGTTAAAAAAATCTGCGACATATCCCGGATCCGTGGTGGAAGAGATAACCCCGACCAAAACAAAAACAAGAAATAAGATAAATGTAAAAAGAAAAGTTTTGTGGTAGCGTCGAAACAACAATGGAAGCTCATATTTCCAAAAGAGGAGAACTCTCGAATATTTTTGTTTTCTATTCTGATAAATGCTCTGGTAAATCCCGGCAGCAATTCCATTAATCCAGTGGGTAACTTTACTTTTAGGATAAAACGTTTTTGCATAGGAAAGATCATCAAGCAGGCTCACAAACCTGTCGGCCATTTCATCAGGATCTTTTGATTCTTCATGCTGATATCTATGCCATTTATCAACATTTTTTTTAATAAACCTCGCTTCACGCATTTCAAAAAATTAAAGGTCTTTCACAAATTCGCCGCATAGTTGCAGGGCGAAGCATCCTTGTACAAATATAACCGAGTTCAAATTGAGATATTTTACTAATTACCGGCAAAAAATAAAAAATGCATTTTTGTTTTAAAATAATAATTTGCCATATGGGCGTTATCCAGATAGCTACTCCTTTTAATATTGACCTTGAATTTGAAATAGCAGAGTTTCACAAAAGGCTTTTTGCCTACCTCATCGATTTCATCTTGTTGCTTTTATTTTTCGTAAGCATGAAGTATTTCTATTATGGGGGCTTCAATATGGTAACCAATGAAGTGCTGCGAAATCATGTAGGAATTGATATTCTTACGATTTCGATACCAATGTTATTGTATTCACTGGTAACAGAGGTTATGATGCATGGGCAAACTGTTGGGAAAAGACTGATGAACATCAGGGTAATAAGCCTTAACGGTGGTGAACCACAACTTAGCCAGTTTATCCTGAGATGGATGTTCAAAGCTTTTGAATGGCCTTTTTTTTTCGGCTACACAGTCCTTACCCGCGAGAGTATCGTGGTATATGTGCTGATTACGGGTTTCCTGGGGATCATTGTTGTTATTATTATTGCCGTTACAAAAAGAAATCAACGCCTTGGGGATTTAGCCGCCAATACCGTTGTAGTTAATACCCGCTCGGTATTTTCAGTGCAGGACACTGTTTTTATGGACATCCGGGAAACCGGCTACGTAGTAAGATTTCCCGAAGTTTTGAAACTCTCCGATCGTGATATCAACACCATAAAAAATGTTACCGGCCAGTTTTATAAAAACCACAATACACAAACCTGTACACGCGTAGCATTAAAAGTTCAGGAAGTTTTGAAGATCAGCACAGAATTGTACGCAATTGATTTTCTCGAAGCATTGCTCGCGGATTATAACTACCTGGCTACGAAATAAAATTGCATAAAATTTAATTACCTCATTGCTGCAGCAACGATCCCAACAATGAATGCCACCGCATAAAAAGAAAGGATTATGATGGTAAAAATGCCGTAAAATTTAAACATGGATTTCATGTTCATTAGTGATTCATCAAAATTTTCCTGGCTGATCGTTTTTACCGCAGATTGCATTTTTACAGAATACTTATATAGATAAAAACAAGGAAAAAAAAATAAAAGGGCGAGTAACAGATAAATTATCGTCATGGCAATTTTCATAGTCGAACTAAACTCCGAAGACATTGTATTATATGGCGGTAGCTGTGTAAGGAGAACCGGTACAAAAAACGACAATGCCACTGTTATACCACACAATATAAATCCCATGATCGCCAAAAATTTCCCCCATTTGGCTACCTCTGCCAGGTAGCCCAGGCCCTGCGGTGTGACCTGAAGGTCGTTACTCAGTAAATCAAGGTTTTCCAATTTTGCCGGTTTTTTATTTTCTAAAATAATTTATAAATCAGGTAGCTGCCTTTAATAAGCCCGCGCAAATAAGACTCTTTCCTGGCTGGGATTTCCGGTTAAAATACACTTTCCTGCTTCTTTCATATTATTTAACGGAATACACCGGATGGTGGCCTTGGTGAGCTCTTTTATTTTCTCTTCCGTTTCAACCGTGCCATCCCAATGTGCGGAGATGAATCCGCCTTTGCCATCCAGGAGTTTTTCAAATTCTTCCCAGGTATCAGCCCTGGTTATGTGATCGTCCCTGAAAATTTTTGCTTTGTCAAAGATATTTTGCTGGATTTCCTTCAGCAAGCCATCCACTGTATTGGCAAGTCCGTCCATAGAAACCGGCATTTTCTCCTTTGTATCCCTGCGGGCAATTTCGACAATATTACTCTGCATATCTCTCGCACCTATAGCAATACGCACAGGAACCCCCTTCAATTCGTATTCAGCAAATTTCCAACCCGGCCGGCTATTATCATCACTGTCGTATTTAACACGTATGCCCAGTGCCTTGAAATCCTCCATGAACACCTTTACTTTTTCATCGATCATTTGTTTTTGTTCGTCCCCTTTGTAAATAGGAACAATTACCACCTGGATAGGCGCTATTTTGGGTGGCAGCACGAGCCCCTCATCGTCACTATGCGCCATTACCAAAGCACCTATTAAACGCCAGCTTACCCCCCAGCTTGTCGCCCACACATAATCCAGGGTATTCTCTTTATCGGTAAACTGTACATCAAAAGCTTTTGCAAAATTCTGACCCAGAAAATGGGAAGTCCCGGCCTGTAAAGCCTTTCCGTCCTGCATTAAAGCCTCAATACAATAAGTATCTACAGCACCGGCAAAACGCTCATTCACGCTTTTGACTCCCTTTATCACTGGTGTGGCCATCCATTCTTCTGCAAATTCTGCATATACATTCAACATTTGTATGGTTTCGTCTATAGCCTCCTGTGAAGTGGCATGAGCCGTATGTCCTTCCTGCCATAAAAATTCTGTAGTCCTCAAAAAAAGACGGGTGCGCATTTCCCATCGTACTACATTGGACCACTGGTTTACAAGTAAGGGCAAATCCCGGTAAGATTGTATCCAGGTTTTATAGGTGTTCCATATTATTGTTTCCGACGTGGGCCTCACAATCAATTCTTCTTCAAGCCTTGCTGCCGGGTCCACAATGATTCCTTCGCCCTCCGGATCTTTCATTAAACGGTAGTGTGTTACTACAGCACACTCTTTGGCAAAGCCTTCTATGTGGGCCGCTTCCTTGCTTAAAAAACTCTTAGGGATGAATAACGGGAAATATGCATTCTGATGGCCTGTTTCTTTAAAACGCCTGTCGAGCTGATCGCGCATATTTTCCCAAAGAGCAAATCCGTAAGGCTTCACAACCATGCAACCCCGTACTGCGCTGTAATCTGCAAGGCCGGCCTTGAGGATAATATCTGTATACCATTGAGAATAGTCTTTTTCCCTGCTTGTAATTTCTTTAGCCATTATATTAGATTATATTGTATCAGTTTAACACTGTATTGAAGTTTTCAACCCTGGAAAATGACTATTTTTCTTAGCTATTATTTAACAGCGTTTGCTAAATTCAAACATAATATTAAAGATGATTAATACTTAAATTTACATAAGCGAACGCCGCAAAAATAACAACTTCATTTTTAATTTCTTTAAACTTAAAGTCATGAAAATAAAACAGCTACTTTCAATTGTATTAATTGTTGCGCTTGGCAGTTGCAGCAGCGCGTTCCGTACCGGTCAAACCCCTGATGATGTTTATTATTCGCCCGCGCCACCACCACCGGTTGAATACGTGACTACGGAAAATCAGCAGGATAGGGACAGCTATGCACATAACAATACATTTAACAGTGAAGACCTGTCAATACGCAGGGGTATAAGTGACCCAAGATATCGCAGCAGCATAGGACTTGATTTTGGATATGGGGGATACAGCCCGTACGACTATTTCGGGTCCTCTTTATATAGCCCTTTTTCTTCTTATTATAACCCGTATAGTTATTCAGGAGTGACTTTCTTTCCCCATGGCTATAATTACAATTATTACGGATCTTATTCGCCGTATAACAACTATTATTCGCCATTTAGTAATTATTACAACTCCTACTATCCTCCTGTTTATTCTTCTGTTCCTGCAAGCAATTATCCAAGCGGGCCGAGGACTGTTAACCTGGGCGCTTACAGCAATAACAGGACTAATGTCAATACCGCTACCATTCGCCAACAGCAATCTGCAACAGGCAATACTATGCCGGTTCGCACTATTTCGCCGAAGCCTGCCAACGGAAGCAATGTGGGCAATTTTATCAGGAGAGTTATTTCCCCATCAACTAACAACCGTTCGTATAGAAATGAAAACAGCAGTAATAATGATAACAGCCGTTCGTATAGAAATGAAAACAACAGCAACAACAATTCATCTTCAAGAAGTTTTCAATCAAGCCCCTCAGGTGGCAGTTCATCATCATCATCCGGAAGCTCGAGTGCCCCGGTAAGGACTTTTAAATAATTAAATATCATTTTAAAGGAGGGAACAAATATCCCTGCCAAAAAATAAGTTATCATTAAATCATTACTGATCATTCTCAGCTCTTTTTCCATAGAAATATAAATGTTGCACAATGAAAGCAAAATATTTACTAGCAATCGCTTTGCTTGCTATCACAAAAACGTATGCCCAGGAACCAACGGACGCACTGCGATATTCGTGGCTGACCCAAAACGGAACAGCGCGCAACCAGGCAATCGGGGGAGCCGGTGCATCCCTGGGTGGAGAGTTTTCTTCTCTCTTTATCAACCCGGCCGGACTGGGATTTTACAAAACAGGTGAAATAGTTATTACTCCGGGCTATTCGTTAAAAAATTTTAAATCGAGCTATAAAAACACCCCGGGCAGCAGCAGTAATAATAATTTTAATCTTGGAGCAAGCGGACTTTTATTTTCCTCGTCAACACCGGGCCGGAAAATAAAAAGTTTCACATTTGCCATCGGCCTGAACAGGATAGCAGATTTTAATAAACATATCTATTATAAAGGCCAGAATACATCAAGCTCCTATTCGGAAAAATATCTTGAAGAACTGGTTAATAACAACGTCACCGATCCCAATAATGCTGCCGCTGACTACCCTTCCGGTTCCAGCCTGGCATTTAATACCTATCTTATTGATACCGTTGAAGCTCCGGATGGCTCTGTATCTGGTTACAGAAGCCTTTCAAATCCCTCATATGGACTCATCCAGGAAAATACAGTCAACACTTCCGGCGGCATTACAGATATATCGCTGGGAGGTGGCCTTAACCTGAAAGAAAAATTATTTTTCGGTGCCACCTTGAGTTTTCCTTTTCTTAATTATAACCGCGATAGTCATTATAAGGAAAGTGATGCATCTGGTATAGCTACAAATAATTTCAATTATTTCGAATCTAACGAAACATTACAGACAAAGGGAATTGGTGTGAATGCCAAATTGGGCGTTATTTACAAACCGGTAGAAGATGTAAGACTTGGGCTGGCCATATATACACCCACCGCCTATGAGCTCACTGATAAATATTCTGCTGAAATTGTAACGGACCTTGAAGGCTATGGAGGCGCCGGCATTAAAAAACAAAGTTCTAATGACCTTAACAATGGCGTGCTACTTCAATCGAAATATAATTTGATCACCCCCCTTAAAGTGATAGCGAGTGCTTCCTATGTGTTTCGCGAAGTGGAGGATGTAAGAAACCAACGTGGTTTTATTACCGCAGATGTGGAATATGTCAACTATAAAGGAATTTCCTTTAAACCTGCTGACAAATCAGACGCTACGGCCACTGAATATTACTCTTCCCTCAATAAAGTAATGGATAACCTGTATAGAAATGCTATCAATTTCAGGCTGGGTGGTGAGGTAAAATTTAATACGGTGATGTTCCGGCTTGGCGGTGCCTACTATGGGAACCCATATAAAAACGAAAACGCAAGCTTGTATAAAGTGAGCGGTGGACTTGGTTACAGGAATAAAGGAATTTTCATTGACGTCACTTATGTGTATTCTATGAATAAAGATGTTCACTATCCCTACCAGTTGCAGGACAAAGCAAATTCTGCCGCTATTATAAAAAATAATGGGGGTAATATCATAGCGACAATAGGTTTTAAGATCTAAAAAAAATCCTACGTGCCGGTTGCTGGCTTATTTATGGATTGGATCTCAATTTTCGTCACTTCTAATTCAACGATCAGTACATCGAAAAAGGAGTTCTATTTTATTAATCCTCCTTTTGTTGCCCCGCTGCAAAACTTTCTTTCTTGAACCAGGTAATTTGTCTTTTGGCAAAATGCCTGGTATTTTTCTTGATTTCTTCAATAGCGGCGGTTAATGAAATTTTGCCTTCGAGGAAATCAAATAATTCTTTATATCCCACAGTTTGCAATGCATTCATATGCCTGTAATTAAATAATGATGTTGCTTCATGTAATAAACCTTCGTCCATCATATCGTCGACTCTCCGGTTTATCTTCATATACAATTCATTCCTGGGAATTTCAAGATTAATCATTTTTATATCAAAATTTCTTTCCACTTTTTTTTTTGAATGAAAATTCAGAATGGATTCCCCGGTAGATAGTTTCACTTCCAGCGCCCTCATTATTCTCTGTGGATTTTGTATCTCACCACGGGAAAAGTACCAGGGGTCCTTTTTTTTTATTTCAGCCTGTAGCCATTCCATTCCCCCTGCTTTAAATGCTTCACTAATTTCGTTACGAATAGACTCATTTGCAGCAGGCACATCATCCAGCCCGCCGCAAAAAGCTTTGATATAAAGACCTGTACCCCCTACCATAATTGCCACATTATTTTTTTCAAAAATTTTTTCAATCGCGGTAAGTGCATATTGCTCAAAAACTTTTGCATTCACTTCGTCTTGTATCGAATGTGAGTTGATGAAGTAATGATGAACACCCAGGAGCTGGCTTGCAGAAGGTTTTGCCACGCCAATATTCAATTCGATAAAACACTGGCGGCTATCGGCGGAAATTATTTGGGTTTGGTGTAATTGTGCAAGTTCTATCGCATATAGCGTTTTTCCAATAGCAGTGGGGCCCGTTACTATAATGCAGGTCTTTGTATTCATAGAAATTTAATTGAGCCTGCGTTGGATGGGCTTACGAATAAGGCAATAATTCCCTGGCTTAAATTTCTTCAGTGGTATTTTCTTCTACATCTTCGTCAGATTCCGGCTCAGTTTCGGTATCTGAGTCACCCTCTTCACTAAAACCATCTGGCATCACGGCACTATTCAGGTCATATTTTTCTTCGATCTCGGCAAGTTTTTCGTTAATGAGGCCTTTTGTTCCGTACTGGCTGGGCCCTATGCCTTCGCTGCGCGTGCAGGAAGGATATGCGATTTTATTATCTTCTTCTTTGTTGACATTAATAAGCTCCACCATAAATGTCCAGTTCTTGTGAAAGTCGTAGACGTAAATAAATTTCTGGTTCGGATCACGGATCTCCGAACCTATAGTGACATCTTTCATCAACAACGGCTCTGCTTCATATTTCTTTTCATACTTTTCAAGAGTAATTTCTTTTCCACGCTGCCATTTATCATTACTTCTAAAAAATGTAGCATTGTGCTTGTTATCAAATTCAAAGCACTTCAACACCATCTTATGCAAATCAAAAAAGTTTTGAATATGTTTGATAACGACGTCCCTGTAGACGCTGTCATCATCTTCCCAATAAACCCTGAATTTTAATACTGCCATATCACGAAATTAATACTTACCAAGCAAATTAAAGTATTCGAAACTCCGGTTAGAAAATTTGTAAATTTTACTCTTTTTTTGTAACGCCCAGTTCATTGGCGATTTTTACCATAAACGCGAAAGCAGCATTATATTCATTTGGTATCAATCCATCCAATATAGCTTCACGCACCGCATTTTTTATTTCACCTACTATTCTTGAAGGCTGCAATGCAAATTCATTCATGATAATTTCACCGGTTATTGGCGGTTGCCAGTTCCGGAGGTGATCAGAATCCTCAACTTCTTTTAGCCGCCGTTCCACCATGGCGAAATTGGATAAAAAAAGCTGTACTTTTTGTTTGTTTTTTGAAGTTATGTCTGCCTTACATAACATCATCAGGGCTTCTATATCATCACCAGCGTCAAAAATAAGTCTTCGGATAGCCGAGTCCGTTATATTTTCTTTTGTAAGGCTTATAGGCCTCAGGTGCAGTTCGACCATTTTCTTAACAAATTTCATTTTCTCATTCAGCGGCAGTTTCAATTGGGTGAAAATTTTCGGAACCATCCTTCCGCCTACCACCTCATGGCCATGAAAAGTCCAGCCATGGCCTTCTTCAAATTTTTTGGTGGCAGGTTTCGCTATGTCATGTAAAACCGCAGCCCAACGCAGCCATAGATCCTGCGTATAGGGGGCTATGTTGTCAAGCACCTGCAATGTGTGGTAAAAATTGTCTTTATGGCCCTTCCCATCAATGTATTCCGCCCCTGCAAGCGCAACCATTTGCGGGAAGATAATTTTTAGCAACCCGCTTGTATACAAAAGATCAAACCCAACTGAGGGCTTTTCGGTTGCAATAATTTTATTGAGCTCATCAGTAATACGTTCAGTACTGATAATTCTAATTCTATGAACATTTTTCTTTATCGCTTCAAATGTGTCCGGAGTAATAGTAAAATTTAATTGCGCGGCAAACCTTATCGCCCTCATCATACGAAGGGGATCATCACTGAAAGTCTGGTCGGCGGGAAGGGGGGTTCGTATAATCTTTTTCCCAATGTCCACCTCACCGTTTAAAGGATCTATTAATTTTCCAAAGTCGTCCTTATTTATACTTAACGCAATAGTGTTTATTGTGAAATCCCTGCGCATCCTGTCATCTTCCAGCGTCCCGGGCTTCACTTCCGGCTTTCGGCTATCCAAAGAATAGCTTTCTTTGCGGGCACCCACAAATTCGATTTCGAAGGGAAGGGAAGCCTCGGCTGTTAAGGGCTCAGCCCAACCCGTTTCCAGGGAAGCGAGAACTTCTTTATTAGAAACTTCATCCAAAGTTCTCAACATGGCAACAGCCCTGGGGGCTTTACCCGAATCCCTGCCCGGGTGGGAGGGAACGGCTTTATTAGAGGGCTGCTTTAAATAGATCTTTATTTGGGCGGTGCCAAAATTTTTAAAAACGGTTACCTCCGGGACCGGGTGAAAATATTGCGCCGTCTTTTTTGCCAGTTCTATACCATCACCCAGGCACACGATATCGGCATCCTTTGTAGGCCTGTCCAGAATTTTATCCCTTACAAAACCGCCGATTACGTACACAGGCATATTTAATTGTTCTGCTGCCTCGGCAATCTTCATAAAAATAGCAAGTTCTTCATCTTTGCATGTTATGCCCATGACACAAAAATAGATTTTTAATATCAACGATGTCCGTGGGTCGTATTACCTGTTCCGACACAGCAAACCAACCCAACATCTGTAACCTAACCCAGGAAATCTACAACTGCCTGGTTGATTAACTAAATGGCCAGTTGAAACCGTAACCTGGTCTAATTTCACATACTAACTATACATCATTTGTTATTTATGTGGCATTAATGTTGAACCATATACCTTTTAGCTGAAAACAACGTTTTATTGATAGGTATAGCGACAGATTGACAATTGAAAAAATTTATGAAGAAAGATTATTTTTTGGGTGGTTCGGAAGAAGAAATGGAATTTATGCCTATAATCCCTTTAACAGAGGATGGCAGTGAAAACAATGATGACCAGCCTATTCCTGCTGAATTACCACTGCTTCCTTTGAGAAATACCGTTCTTTTTCCGGGGGTAGTAATACCAATAACTGTTGGCCGTGACAAAAGCATCAAGGCCGTAAGCGATGCTTACAGGGCTGACAAATTGATAGGAGTTGTGTCGCAAAAAGACAGTTTGGTGGAAGAACCTACCGTAAGCGACCTGGTAGATATCGGGACTATCGCCAAAATTATTAAACTTATAAAAATGCCCGATGGCGGCACAACCGTCATAATACAAGGCAAAAAGAGATTTAAAATTGATGAGATCACTACGGATGACCCTTACTTTAAAGCCAAAATAACTGTACTGGGAGAAGAAGAACTTAAAGATGATAATGATTTTGATGCGATGGTTTCTTCCATTAAAGAGCTTGCGGGGCAAATCATCCAGCTTTCTCCCAATCTTCCATCTGAGGCTTCGATCATTTTAAGGAATATCGAAAACCCGGCATTCTTAATACATTTTGTTAGCAGCAATTTAAACAGCACGCTTGTTGAAAAACAGAAATTGCTGGAAATCCATAATATAAAAGCAAGGGCGGAAGTTCTTATGAACCTTCTGCAAACGGAATTACAATATGCAGAACTGAAAAATAAAGTCACTAATAAAACCCGCGCCGAGCTTGATAAGCAACAAAAAGACTATTTTCTGCAGCAACAGCTTAAAGCAATTAAAGAAGAACTGGGTGGAGATAATTTTGCTGAGATAAAAGAAATGCAGAAAAAAGCAGAAGTCAAAAAATGGCCTGCAACCGCAAAGGAAATGTTTCATAAAGGGATCGAAAAGCTTGAAAGAATGCATCCCTCAACTCCCGACTATTCAATTGTATACAATCACCTCGACCTGATGCTTGACCTGCCCTGGGAAGATTATACAAAAGATCAATATGATTTTAAAAGGGCAAAAAAAATATTGGACAATGACCATTATGGAATGGAAAAAATAAAACAAAGGATCCTTGAATACCTCGCTGTTCTAAAGCTGAAAGGGGATATGAAAAGCCCGATCCTTTGTTTTGTAGGTCCTCCGGGAATTGGAAAAACCTCCTTAGGAAAAAGCATTGCCAATGCTATTAACCGCAAATATGTACGGGTGAGCCTAGGGGGCCTTCATGATGAAAGTGAAATAAGGGGTCATCGCAAAACTTATATTGGTGCTATGCCAGGTAGAATTTTGCAATCTATCCGGAAAATCAAATCATCGAATCCGGTAATGATATTGGATGAAATTGATAAAGTAGGGACCGATTTCAGGGGTGATCCATCATCAGCGCTGCTGGAAGTGCTTGATCCTGAACAAAATAATAATTTCTATGATAATTACCTGGAGATGGAATACGACCTGAGCAAGGTGCTTTTCATCGCTACGGCCAATAATCTTCAAAACATTCAGCCGGCGTTACGGGACAGGCTTGAAATTATCGATTTGAGCGGTTATGCCATTGAGGAAAAAATTGAAATTGCAAAACGCCATCTTTTACCGAAACAGAAGGATGCCCATGGATTAAAAAATGTTCCATTTAAAATAAGTGACACAGTCCTTGAAAAAATCATATCAGACTTTACAAGAGAAAGCGGCGTGCGGGAACTGGACAGGCAGTTGGCAAGTGTAATGCGAAACCTCGCGAGAACTTATGCCGAAAAGGGGAAACTTAAGCCCACCATCAGCCTTGGAGATATTGAAAGGATTTTGGGCATATCAAAATATAATAATGAAATGTACAAAACTTCCAACATGCCTGGTGTAGCTGTGGGCCTTGCCTGGACATACGTTGGAGGAGATATTCTTTTTATCGAAACGACGACGAGCGATAATGGTAAGGGTGAATTAAAACTCACCGGGAACCTGGGGAATGTGATGAAAGAAAGTGCCACCACTGCTATGACCTACCTCCAGGCAAACGCAAAAAAGTATGGTATCGATCCGGAACTTTTTAATAAAAAGAACGTTCATGTTCATGTACCCGAAGGCGCTGTTCCAAAAGACGGACCAAGTGCCGGGATAACCATGATGACCGCGCTTGCTTCATCATTTACCGGGCGGAAAGTAAGGCCTTATCTTGCCATGACAGGTGAAATTACTTTACGTGGCCAGGTATTGCCGGTAGGGGGCATTAAAGAAAAAGTACTGGCTGCAAAAAGAGCCGGTTTAAAGGAGATCATTATGTGCGTGCAAAACCAGCGCGACGTGAATGAAATAAATCCAAATTTTATAAAAGGCCTGAAAGTAAGTTATGTAAAAACAATGCAACAGGTACTTGACCTGGCCTTATCCTGAACTTAAAAAACCTTCAGTTAACTTTTCACGTATATGTTATTGTAAACAAAATCAACGGGTTTTGTGTTGATTGTTTTAAGGGTTAAAGAGATCCCTCCCGATTTTTCGGGAGGGATATTTTTTTGCAGGGAGGCTGATGGCTTAAAATATGCTTTGCTGAGATGCGCTGTATGATAATTTTTCACCTGCAATTACAGCAACACTGGTATAAGGATGCTCTTCAATTTTCCTGTTATTTATTATGTGCAATACCTTCCATCCGTTCACTTTAAGATAATCTGAAATCAGTGAGCGATGGCACCGCCACCATACGGCTTCTGAACACATGAAAGCCGCGCGGTGAATGGAAGCCACTTTTTCAAGTTCAGCAATACCTTTTTTGAACTCATCGGTTTCCATATAGTCGGCGTAGCCACGAAAAGCATCATTTTTCCAGGCGGTATTTTTTGACCCGGGAGAAGGTTTTCTCCTCCCACCTAAAAGTGGTATATGGATGTAGCCGATATTTTTTGCAGGTAGCTCCAGCGCGAGGTTCTCCTTATTAAACTGGGGATAACGGCGTGATCCCGGATAACTTCTTACATCTGCCAATGTTTCTATTGAAGAAGTTTGCAACAATTCAATAAATTCGGCTAAGGTTCTTGTTGAATGGCCAATGGTATAAATTTCTCTTTGCATAATAACCATTTGAATCAGATTCAAATAATATGCGTTTAACCTAAGAATGAGGATTTTTGGGAATACAAGAAAAAGGTTAACTTATAACGCCCCTGCTGCTATTTTACCTCAACGGTAAGAAGGCAATCTTTGTCAAGAAAAGCCTGGAGAGAATCGCCGACCATACATTCGCCCACGCCGGCGGGTGTGCCGGTAAAAATGAGATCCCCGATATTAAGAGAAAAGTAATTGGAAATATTTGCAATTATAGCGTCAATCGAAAAAATCATATTCGCGGAATTTCCCTTTTGCACAATTTCTTTGTTTTTTGAAAAGGAGAAATTAATATTACTTTTATTAAAGCCCGGAACTATGTCGACAAAAGTTCCTACAGCTGCGGAATTATCAAAAGACTTTGATTTTTCCCAGGGAAGGCCTTTCTCCTTTAATTGATTTTGTATATCCCTGGCTGTAAAATCAATCCCAACACTTATAGCATTATAATAATTCGGGGCGTGTTTTTCCTGTATGTATTTACCGTTTTTGCTGATCCGTACTACAAGCTCACATTCATAATGAAGCTCATTTGTAAACTCCGGGTAATAAAATGGCGTATGGTTTTGAACAAGGGCACTTTTGGGTTTCATGAAAATAACCGGTTCCTCCGGCAGTTCACTACCCATTTCCTTTACATGATCCACATAATTACGTCCGATACAAAAAATTTTCATAATTCAGCCAGATTTATCTTTTAAGTGCCAGAGGAGTTTCGAGGGCGAAAATATACAAAACAAATTAAAAAATGAATTTATCTAATTTCCTGGTCAGTAATTAAATGTAAAACTATTAATTATGTTCATTGCCCTTTCTATTCCTATTGTTGCAAAATTTTCGATTACCTCGATACATTTTTCAATTTTAACCTTTACCAGCGGAATTTCATCAGGGGACCACCGGCTTAAAACAAATTCAACCTGCATTCCCTTTGGAAAATTATTGCCGGTGCCAAACCGGAGTTTGGGATAAGCGTCGGTTTCCAAAACATTTTGAATATCCCGCAAGCCATTGTGACCGGCATCACTCCCACCCTTCCGTAACCTCAGTTTGTTCAATGGAAGTGCCAGTTCATCTACAATTGTCAGTGAATTCTCAATGCTGATCTTTTCTTTGTCCAGCCAATATTTCACAGCCCTGCCACTTAAATTAACAAAAGTGGCCGGTTTTATACAAACGAATTTTTTGCCTTTCCATTGTATCTCTGATATTTCTGCAAGTCTCCCGGTTTGAAAAAATCCCCCATGTTTCAAAACAAAGGCACTTACAATATCGAAACCAATGTTATGCCGGGTGTGCGCATATTCACTTCCCGGGTTTCCCAGCCCTGCAATTAAATACTTAGACATTTAATAACGAAGATAGCGTTTGTAAAATTGTGGTTGGGCCATGGAACCTATGCCGGAATGCTGATAAGCAGGCAAACATCAGGATTTTAGCCGCCAGGGTTTTACGCCCCTGGTAGCATAAAATGTGCGACGCCCCTTTTTTGTAACAAACCAGGTTGCTTTTTTTTCACCCATAATTTTATACGATATAAGGCTGATAAGGCCGCGTTCTATGAGAGGATACAGCGATTTTATGTCGATCGGTCCGAAAGGTTCGCGCCGCTTCTGCCAGGCGAAGGCCTTTTTCAAAGCTATTACCATGGATGAAGACAAAGGAGATTCCTTGTCCCGGTAAAAATACCCACGGGGGAAAGATTTGATAATCGTCAAGGTGTTTCCTGTAAGGTAACCTTATTAGGTGTAGCATTGATAACTATTAAAACCACATCAATAAGCGCCTTTTCCATGCATGATTACATAATACCTGTTAATCGACATCGATAAAGTGTCCGATTTTGCAATTATTCCGAAAAATTAAAAACATCCAATTTCAACCAAGGACCTGGCAAAAAGCAGGAATTTCAAATAACATAAAAATTTGCATACGGTCAGATGCGCCAATTTGCATTAGTTCTTTTCAAGATACTGCTGTAGTTCAGCATCAGTCTTAATAAGAACATCCCTTACTTTACTTCCCTGGTTGGGTCCCACGACACCCGCAGCTTCCAGTTGATCCATCAACCTTCCGGCGCGGTTGTATCCCAGCTTCATACGCCGCTGTAGCAGGGATGTACTGCCACTCTGGCTTTGAACAATGAGCTTTGCAGCATCTTCAAAAAGGGCATCCCTGTCGTTAACATCAAAATCCTTGTTCTCAAACTCTCTTTCGTCAACATATTCAGGCAACTTAAATGCTTCAGGATATCCAGGCTGGTCTCCAATAAAATCGGTGATCTTGTCCACCTCGGGCGTATCCACAAAAGGACATTGAAGGCGGGTTAGCTCCCCGTTGTAGCTTATCAGCATATCGCCTTTTCCAATTAATTGCTCGGCACCTCCTACGTCCAGAATTGTGCGGCTGTCAATTTTGCTGCTCACTTTAAATGCAATGCGGGCAGGAAAGTTGGCTTTGATTGTGCCGGTAATGATATTAACAGAAGGACGCTGTGTCGCGATGATCAGGTGAATTCCTACAGCTCTCGCCAATTGGGCGAGGCGGGCTATTGGCATTTCCACCTCTTTCCCTGCCGTCATGATCAGGTCGGCAAACTCATCAATAACCAAAACAATAAAGGGCAAATATTCATGGCCCTTTTCAGGGTTTAGCTTACGTGCAACAAATTTTTCATTGTACTCTCGTATGTTTCGGGTGCCGGCTTCTTTTAAAAGGTCATAACGGATGTCCATCAATGTACACAATGCATTAAGTGTATGAATAACTTTCTTCGTGTCGGTAATGATAGCGTCATCTTCGCCTGGCAGCTTTGCTAAAAAATGCTTTTGTATTTTACTGTAAATACTCAATTCCACTTTCTTGGGATCTATCAGTACGAGCTTAAGTTGCGAGGGATGTTTCTTGTAAAGAAGGGAAACAAGAATTGCATTTAGCCCAACCGATTTTCCCTGCCCTGTTGCGCCAGCCATCAGTAAATGGGGCATCGTTGTAAGGTCAACGATAAAATTTTCGTTATCAATTTTCTTACCGATCGCAATAGGCAGCGCAAAATTATTATTCTGAAACTTATCTGAATTTAATAAGGTTCGCATGCTCACAACTGTCTTTTTCACATTGGGCACTTCAATACCAATGGTTCCCTTTCCAGGAATGGGTGCAATGATACGAATACCAAGCGCAGCAAGGCTAAGAGCGATATCGTCTTCAAGATTTTTTATACGGGAAATGCGCACCCCGGGAGCCGGAACTATTTCATACAGCGTAACGGTCGGGCCTACCGTTGCATAAATTTTCTGGATCTCGATGTCATAATTTTTCAGCGTGTTGATGATCTGGTTTTTATTCGTCTCCAGCTCAGTTACATCCTGGATTATTTTTTCACTGCCATGAGTTTCCAACAAATCGATCGTAGGGAATTTATAATTCCTCAGGTCAAGGATAGGATCATAAGGTTGTTGTGATTTAGGTTTTACAGCGGCATCTGTTTCCTTTTCAACAACAGAAGGGTTTGATTTTACCTCAAGCGTAAGCCCGGTAACCGGCAACTTATTGGTAACCGGGTTTTTTATTTTTTCCTCCTCCGGTATCGGTAGGTTCTTAATAACAGTTTCCGGTTCCGGTTTATCCAATTTATCCGGCTTAACCGGCCTTTCGATCATCTGCAAGTCATGGCTTATTCCATTATCTTCTTTTTGAGGTATGCTCATTAAAGGCACAATATTTTCGTTTGTGTTATTTACAGGTGTAGCGCCTGCAAAAGTTGTTTGAAAGACCGGTTCAACATTCCCGTCCCTTTCCACCGCTACTGCCGGTAGTATTTTTTGACTTTTGAAATTAAAAGAGGGGTTAAAACGCCAGATAATGTAACAAAGCGCAGCCACCAGTAAAAGTGCAGAAGTGCCTATTTTCCCAATTACCTGCTGAAGCCATTGACTCTCCATATCTCCAACAGCGCCTCCCCATGGAAATGGATGGCCTTCCATAAGAAAAGATGCCGAAACACTTATTACTAAAAGGCCCACGAGCACATACCGGATATTTCGACCTATCGAAAAAATCTTCCTGGGTGAAAAAAAATTTACGCCCACTACGAAAAAGAAAGTACAGAACAAATAAGAAGCGATCCCAAAACCCGATCTGAAAAACAGGTTTGAAAAGTAAGCACCTGCCGTGCCCAATAAATTGGCCATTTGTTCCGCATGGGCCGGCAATAAAATTTTTGCTCCTTTAAAAACTTTGGATTGATCTTCCTGCCAGGTGAACAAATAAGAAGTAAATGATACAAAAAGAAGAAAGGCGATGAGCATGAGGAAAACCCCGGCAATCTTATGAGAACGCTCGTCCTTAAGTAATTTTTTTACTTCGATCTTCTCTTCAATATCAGCACTCATTTTTTTAGGGTCTGCCGATTTATTTTTTTTATTCTTTTTGGTGTTCGCCATTTGATTGCAAAGATAGAGAAGTTGAAAGTTCAAAATTCATGGTTCCGCGCCTATAGTTTGTAGTTCTAAGTTTATCGTTGATGATTGATAACTTGTAAATGTACCTGTAACGTGCGATGTGAATTTCCCAGGGCCAGTTATTATTTTTTGTATACCCCAATAAACAGGCAAACCCAGCCGGCGATAAAACACAATCCGCCTATCGGTGTGATGGCGCCTATCCAGTCGTAGCCAGCTATAACAATCCCTTTAATAAATGTAAGCACGTAAAGCGAACCACTGAATAAAACAATTCCGGCAATGAATAATTTCCCTGCTGTCTTAATAAATTTATTCTGGAATTCTCTATATAATATTCCACAAGCTAATAACGCAAATACATGGTAAAACTGGTACCTGGCTCCTGTTTCAAAAATACTTACCGCATATTCGGATATATATTGTCTCAATGAGTGAGCGGCAAAAGCTCCTAAAGCAACTGAAAAAAATCCGAACCAGGCTGCAGTTTTCAAAAACCCTTTGTGCATAATATAAGTTTAGAAATTTTAAAGCCTTGCGACAACAATTTATTTCCACTAAAGAAGAACGGAAATCGAATCTTCATCTAAATCTTTAACATTCATTATAAAATCAGCCTTCGAATAAAAAGGCTCCCTTTCAATTAATTTCTGTTGAATGAAAAATAATAGTTCCGACGGATTTATCTTTTTCAAAAGAGGCCGGTGATGGGTTTCATTCAGTACCTGCTCAAGGATCAATGATGCTTCCGCCTTCAGGTAACAAACTTTACCCTGTTGTTTCATCCATTCAAGGTTATCGGAGAAGCAGGGTGTTCCACCGCCACAGGCCAGTAAAAAATTTTTTTTATGTTCGAATTTCCTGAGATGGTACCGTTCAAGTTCGCGGAACTTTTCTTCACCCTTCTTGTCAAAAATATCGGAGATCTTCATCCGGAACGCCTTCTCGATCTTTGCATCGAGATCAAAAAAAGCCAGTTTGCTCCCCGATGCCCAGATCTTACCCCAGTGACTTTTACCGCTGCCCATAAATCCTATTAGGAATATCTTATGCGGCATACTGATAATCTTTTTTTCTTTTGTCGGTTCAGGGGTTCCGTTTTCTTTTGACAAATTTTTTTCCTTCACTTTCTTAAGAGTTTAGAGAGATTGGGCTTCAATATTAATTTTCTCTGAGACATCCTATCATTTAAACGCGTTTAAGCCGGTAACATCCATCCCTGTTATAAGAAGATGAACATCATGGGTGCCCTCATAAGTTATAACACTTTCCATATTCATCATGTGCCGCATAACTGGATATTCTCCGGTAATTCCCATTCCTCCCAACATCTGCCGCGCCTCCCGGGCTATGTCGGCGGCAATTTCACAGGAATTCCTTTTTGCCATGCTCACCTGTTGGGGCGTTGCTGTACCGTCATTCATCATAACTGAAAGTCGCCAGTTAAGCAGTTGCGCTTTGGTAATTTCTGTGATCATTTCGGCAAGCTTTTTTTGTTGTAGCTGAAAGCCACCAATTGGCCTGTCAAACTGTATCCTTTCTTTAGAATAACGAAGCGCGGTATCATAGCAATCCATAGCAGCGCCAAGTGCACCCCATGCAATTCCATAGCGTGCTTTTGTTAAACAGCTTAACGGGCCTTTAAGGCCTTTTATATTTGGTAATACATTTTCTTTAGGAACTTTTACACTGTCAAAAACGAGTTCCCCGGTGGAACTGGCGCGAAGGCTCCATTTACCATGGGTTGTTGGTGTAGTAAACCCCTCCATACCACGCTCAAGGATCAATCCCCGGATCTCCCCTGCTTCATTTTTTGCCCAGGCAACTGCTACCTGGGAAAAAGGAGCATTACTGATCCACATCTTACTTCCATTTAATATTACATGATCCCCCGCGTCTTTGAAATTGCTCAGCATGCCGCTGGGATCACTTCCGTGATCGGGTTCTGTAAGGCCAAAACACCCAAGCCATTCACCATTTGCAAGTTTGGGCAAATATTTTTTGCGCTGCGCTTCGCTGCCGTAAGCATAGATCGGGAACATTACCAACGACCCCTGGACACTCGCCGTTGACCTTATGCCACTATCTCCTCTCTCGAGTTCCTGCATCATTAACCCATAAGATATATAGTCAAGGCCGCCACCACCGTATTCTGTGGGTATGGTAGGCCCAAAACACCCAAGTTCACCAAGTTGTTTTACAATTTGCTCCGGAAATTCGGCTCTCTGGGCGTAATCTTCTATGATAGGTGATATTTCTTTTTTTACATAGCTTCTTACACTTTCCCTGATGAGTTTATGTTCATCGGTAAGCAACGCATCAATATTGAAATAATCCGGTGATTGAAAAAGGTCTTGTGCCATAGGTGTGATGGGTTAATTGGTTATTTGTTAATTAGTTGAAGCTTATAATTTGGGGAAATCGTGCCGTTAATCTATAATTTAATCAGGATATTAGCCTCAAAGATAGCGCATCATTTCTGTTTGGTATTGCTGCGCGACAATTCGGGCCTGCCCGGCAAAATTTTCATCATTTCCGGCATAAATAATTGCCCGCGAAGCATTGACGAGCAACCCGCAATCTTTATTACAGCCATATTTGGAAACTTCCGCAAGGCTGCCTCCCTGGATACCCACGCCTGGTATAAGAAGGAAATTATCCGGAACAATTTTCCTGATAGACGAAAGATCGGTTGCTTTTGTGGCCCCCACAACAAACATGAGATTTTCTTTATTGCCCCAGCCACTTACTTTCTCAAGAACTGTTTCATATAAATAATTATCCGCAATTCTTTGTTGTTGAAAATCTTCGCTTCCTTTATTACTGGTAAGCCCCAAAACGATGGCCCATTTATCCTCGTATTCCAGGAATGGCATAATACTATCGTAACCCATGTATGGAGCCACAGTTATCGCGTCAAACTTCATTACATCAAAAAAAGCTTTCGCATATTGAGCCGATGTATTTCCAATATCGCCACGCTTTGCATCAGCAATCTTAAAGTGCGTTGCTGGAATATAGCCGACCGTTTGCTCCAGAGCCTGCCAGCCCTTTACGCCAGTGGCCTCATAAAAAGCCGTATTGATTTTATAGCCAACGCACAAGTCAATTGTAGCATCAATAATTTGTTTGTTAAATTCAAAGACTGCATCCGGGCTGGACAAAAGATGTGGTGGGATTTTTTCAATACTGGTGTCAAGACCAACGCACAGGTAAGATTTTTTTTGTTTGATATGATCGATAAGCTGCTGCCTGGTCATCTAAAAATATTTAAATTAAAATCTCTTTTTCATTTCTGCCGCGATCTCATGGGAACCGTCATCATTACGATCAGCAAGATTTGCTATGATATTTTCCCTGGTTTGTTCATCATGGTTCTGGCTTAGCTTAAAAACATTTTCCATGACCGACACTTCAATAGTAAATCCAATGATGGCTTTCACCAGCCTGTCAACATACTCCCCGGGCAATTTATTAAAAGCAGCCGGACTATCGGGAAGTTCATATTTATTGGTAACATCTTCTATTATTTTCCTGGTTTTTTCTTCATCGCCAAATTTTATTATGCCATGTGCGTGAACATCTATATAATTCCATGTTGAGGCTACTTCCTTTTTTGGGTACCAGCTTGCACTTACATAGCAATGTGCCCCTGTGAATATTACAAGTACCTGCTCATTTTGTAAAAGTGCCTTGTGGTGATCTGTATTTTTCATCATGTGCCCGGTGAAAACTATTTTATTGCCCTCCTTTTTAATATGGAGGGGCACATGAGTCGCCACCGGGACCTGCCCATTTATCCCGGTTATTATTGCAAAAGAATTTTTTTGTATGAAATCAAAAACGGCTTCTTCATTTTCTTCAGTAAAATAAGGGAGTTTGTACATGTTGGTACCGGTTTAAATAAATGCCGTGGCAGTATAAAATAAAAGCACAAGTTAGGAGATGTTTGTTAGCTTAAATTCTCTTAAAGCATATTCCTGATAATTTCCCCGAATCTGTAAATGTCCTCAAAGGTATTATATAGGGGAACCGGGGCCAAACGAATAACGTTGGGTTCCCGCCAATCAACAATTACACTGTTCTTTTTCAGGGAATCAAAAATATCCCTGCCTTTTTCCAGCATTAAGACCGATACCTGGCAACCATGTTCATTTTCATTTCGGGGAGTAATAATTTCCATTATTTTTCCGGAGCATGAGGCGTTTATCTCATCGAGCACGAATAAAAGATAAGCGCTCAGTTTTCTTCCTTTTTGCAGTATGTTTTCAAACCCGGCCTCTTCAAAAATGTCCAGCGAGGCTTTATGCGCACCCATGTTCAGTATGGGCGAATTGCTAAGCTGCCACCCTTCCGCCGTAGGAATGGCATCAAACTCTTTTTCCATTTTAAAACGGCTCTCTTTGTTGGTGCCCCACCAGCCGGTAAGCCTGCGAAGTGACTTGTTTTTAATATGACGTTGATGGATAAACGCACCTGCTACTGCGCCGGGGCCCGAGTTCAAATATTTATAAGAGCACCAGCAGGAGAAATCAACATCCCACTCATGCAGCTTTAATGGAACATTACCTGCGGCATGAGCCAGATCAAAACCGCATGACGCACCAACTGCATGTGCCGTTTCAGTGATGGCTTTCATATCAAACAACTGCCCGGTATAATAATTTATACCTCCAAATAAAACAACGGCCACTTCACTGCCATGTAGTTTGATAGTATCCAGGATGTCTTCATTCCTTATTGTATGTTCTCCTTCGCGGGGTGCCACTTCAACTATCGACTTTCCGGGGTCAAACCCCCAGAGGCGCACCTGCGATTCAAAAGCATATTGATCGGAAGGGAAGGCCTTTGCCTCGCAAATAATTTTATACCGTTCTTTAACCGGCTGGTAAAAAGTAATGAGCAATAAATGGAGATTGATGGTGAGTTGATTCATTACTACTATTTCTTCTTCGTGTGCGCCAAGTATTGGAGCCAGTTTCTCCGGAAACATCTCGTGATATTTTGTCCACGGATTTCTTGCGTACACATGTCCCTCTACTCCATAATTTGCCCAATCTTCCAGGTCATTTAAAATATAATCCTGGGCAGTTTTTGGCTGAAGGCCCAGGGAATTGCCTGTAAAATAAATGCTCTCACGGCCATGTATGACAGGGATATAAAATTGTTCACGAAAGCCATGCAGTGTATCTTCCCTGTCCAACTGTTTTGCGAAAGCCAAAGTGTTTTCAAAAATATTCACCGTACCCGGTGTTACCGGGCTTATAGCCGACTTTTCCATTTTCTTTACCTCCCTCCGGTTTTATTGTTCCGATTATATGTATATTTTAACGGTACCTTATAAATGAATAAGAAATTATTCACCGGAATTTTTAAAATATTCATTTAATAATCAAAGGTAGTGAATGAAAAAAAAAGTCTTTCCGAATTCTTCACTGTACCCGGGGCTGGAATTTTACTCTTATGCGGGAATGAGGTAGCTTCATTTTGGCAACTATTTTTTATTATGGATTACTATTATACAATTGATACAGCCGGATCTGCTGAATTTAAAGACAGGGGGAGCAAATTTCTGGGCTTCGCATTTCCGGTGAAAAATAAAGAAGATTTTAAAAAACACCTTGAGGCCCTACGTAAAGAACATCCCAAAGCAGCACATCATTGTTTTGCATACCGTATAGGACTCGATGGAAACAATTTCCGTTCAAGCGATGACGGTGAGCCGTCCGGAACGGCAGGGAAGCAAATATTGGGGCACATAGATTCAGCAAGACTTTGCGATGTGCTGGTAGTGGTAGTAAGGTATTTTGGAGGAACATTGCTCGGCGTTCCGGGGTTAATCAATGCTTATAAAACTGCGGCGACGCTGGCTTTGCAATGTTCACCAATTGTTCAAAAACCTGTTGAGGTTACCTATACATTGCAGTTCAATTATACTGAAATGAATGATGTAATGCAGGTGTTGAAAAAATATAACTGCACGGTATATAAAAATGAAATGCAATTATTTTGCAAAATAGAAGCCGGGATACCAAAATTCAGGTTAACAGAAATTCTGTACGGTTTAGGAAATATCCGGAACGTTGAAATTTACATTGCAGAAAATATTTCTAAATAAATCTTTGGCTTACAACCAGTTCTTTAAATCCGTTTTCATATTTGTAAAAGCCTTCCCCGGTCTTTATACCTAAATGACCGGCGTTAACCATGTTAACAAGTAGAGGGCACGAAGCATATTTTGAATTTCCAAAACCATCGTAAAGCACTTTTAATATTGAATGGCAAACATCCAGCCCAATAAAATCTGCGAGTTGCAAAGGACCCATCGGGTGTGACATTCCCAATTTCATAATGGTGTCAATTTCTGTAACTCCGGCAACGCCCTCATACAAACTATAAATAGCCTCATTGATCATCGGCATTAAAATACGATTGGCGATAAACCCGGGATAATCATTTACTTCGCAGGGAATTTTTCCCAGTTTCTTACTCAATTCAATTATTTCCTGTGTTACATTTTTCGCGGTATTATACCCATTGATAATTTCCACAAGCTTCATGACCGGAACAGGATTCATGAAATGCATGCCGATTACCTGTTGTGGTCGTTTTGTGGCAGAGGCGATTTTCGTGATGGAAATGGAGGAGGTATTGGTTGCCAGGATGCAATTAGCCGGAGCCGCAGCATCAATTTCCCTGAAAATATTCATTTTCAAATCCGCATTTTCCGTAGCAGCTTCCACGATGAGATCGGCATATTTAATGCCTTCGGTTAAGGAAGTAAAAACTGTGATATTCTTCAGCGTTTCTTGTTTTTTTTCTCCTGGTATGATGCCTTTGGAAATTTGCCTGTCCAGGTTTTTTGTAATCGTTTCAAGTGCTTTATCGAGCCTGGGCCGGGACACATCGACAAGATTTACATTCAACCCAAACTGCGCAAATACATGAGAAATGCCATTTCCCATTGTCCCTGCACCTATAACCGTTACTCTGTTAATCATTCAAAAACTTTTTAATAAATCTGTTCATAAAAGTAGTCGAAATTATATTGGGCATCGGCTTAATATAAATAATGTCAATTTGAATACCAGGACCGCAAAAATCAATAAGACGCCAGTGTGTAGATAGTTAATAAAAAAGTAAAACCAAAACTTTTATTGAATGGCCTCCTGGTAAAATCAAGTGCTTTAAAAATAGTTAAGGTTTTCAAAACATTTGAATGTCGTTAAACTTCGGGCGTTGGTATTATTCTAAATTTATAAAATCTCTTTATGAAGAAACTAATTGCAACATTTGGTATCCTGGGCATCATCGCCATCTTTCTCGCAGGATGCGGACCTTCGGCTGTAGTGGTGAGAACACAACCGCCCCCACCATTATATTCAAGGCCTATAGCTCCGGGCGGAAATTATGTGTGGGTTGATGGCGAATGGGTCGGGCGCAGACATGGATATGTATACCGCCAGGGGTATTGGGCTCCTCCTCGCAGAAGGTATCATCACTATTTATCGGGCCATTGGCAGCAAAAAAGACAAGGATGGTATTGGGTACCGGGACGTTGGAATTAATAATGTTACAATGCAGGAGACAAAGATAAATACAAACAGAAGATAATTTTTCTTTAACCTTTTACAACATGCATTGGCATCAATATTGATTTAAAGGGTATAATTGAGTCTTTTATGGGAAAATTATTTTCATTTTTTTTGCTGCTTATTTCATTAAATACTTTTTCTCAAACCAGGAAATTTGATCCTGATGGTTATCATGAAAATTTTTTCAGGTTTGGTGCAAAGGCCGGGATAAACATCAATAAAATTAGTGGCCAATCGTATAACTCCGGCTTTAACTATAATTATTTGCTCGGAGGCTTTATGCAATTTAATTTCTCAAAAACCTTTGGACTTCAACCGGAAGTAAATTTTGTTCAGGCTTCTTCTGAATTTACCAAAGATGCCTCAAGTATCTATGATGACTTATTCCTCGATGGAAGCCAGAAAAAAGCGAAACTTGATTATTTGAAAATTCCGGTACTATTAAATATTAACATCGGCCCAAGTAAAAGAGTAAAACTTCAATTTGGCCCGCAAATTGGAGGAGTAATTAAAGAAGCGGTTGACAGTTTAAAAAGCAAGGGAACTATTTTTAAAAAATCAGATTGGGCAGCTGTTGGGGGAATATGGTTCCAAATACCTTTCTTAAATCTCGGGGCACGCTATGAACTTGGTCTTACCAACCTGAACGACATAGACAATCAGCAGAAGTGGAAAAGCCAGGCTTTTACAATATTTGCAGGTTTCACATTTTAACTCCACATATATCAGTTTTTATTTTTGCCCGTCTAATCAACGGGCTTTTTTGTATTTTCAATACGTCCAACAATAATATATGCAACAGATCGCTCTTGATAATTTATTCCTAATGGATATAGAAACTGTATCAGGGGCGCAACATTTCCAACTATTAGATGACGACTGGAAAGCACTCTGGACAGAAAAAACATTAAAAAACCTTCCCCCGGACACCACGAGCGAACAATATTACCCAATGCGTGCCGCGATACTCGCTGAATTCGGAAAAGTGATTTGTATAAGTATTGGGTATTTTAAAAAAGAAAACAATGATCCAACAGACCACGGATGGCATCTGAGGATAAAATCTTTTTATTCAGAAAATGAAAAGGAAGTGCTGGAAGGTTTTATAAAAACACTTGACCAGTGCTTTACAAAAAATTCGAAATGGGTATTTGCGGGACACAATATTAAGGAATTTGATATCCCGTTTCTATGCCGGAGGATGCTGGTAAACAATATAGAGATCCCACGTTATATTGATTTCCAAAATATGAAACCATGGGAAACACCTATGCTGGATACGCTTCACCTGTGGCGTTTTGGCGATTACAAACATTACACCTCACTCAAATTACTTGCTGCTGTGCTCGGTGTACCTTCTCCAAAAAATGATATCGACGGAAGTAAAGTAGGGGAAGTTTACTGGACAGAAAAAAACCTGGAGCGCATCGCCCTTTATTGCCAGAAAGATGTGGCAACGGTTGCCAATGTGATTCTCAGGTTTAAGAATATGCCCCTGCTCAGGGACGACCAAATAATTTTTGCCGCACATTAACTATAAAGACTTGCCCGAATAGGCCCGCAATATCTTTTTAGCTGCTTCCTGCCCGCTTTGCAGGGCAGCATCGACTGTTGAAGAAGAATCTTTAATAACATATTCCCCCGCAAAATAAAAAGAGTTGCCGACCGGTTCTGAAATTATATTGCGCGCCATTTCGGTTTGCAATGTTGGGTAACTATAACCGCCAAAAATATAAGGTTCTTTTATCCAGTTTATAATTGTTGCGGTTTTTAGCCTGTCGTTAAGCGCTTCGGGCGGCATAGAAAAAACAGATGAGAGTGCTTCCAGGCCAATCTTTTTTAATTTTCGGGGCGAATAGTTCTTCATCTTATGAGAATCCGGACCCGCTACCCAACCCGTAAGAAGTGGATAGTCGGCAGGATACTGTGTCCACCAGGTGGGAATTTTTGTATCAGTAAAAATATAAGAAGGCGCTGGAATATTTTTCTTGTCCAGGAATTTCTTGTTCAGCCAGAAAGCTTCATCAAATTCAAATAAGAATTTGATTACGCCCCCGCTACCTATTTTCTTAGCTGCCTTAATATGTTTAACAACGGAGCTTGGAAAATTAATGTAGCCCGCGCTATTTTTGCTCCGTTGCAATATTCCAAGAGGAACGGCAATTAATATTTTCCGGCAATTGTATTTTGCCAGGGTAGTTACAACTTCTACATTTCTTGTCGTGTTTATTTCTACAACGGGCTCATTTGTTTTGATTGTTGCTTTGCATTGCAGGCAAGCTTTTAGTAAAAAATCAATGACAGCCCAATAATTGGGTATTGG
>JBDTLZ010000339.1:0-8290 GCA_039934515.1 Ginsengibacter sp.
AGTAAGGTATTCTAATAACATAACACAGACTCGCCACAAGATGTAAGGGTATGCCTATAACATTATGCGTGTTGAAGAAAGCCCGCCCAACCTCAAATTGATTGAAGAAAATAAAAAAACCCTGAACATTAGAGACCGCGGCTTTTGTGCCGGGTGGCCAAATGGCGCTTTGGCATGCACATTCCATTTCTTTTGCCCTGCGATGGCAAGTTGCACCGTGCTTCCGGTATACGCACTATAGGTTCTAAGAGCTATTTTTGAATAAGTGAGCTTGCCTCCTAATTTGCTGATGGAAGATTAACTTTATACCGTTTCATAATTTTACCGGCTTCAAGTATCTGTTTTTTATCATAGAAAACCCTTCCCCCAAATTTCCTGGATATCAGGAGGCCACTTATTGTCCAGGCAGCAAGAGTTGGCAGAGAAATTTTTGGCTCGAAAATTTTATAAGCTTCAGCCGGGCTTATTAATTTTTCCACGGATTCATGATTTGGCAGATTACCTCGCTGTATTTCCTTTGAAGGCCTGGCGGCAAAAAATCCTTCACCACCCCGGAGTAAGAGTGGCTGTAAGTACAAACCCTATCTATAAGAAGGTGGAATAGCCCGCGAAATACCCGGTGAAAACTAAAAATTCAGGTAGTTTGCCTTCGGGCAGCATCACACAACCATACCGTATAATTTTAACTGAGTTTGAAACCGATAGAGGAAATATGATGTTTAATACCGTCCAGTACACCTTTTGAGAGTGGAAATTTTGTAAAATAGATTGACCTGTTCTTTTTCAATTCTTCCAGTTCCGGGCTATAATTGGCAACTACTATACCCCTTGTTTTTCCTTTCAGCATGTCCATATCATTGCCGCTATTTCCCGCAGTAATGAAATTCTCCAGGGGTACTTTCCATTTATAGCTCAGGTAACGCACGGCACTGCCCTTGCTGGCACGAAATGGCAGTAGATCCAGGTAGCGATTTTCCGTGAGTAATATTTTAGATCTCAGTTTGCGGTCGTCCAAAAATTTATAAAGATTGGCAATATCATCCTGGTCAAAGTTCTTATCTACATAATAACTCAGTTTAAAACGACGCTGAGCAGCCGGTTCCTGCAATTGGATGCCGGGAAATTTTGACAACGCGCTTTGTAATTCGGCCCTTTTCCAATGGTACCCAATATGGCTGCCCCATCCATTATCGGGAATAAATTTTTTAGTATAATAGATCTCGGACCCTGCCGAACATATTACGATGTCGGCCCAGGGAAGGTCATGATCAACGAGAGCTTGTTCGGTGAGTTCCCTGTTTCTCCCGCTAGCCACTCCAAATACCAAGTTGTCTCTGTTTACAGCAATCCATTGTTTTAATTCATCTAACCCCTCAGATTTTTCACCATCTATGAGAGTTCCATCAAGATCAGAAATAATAACCAGCCTGGATTTGGCAAGTTTCTTTCCGTATGCAGTTTTATTAATGAAAGTGAGTGCTTCCTTATTCTTCCGCTTAAATAGCTCGTCAATTGTATCAACGTATGTATTAACATGGGCAGTCCATGAATACAATTCATTCACCGCCCTGATTCCATTGCTTGAATATTTTTCCCACAATACCTGGTCGGCAATAATTTTCTTCACAGCTTCAGCGATAGCAGCCGGGTCCTCCACATCTACCAACAGGCCGTTTTCACAATGTTCGAGTATCTCTTTTGGCCCGCCGGTGGGTGAAGCAATTACAGGCAGGCCACAGGCGGCCGCCTCTAAAATGGTTAATCCGAAATTTTCTCCCGGGGTTGCATTTATAAACACTCCTTTTTTTCGGGCGGCCAAACGGTATATTTCCGGCACGTCGAAAGTGGGATCATTCTTCTTCGGTATAGCCATCTTGCCATAAAGATCATACTTGTCGAGCAGCAGTAACAAGTTGGTTAATATATCCTGCTCATCGGCAGGCATCTGGGTAATATCTTTCCTTACACCGGCGAATATAGCAAGGTTGGCCATCGCCTGTAGTTCCTTATCCTGACCATAGGATTGGATAATCGTTTCAAAGTTTTTCCTTTTGTCTGCCCGGCCAATTGAAAGAATCAGTGATTTTGCAGGATTAAACAAAAAGCGCTCCATATCTGAATTAACACGGTATAATACTTGCTCCTGGTCAATAGTCATTTTATATGAAGGCATATCAAACCGGTAAAAAGGGTAGAATAAATCTGTATTCAAACCAGGAGGAATAACTTTAAATCTGCCCAGCTTAAAATTAGTGTACAAGGCATATTGTGTGTCTACAATGTGCTGTGTGCTTACAATAACAACGTCGGCAGTTTTTAACAAATTCTCTTCTTCGGCTATGCGACGGTCAATGTTGAATTGTTCATTGATCTTTTCGGCCGATAATCCACCCTGGAGCAGAATATTCTTTTTGTTCCGCCCCAGCGAATGACTGATCCCTATGAAAGGAATGCCGAATACTTCACTAATCTGTCCAGCCAGGTAATTGCCATCAGCATAGTGCCCATGTGCCACATCGGGAAAATCATCGTGTTTTTCAATGAACCGTAATGTTTTATCAATGAACTCATCCAGGTTAGCCCATAGTGATTCCTTTGAATGATAAGTATTTCCTCCACAGGTCATACGAATGACCCTCGCTTTTTCATTTACAATTTCAATCTCTTTTTCATAAGTGGGAGAAACCCTTTTATCCGCAATCCGCCTTGTGAAAAGGTCCACTTTGCGGACTTTTGGGTGCCTGGAAAGGTTTTCTAACAATTCGAGGACATACTTAACCTGACCACCCGTATCCTTATCCCTGCCAATTTCAGGCTCATCATATCTAATGAGACCATGGGGGCTGAATAGCTGAATATAGTATCCGTTTTTCATGTCTTTTTCATGTCATCTTAAGGCTGCAAATGTAAACAAACGTATTTTATTGCTGTACTTTGCATATTTAAGTCAAACACCAGAAGCAGCATGTATTCAGGATCAGGTTTTAGTGATTGGGAAATTGGTGATATAACGGTAATCATACACGAAGATGTTTATCATCTTTTCCATCTGATCATTCCGAACCACGATTATATCGCACATGCTATTTCCAATGATGGAATTTCGTGGAAAAGAGTGAATAATGCACTATTCGTTGGTCAGCCGGGAGAATGGGATGATGATATGCTTTGGACGATGCATGTTTGTGAAACGGCGGGCAAATTTGAAATGTATTATACGGGTTTGCAACGAAGGGACCGCGGAGTTATTTCAAGAATAGGATTTGCCGAATCAGGTAACCTCATTGATTGGGAGAAGAATCAGAAAAATATTTTTCCTATTGAGCCGAAAGGAATTTTCTATGAAACCGGGAATACTAATCCAAGAAAATGGCTGAGCTTCCGGGATCCTTTTAAATTTGAATACAAGGGCGAAGTGTATTTATTACTTGCAGCCCGAAGTATTTCGGGGCCAATCTCACGAAGAGGATGTGTAGGGCTGGTTAAAGTAACAAATGATATCGTTGAATTGATGCCCCCTTTATTATATCCGATGGTGTATGATGACATCGAATGTCCCTGTCTCTTTGAACTGCATGGGCGCTTTTATTTAGTGGGTTCTATCAGGGAGGACATTAAGGTGCGATATTGGTTCGCCCCGGATTTTTTTGGTGAATACCATTCCTTTCATGACGATGTATTGTTACCACAGGGTAATTACGCTGCGCGTACTGTACAGGATGGGGATCACTTATTGGTTTTTAATTTTTTCTATGCTTATGGAAAAATTGATGCCTTGCGGGTGCTACCTCCGCCGAAAGAACTGGATACGGATGATAAGGGTAGGTTACTCCTAAAAAGCTATTATCGATGGGAACAGATGATAAAAAAAACAATTCCGCAGAGCGATCTGGAAACCCTCTCACATTTGCTCTCCAACACAACAGCATTTTCAACCGTCGAACCTGGTAAGTGGATCTGTGGATCAAGAAGCGGGTATGAGATATTTTGTTTTCAAAAGCCCTCAGCCAGTTTTATCTGGGAAGGGTTATTGACGGTGGAAGGTATGGGTAAACTAGGTTTAGTTAGTGATATTGATCACGAAGGAAGTGGTTATTTTATTTCGTTCGATGTCTCCAATTGCCTGGTAAAAATCAGGGCATGGGGATTCAATGCACTAAATAATCGCCAGAATTTTATCTTTAACGACATCCAATCAGGGATTTTTACCATGAAGGAAAGTAAATCACTTTATTTCAAGCTTATCCGTTTTGGGCATTATATTGAGTTGTCAATCGATGGAGTTATAAAACTTACACTGATGGATTATACGTATTCCGGGAATAGCATTGGCTTATATTCGGCGTCATCCGTAATATCATTGCAAAATTCAAAGGTGATGGTATTACCAGAACCGGAAGTGGAATATGCAAGCCAGGAAGACGCGGCAAAATGATTACATGCAAGACTTATAATTCAATGGTTCGGTAAGCTTTTGGCGGGTTCAATGGATTGAATTCCATTGTTATAATCTCTGCCGGAGTTCAGACATTGATTATAAATACGTTTTATTTTTCTGCAACCCAGATCAACATCTGAGTTTGAAAAAATTCTTTTTTGTAATTTAACTGGTTCATGTGCAATATTTTAATATCGGCCATTGAAAAACTGCCTCTTTGTTTTACCGGCAATGATAAATAACAGGTGGCCCTTGCAATTGACACAACTATCATAGTAATGGTAAAATGGGTGTGCAATTTTTGCTGGCATAACGTGATTAAATTTGAACCAATCAATGAACTTACTGAATTCGTCAAGATAACTTTGCTCCGTCATCTTGCCCCACCAACTCAAATTGCAGAACACATACCGGCATTTCGTTCCCGGCCATAATTCCACAATGTGGGTAACAAATTTTGCAACGGGTTTCTTTTCTCCCGTAATTATGCCCGGAGTAGCTTCTACAATTAGTAAGGCATTGGATTTTGTTTTTAACATACAAAGGTCTAATGCCTTTGTTGTTGCGAACCCTCACCTTTTTTTCACCTATGTTTATATCTCTGAAAATTACCGAACTATTGATAATTATATTCTTACAATTAATTATAAATTTTTACTCCGGCAACTTCGACACTTTTAAAGTCAATAATGTGCCCGGTATTTGCTATATCGACTAACCTTACAGAAGACATGTCCGCAATTATTTTCAACCCTGGCTGATTGTGAATTTCCACGACGCATTTTACCTTGCCATTCTACAACGATATTCAGGTAATTACCGTTTTTCGGCAATCTCTTGCCATTGATGATTTCTATCTTTATATGGATCTGATTTGAAAAAAATCACGATTTATTTTTTATTTCACTCTTTTTATCAAACTGTTCAACTACAGGTTTGCAGCACACAACCTGCAACAAAAGCCAGAGGAACAGTTAGAAGTTCGTCCTGGTAACAATGCTTTTGCCGGGTCCAGGCTAATTGAATTAAAAATTTCTTTACACCTTCCTAATCAAACCAGTTGGTCATCCAATCAGCGCTTTAAAGGAGAAATTGAAATCAACGGAACACTGTACAATACGTAAAACGTAAAGTGTCTAATGATACTCTTTACTTAATGTGCATAGCCAATACAAAAAAATGCAACTTGAGAAAGTTAAAGATGATTTTTAAGATTTCCAATGACCTGGCGCAGAATGATAACTCTAAGAAATCGGATCATTCCAATCGGCTTTGAAAAACCTCCGGGGTGAATATTACCGGTATTCATTGGCGTTGAATACTATTAAATTACTTTGCACGCATCAAAATTACCGGGTTCCAATAATCTCACAAAAATTACTTTCCACTCCACATATTTCTCCGGGGCAACCTCTTGATTTTACTATAATGTAATCGATTTGTAAGTTTACAAATGTCTGTCTTAATTACCTGTCCGAAAAATGGGGAGTATTATAGAAACCCAGATTTATGAATTTCTAATATTGTTCCTATGGAATGGAATGAACAAAGGAGATGGTATTTGCCTTTTTGTGGAAAAATATTTTCATGCTTTTTTTAATTTATAATTTACTTTTTTATGAAAGTGATTTTCCATAACTTCATTTTCTCCTTAACTAATTTATTCTTGCTAAATAAAACCTCATTTAATGAAAAACAGTTGCTGGAACTGATAACAAAGGACAATGAATGTGCTTTCGCCGGATTATTTAAACATTACAAGGACAAGATTTTCGGGATTGCTTATAAACTTACCAAATCGCACGTAATAGCAGAAGAAATTGTACAGGATGTCTTCTTAAAGATCTGGTTAAAGAGAACTGAATTAAAAAGCATCCAGAATTTCGGTGCTTATCTTTTTATTGTGACCAGGAATGAATCCTATAAAGTACTGCATGAGATTGCCCGCAATTATAAACTTAATACTATAACAGAGGAAGACCTGTTATTAGCTCCTCATGATCTTGTAGTAGAAAAGGAATATGATAGTTTATTGCAAAACGCAATTAAACGGTTGCCTGCCCAGCAAAAGCAGGTTTATTACCTTGTCAAAGATGAGGGTTTGAAACGTGAAGAAGTGGCCAGGCAACTTCACATTGGTCCTGAAACGGTAAAGTTCCATCTTGCGCAAGCCATGAAAACTATACGTGCTTTTTGTTTGCTCCATTTAGAAGTATTCATTAGCTCCCTGATTTTGCTCCCGCTATTGCGGAATAATTAAAAAAATTCCTGAACGCGCCCCCCCCATCGTTACTTTAAAAGCACTCTTATCTAGGGAAGCAGTTAAATCAATTGTCCTATTCAATTTAGTTTATGGGTGAGTCGCGACTGGAATACTTGTTTAACTGTTATATAGTTAGTAGTTGTACCATTCCTGAGGAAGAAGAATTGATGTCACTATTAGCAGACCCTAAAAATCAAACATCTGTACGAAGATTGATTGATGTTGTAATAGAAAACACAGAATCAGAAATCCAACTGCATGATGATGCTACAGCTTCCATATTACAAAACATACTAGACACGGGCAGGAGTATAGTAGTACCATTCAGGAAGATGAAAGCCATCTTTACAGGTTGGAGCAGGATAGCTGCGGTTTTACTGCTTTTCATAGCTGGTGCTGGGGTGTATTTAATTTTCCGGCAAGAAAATAATTCTACTATAAAAAATGCAACAGCAAATAACCAGCCGGCTCCTGTTTCGCCAAATGGAAATAAGGCTGTACTTATAACTTCTGATGGTACTACTATTTTACTGGATAGTTTGCAAAATGGATCGGCCATACAAATAGGATCGGCCAGGATAAGTAAACAAAAAGGCTCATTAGTATGCAAACTTTTAGATTCATCGAAATCGGATCTTGCGCCTACTTACAATACACTTTTAACTCCCAGGGGAGGGCAATACCAGATAGACCTGGCGGATGGCAGTAAGGTTTGGCTCAATGCAGCTTCTTCCTTACGTTTTCCCTCAACTTTTAAAGGTATTGAACGGGTTGTAGATTTAACAGGGGAAGCATATTTTGAAGTAGCAAAAAACAAGGAAAAACCTTTCCATGTGAGGACCGGAGAAATGGAGGTAACTGTGTTAGGTACTCATTTCAATGTTAATGCATATAAGGATGAAAACACAATAAAGACCAGTTTATTGGAAGGGGCAGTAAAAATTACAAGTGGAAGTACATCGCAATTTTTAAAACCCGGGCAACAAGCCGTGCTGGATAGTAAAAATAAAATGATAATAGCCAATGTTAATATGGATGAGGTTATGGCATGGAAAAATGGACTATTTCAATTTAAAGGAGCTGATATTGCTACCATTATGCGTGAAATTTCAAGATGGTATAATGTGGAAGTAATTTTTAGAGGAAAAATTGCGACGCGAAGTTTTGAAGGAAAGATCAGTAGAAATTCCCGGTTATCGGAAGTGCTCCGGATTCTTGAATTAAGTGATGTTAAATTTGCTGTTACGGATAATAAAATTGAAGTAGAATAAAATCCTTTTAATTTTTTACATTATAAAACGACTTTTCATGAACCCGTCAGCACATTATAAATAACCGGGCGGTATTATATATATTCCCGCCCGTTTCACTGGATTAATAAAAAAACCAGCAATGTTCGAGCATCGCTGGTCTAAAGGCCTAAATTGTCTATCAACAAATTTTTTAACCATTCAAACCAAAACTATGATTTTAAATGTATGCTACCAAAATCATGATGGTACCTCTTCATTAAAAGCCAAAGCCTGGAAAATTATGAAATTAACGATCGCATTTCTGTTATTTTTCATATTCCAGGTAAACGCGAAAGG
>JBDTLZ010000340.1:0-32453 GCA_039934515.1 Ginsengibacter sp.
CCAGATATTTCCTGAGTGAGCAGGTGCTCCGAAATTCCTAACACCAATAAATGACGGATCAGTGTCTTTGGTAATTTTTGCATTACAATATTCGTAGTTCGCATTAATGCTGAGCGTAGCTATAATCTTTCCTGTCATATCAAAATCAACGCCACCGCTTATTATTTGCCCCCGTTGAATTGAATACCCTGGATTTGATAAATTTGTTGTTAAGGTATGGTTCTTGACAATATGAAAGACTGAACAGTTCAGGACAAGGTTCTTATTAAAAAAATAGCCTTTTAATCCTGTTTCAATATTAAATCCGGTAAGAGGTTCAAAGCCCTTATTTTCCAAATTCCTCCCAACCTGTGGCACGAAAGATTGATCGTACAAAGTGTAAGCCGATACCTCATTAGAAAATAACCATGTTAAACCTATGCGGGGCGTAAATACATTGTAATATGTTTTTTTCTGATAGCCTGGCTCACCTGTGTGGGACAAGTGCATATCCAAATGAGTAAAATGGCCCGCAATGGTAATTAATAATTTATCTGCAATTTTAATATCATCCTGCAGGTAAAGTGCTGCCCATTCATAATGCCACTTTGCGATTGTGTCGGTTTCAAAATTTCTTAACGAGTCCGGATTAACATAATAATCCGGATCAGGAAGATATAAGCCAAATTCTTCTCTATCCACAGGGACAGGTACATTTGTGAGATCAGATATTTTAGAATTATTGTAATCAATTCCAATTAGAAACGTATGCTCAATTCTACGGCTCATTTGAAATTTCCAATCAACCGAAACCTGCGCCACTGCAGAAGAGTTCCGCCAGTCGTCAAAATTAAAGGCACGATACAGTGTATCGTTCGAAATTGACAAATTGTCGTTGGAATTTAGTTTGTGTGCTAACACGTAACCCCGCATATACGCCAGTTTTGCGTTCAGATGCCAGTCATTATTAAAATTATGCGTCACATGAAGCCGGAAATAGTTATCACTTGCTATTACCCTGTCGGTGCCGGCGGTAGCTATTGCAAAATTTGGGGGAAGTTGAAACATTTTTCCTCCGACCGATGGTACATAGGTATTGTTACCCATCGTCTTTCCCTTCGTATAATTATATTCTGCTGTTATAGCAGTCTTTTTATCAGGTTCATAGTCATCGCTGCGCAAATAAAATGCCTCGAAACTTTTCCAGATTGAAATGCCCGTCGCTGGGTATGCAGGCGAGCCACCAGGTTTTCGTTTTACATCCGAAGAAGTAGCCGATACCATTGAGGCTGCGGCAAAAGGAACTATATTCAAATAAATACGTGCTAAATTCAAAAGATCCATTATGAAGCCAGCTAATTTATTCGGCCATTACGATTTGAACATTGTATTATAGAAAGCACTTGCAAAAACGGGTTTCTGATACCAAAAATATATTTGTTCGTTGAACTGTTTTTGTTCTGTATCGTAGCTGCCAAAGATATTTGGCCGCGTGACCTGGCAAGGATTAACAGGTATAGAAAGACGCCAGTTTCACAGGGCCTTCTGCCAGAAAATTAACCGTTCACAAAATTTTTTCAACCACTTACGCATTCTCAATATTAATTCCTTGTAATAGTCAATTATACTTTATACTTTGCCAGTTCCTTCCCTTCCCTTTTGAAAGCACGTATACTGTGCGAATTTTTTTTTCACCTTCTAAGCTTTTTCATGAAAGAAGAACAAATGCTTGCCTTACTGGCAAAGTTGTGCGGCGATATTACGGTTGCCGACAACGCTGATGCAGCCACAGTCCTTCAATTGCAACAAGCAATTGCAGCCGCTATCATCAACGATCCCACCCTTACCATAACGAATGATTTCCATTTTGATCAACTGGAAGATTTTTCTACCCGGCATTTGGATGATGCCGACTTGCAACACTTAAGAAATGTGTTACAACGTGTTCAGGAATCCCCCGAGGCTGTTGACCCTACTATAAGGGTCTTTCGCCGCGAGGTACCTGTAATTAGCGGCCAGGTACGCAACAGCGTTCCGGAATGGGCGAGGGGCGCCAGGATCGAACAAACGATTGGCCCGGTTTTTAACCGGCAGGGACGGCGGTTTTGGGTAGACGTCTACCGTACAATACCTGTAGTGCAGGTTTGGCTCCAGGGTGCGCCACGCCCTTTTTTGTTGCTTCCGCTCGAAGTAAGTAATATACTTAGTGTGTTCGGCCCACGCAGCTACAAAATTCCAAAAGGGAGTGTATGGATCAATGCCGATCTGTTTGCCCCGACTTCTCCTGATGACCTTTACTGCGGCTTAACTGTGACGGATGGAGAAATTGCTTTTACAGATAAATTATTCGTAAGCGCCGATAATAAATTAGTGATCCCCCAGGGCATGGAGGCTTCAGTAAAATTAAACCTCGGGCAAAAAGAGATTTCAGATGTTTCGCCAGATGATAATGGTATTGACATAAAAGAAGCCACCATTATACTGCCAAAGACTTTATCGTTCACCATTAATCATACTGGTAAATCTATTACAGTAGAAGGAGCAAGCTGGAATCTCTACGGCCAGGCCATCAACTTTACTTTTGACAATACAAAACCAATGCGATGGAGCCCGGAGCTCAATCGTGTTGCGATTCCTTATAAGGCAGATGTGGCAGAGCTGGAGATAGTACAATGTAAAAGCCCGGTATGCACTATAAGTGGTAAAGCGCAGATCGCGGATGCAGCCTGGGTACTATCTGCAGCAGTTATTAATATCGCTGCACCCCTCCAGGCAGATGGGATCGGCGCGGTAGCAGTAGGTGTATTGGAGGGATTGGAAGCAAGCTGGATAGGATTAAAAGATGCGAGCCTGTTTGAAAAAGGCAGTACCCATCTAAAAAATGCCCTGGTTATGCTGATGCCCGGCCGCATCAATATCGCCACGTTGTTTGCGTCTAACCCTACAGGTAAGCAGCGTTTCAAACTATGGCAGGAGCCGGTGGCAGATGGCCTTGAAAAGCAGTTGCAATATATCGACCTTCTTTATACCAAACAGTTTTTCTTTTTCTACGATAGCCTGCAAAAGGGAACGGAAACAATTTCAGCGCAAGCTAACTGTATCACCAGCGTAGATAAACCGGTAAAAGCGGATGGCGCTGCATTTGCAGTAGAGAGCCTGCAAACGGTATTTACCTTAAGTATGAGCCAGGCCCTACAGGTTGTGATGCTGTATGATGACGACCTGCTTAAAGACAACTGGAATAAAACGCATAAACCCATAGTAGTCGCTGCACCTCCGCCGGTGACATTTGAGAGCACCGCCATTGCTTTGAACAATGCCTTGCTTACCATAAGCCCGGTGTACGGTATGTTGTTATACGGTGACCTGAAAGATGAAGACAGCTTTGATAAATGCCTGCTGGTATTTTCATTTGGTTTATTGCAATACCTTCCAACGCTGCCCGATCCCTATGCCGCAAATGTTTCACTTCTCAGGCGAAGAAGGTTGCGGGGGCCCAATAATGAAAGGCTTGAAAATAAACACCTGCTGTCTGAAATTAGCGCGCTCCTGGTTTGCCTTATTAACTGGGAGAACATGGATGAGCCTGCAATTAATTTCTTCTTTGGAGATAAACCGGCAAATGCTGCAGACATTCAGCCAGGCAATAATGTGGCCATCAGGTTACCCAATTCTGTACGCTTTGATATTTTAAAAGATCAGCAGGCATTGGATACTTTTCAACGGAATAATTTTCAAACATTATCTACCCTCCAATCACGCACCTGGCAGGCTGCAACAGTTACTGCCGAAGAGGGTAAGGCAATGACCGATGGCGAAAACAGTATGATGATGGCCATGAACCAGTCGTTTGCCGGCGACCGGAGGTCACCATTCTCAAATGCCTTTACATTACTAGATGTAAGCACGAATGCGGACCTTATGGGAGTGAGCCTTGGATTTGCGAATGATGACTTTATTTTCAGGAGAACGCATACCGTAAAAGATGAGATCAATGGAAATCCCATCAGCATTAATGGCCTTGATGTTCACGCCACGAGCCGCCTTGTGCAGATCTATGCCCTGCCGCAGATTAGCTGGGAGCCAATGATCAGCGCCTCTGAAGTCACCAATCCTGCACAGGATCCTTTTCCCGGTATTTTATACTTCTTAAACGATGGTGTTCCGGCGCAAATTGCGAATACGGCCAACACACCTGTTAACCTCGCACCAATTCCACTCACAAAAAAAATCGCCGAGCTGTACGAGCAAAATAGTGTTCCGCTATGGGGTTATTTTACTTTATCCAATGGTATGATGGCGCTTGCCATGTACCTGAAAGATGACGATGGCAACAAGCCGGAATTCCAATTGATTGAACATACATTCAAAGGCGATCTTACTACAGCTTTACAAATAAAAACTGTCGGCTTTTTTGATGAAGAAAATAATCATAAAAAGTTTTTAGGGAGCGCCCATCAACTTTCAAATATCAATAACCTGCTTTTTCCCGCAACCAATAACAGGAGTGTATTATCAGGTAGCGTCACAGAAATATTTAATGATGAATTTGGAACGTTGGGCGGTTTTTCACCGGACAGGTATGTTCCACTTGAACGATACGATTTCAGCGGTTATGGCGCCAACATTTTCAGCCATTGGATAAATGCCAACGCGGCACTGGCGCAAACTTCCCAGGCAATGTTTGACGTTTGGCGCGGCCGCACTGCGCATGAGGTGATCCAGGTAAAAAGTGTGATCTACCCCTGGGGCATACGGGTGGTACGTACCATTACCATTTATCGGGGAAGCAATGGTTTCCCATGGCGCACCGACAGTGGATGGAAAGCCGAAAGTGACGGCATCTATGATTTTCGTACACCCATAAAAGACAATCCGGCAGATCCCCAGCCACTAAAAGATGCGAAAGCAGCAGAAGGGAAACGGGCGTATGTTTTTCATCCCGGCATGGTAGAAGGTGTATACAATGTGCGCAATATAAAAGAAGATACAACACTCGCCCCTTTCACCACCACATGGAATAAAACGACCGGTGTTTATATTGGTGGCGATGGACATCCGGCAATAGCACCGGCACCTCAGCCCCTGGACGTGAAACTGGTTCCTGTTTATTTTGATGCTGACGTGGAAATTGATAATGTAACCCAGGGCGCAACTAATGGCAGGGTGCTCAGCCAGCACATGTTTGGATACCTGCAACTCGCACCACGCGGTGTTTTTATTGATGAGAACGCTTTTGCATCGCTGCTCACGCAAATGGATGGATTGGGAGGGCCGGTCGATTGCATGGTTAATATACATAACAGTGGACAATTTATGCGCGTTACCCGTGTTGAGGTTAACCCCGGCATGGATGCCGCTAATCGTCGTGTGTTTGTGGTGGCTGCCAAAGGCACCCCGGTATTGCCGGGAGATGGTAGCTGGAGCGTTGTGGAACATAGTTTGACGACAAAGGAAGTACAGCTCTTGAGCGGTAATGATGTCATTCCCTTAGTTCGCGACGGGGAGAGAAAATTCCCTGACATTAAAAAACTCATTTATGACCAGGACAAGTCCAGGCCTGTAAATGTCGCAGAAGCTGCAGAGTTGTTTAAGGCATTGGAAACGCGTGTCAAACAATATGGCTTCCTCCAAAGTACCGGTGAGAATAAGGTGTTGTTCCGTAATCCCTTATTTGAAAAAGATGTAGACACATTAAAAGGAAGTATACCGGACCTTGCAGATGCTTACCACCTTATGAATAGTAAGGGCGTTTTTCCCAAACTGGAAGATCTGCCCTCAGTTAGTGAAATTGGCGGTGACTATGTGATGAAGATCAAAGAGCAGGGTTATAAGTTGCTAAATACTGTTGATCCCGCAAAGCCGTTGGCACAGGCACTGGATAAAGGTCCCTGGTATATTGTCAAGACCAACGATGTCAAAGTATACATTCAGTATGAATCCAGGGGAGATGATGGCAATACAGTAAAGTCGATGCTCAACCTGGATATAGACAGCACCGCAAAGAAATGGCTGAACAAAATGAATGACATCTCTATGTTTGTCGACCTCGGTTCATTTGAGAAGATACTGGTCATCCGGGGAAAATTCGATACCAAAAAAGGGGAGGCGCCAAAATTTATCGAACCCATCCTGGAATTTGGAGAAAAACTAAAACCGGTTTACGACATCCTTGTTCTGCTAAGCCAATTGTCCATTAATCCCAACTATAAGGATATTCTCAAAAATGGCTTGAAAATAGCCATGAGCAACAGCCCGGAAAATTGGGAGTATAAATTCCAGGCCGATAAAGAACTTCCGATCCTGCGTTTTCCACCTCCTGAGTTGGATACAGCAGCTGCACCACTCCGGTTAGAGGCAAATTTAAAAGCCGGGGTTTATTTCAATGTTGCAATTCCGATGCCGCCGACCAATGGCATACAGGCGCCAAGTGCCGGTGCTTTCGTTGAATTTTATGCGAAGCTGAGTGTGATGTGCCTTAGTGTTGGGGTAGGTACCATCTATGCGGTTGGCCAGGTTACCGTTAGAATTAGCGCTGATACAGTTATTGGCCCGGCCTTGTACATGAAGTTTGGATTTGGCGTGGAAGCAGTTGTCGCACTTCCGGTTATTGGAAGTGTAAGTGTGTACTTCGCGGTAGGTGTGGAAATGAGTTTGGACAGCACGCAAATAACGATTGGGGCTTTTGTACTGTTCCGCGGCCGTGCAGAAATTTTAGGTGGAATAGTGACGGTGACTATTCAAATAGAAGCCAGTGGAAAAGTGCAGGATCGTATCGGCGGAGCCGGTGGTGAAACTACGATGATAGCGCAGGTAACTTTTAGTTTGGATATCAGCATCTGTTTCATAATCGACATAAGCTTTACGGAAACATGGCAGGAACAAAAACAAATCTCTTAGTATACTCATCAATCAATCACTAATTATGAATGCCAGGATCTCAATATTAACCTTTCCGCAACTTTGGCAAAACAACCAGTTAACGTTGCGTGTGTTGGTGATACCAAGAAACTTCAATCCACTTATTGCAGACCAGGTTGCCCCTGGCACACTCCCATGGGTAGACGCAGTAATGAGCCTTCGGGCGCAGTTGATTACTAATGGTGAAATATACCCTTCCCTGTTAGCCCCAAGCGAACCATTTGTATTGAATGGCATTAGCATGCCCGCTAATATTCGCCCTGTTTTTGAAGATATTGATCAGCAGTTTGGAGGTATACCAGCTACCAGTGCTGATAACAGGTTAAAGCCTGTACAGCCTAATGACAAAGCCAGGAAATACTTACCGGAGAGTTATCGTGCCAGTTTTAATTTTACGACACCCCGTACAAAAGATGCATCCATAGATGATAGTTACCAATGTACCATCCGTGACAAATCAAAGATTGATCCGTCGTTTCAATCAAAGTATGATTTAAGCTGGGGTAAAGTATTTGCACATTGTTTGCGACAACCAGTACTCGCAGAAAGGGTGGGCTTTGTTTATGAGGCAACATTTGATGTGAACCCTGATTTTGTAAAATCGGGGAGTTGGATATATGTAGACCTGGGTGATGATTGCAGTTATAAAGCGGCAATGGATACACCACCCGACGGGCAGAAACTGGTAAAAAGATATGCAGCCAGGCTTCCAAAGTTAAAAGCAAATGACGACCGTACCTTATTTGCCGCTGTGCAATTCCCGGTATTGATAAAAACCGAGGAGCCGGCCGACAAACTGGATGAAGACATTCCCATTGCACCTTCGAACTTTGATGAATTATTGATAGAAACAGAACAATATGATGATGGCTTTTGTAAGATCGTTCATGCCAACCAACCAGTAAGCAGTGATCTGTTGCGCGAAAAAGAAGACAAAGAATTACCAGTGATCACCGATGCGGGGATCAGGCTTGCGTGGGATGATGAACAATTGTTGATATGGATGAACAGGCAAATAAAGCAGGATGAAAATTTACCTGTGGGAAGAAGAACAGATGCCCCGATGGGTGTATTTCAATACCGCGTGGATGCACGTTTGCATAGTGATGAAGATCCTAATCCAAACGCGTGGATACCCTTGTCTAAAGTGAGAAATAAAGCCAACCTCGTAATTGGCGGCGAGGTAATTGACACTGCCAATAACGAAAGTGAACTGGGTGTAGAAGTACACCCGGCAAAACCGGATGCCAGCCCCGGGCAAATATTCTGGCTACCACAATACTATGCGCACTGGCTGGGTAAAAGCCTTGTGCTGGCAGATTATGATGCAATAGAAATTTATAAAAAAGATGACAACACTGATGCAGATAGAAAAGCTAAAAAGTTTGATCAGTATGATGCGGCCGGTTTGGGAGATCTCAAACTGTTGTATGGTACAAAATATGATTTTAGGGTAAGGCTCGCCGACATTAGTGGAGGAGGGCCGGGCCTTGATAGAACGCGCAGGTATGCAGCGCCATCGCCTGAAGGATTTTGTGATTTCCGCAGAACGGTACAATCCCAGGCAGTACGGCTGCAAAATGCATTACCCGAAAATGATGCGACTTATTTCACCGATGACACCATGGTGATGAAACGGCCCCTGCTGGGATATCCTTCAGTTTTATTTACAGGAGCCTATCCCGATGCTGTGGCCGGTTTAATTGCAGATACCGCTGCTGCCGTTGTTGAAAAAAGGCCGGTGGGTTTACCAGATCCCAATGTGGAAGGCGTGGAAGTGCTTGTAGAGGTGAAGGCGCTGGAAATGGACATGTTGCTCCGATACAATACCGACAGCCATGAAAGTTATGCCAGGCTGTATATTACCAAACGCTTTTTTCCTGCAGATGACCTTACGGGTGATTGTACCATACCCATCTCTTTTGTTGATGCACACGTAATCAACTTTACGGACTCACAGGATTTGGGTACACTCGGCCTGGTAACTGGTGGAAACAGTATCGATGATCATGATGATATCGTGCTGCCTAAATCAAGAGATGTGAGGATCACACTTCGTCCAGTTGTAAAAAATATTCCTGAATACTACGCAAAGAATTCTGACTTACCGCGCAAAGGAAAACCCATTTCATTCATCACAAGAATGGAAAATGATACGGAAATGAATTTGTTTAAGGAAGTTGCAGACGTAGACGCTATCAGGGGGATATGGTTGCAACCCGATACTGATACTTATTTGAAAGCAACGCTAACAGAAGTATTTGTTGAAAACAACAGCCCGGCGCATACCACCAGCATGATGGAACGATTAACCGATGCAATTGATAAAACTATCGAAGTAAAATCGCATGGTTTAAGTCTCGTTGGCAAGCCCGGAGTAAGGATCCAATTTGGCGCCTGCAGGTTGATACGACACAATATGGCACCAGACAGTACCAGTATTACATTTTCTACAAAAAGCGATTTATTGAATCATTGGATCGTTCCTGTCACATTACTACTCAACCGGGACTGGACCTGGGACGGTGCCGATCCTGTAAGCTTTGAAATGTTCCGGCAGAAAAAATTTGTAGGTGCCGGCCTCAGCGAAGAAGAAAGGGATGCGATTGGGTGGGAAGATGAAACGTTCGTGGGTGACATTGAAATGAAACAGGCCATAAATATCCAGGCCTTGTTCAACCCTGATAGAAGCCAAACTTATATTTGTTTTATCGACGCGGTGGAACCAAAACCAAAAGATGCTGCAGGTTTTCCTGAAGAGATCATGGTAAAGTACCGTGTCCTGCCAAAGTTCAGGTCATCGCCGGGTGTTGAAGTGCAAACGGATGAGCCGCGCATCTTGCAGCTACACCTGCCAATGACCGGTAAACCTGCAGATCTGCCGAGAATTGTAAGTGCGGGTATTGCGCAAAGCAAATATGTGAATGACGATGTGTATTCCAGCACTGAACCCCGGCGCCGGTATTTATGGCTGGAATTTGACAAGCCTTTGCAAAATAAAGCGGATGCTTATTTTATACGTCCAATGGCTTATTCTCCCGATCCGTTGCTGGCGAAGTGGAAATTTGAGATGCTGAAAGCGCCCGAAGAAACACCGCTTCCGTTAAATCCTGAGCTTATCCGGATTATAAGCCCCCAGCATACCGATGACAGGAGTGGGTTAAATGCTATGCAGGAATTAACAAAAGCCGACTTGAGCGATGTGCACTACCTGGTTCCATTGCCCCCGGGAATGCATGCCTCTTCACCGGAACTGTTTGGATTTTTTACCTATGAGGTAAGGGTAGGGCATAAGAAAGGATGGAGTACGGCCCAGGCCCGGTTTGGAAGGCCGTTGCGCACTACAGGAGTGCAGCATCCCACACCCCAGTTGTTTTGCATTGTAAACAGGAATGAAAAGCATATAATGGTATCTGCACCATATGCGCAAACTGTTTTTAATGGAGCCGATGTTACAACCAATCCGCCAAGAACACAGTTGTGGGCGCTTTTATATGCGCAGGTAAAGCGGGCCGATGATAAGGCTTTCAGAAATGTATTATTAGATGACCAAATGTTTATACGGCAACGCCCAACTATAGACGTGACAGGTAAGGTAGTTGTTGATATTAATACAGACGCCTTGCAGTATGGCATAACGGGTTGGAAAAATGAAGACGTCGATGAAATGCTGGAAGAATTTGGATTGCCGGCAGATAGTAACCTGAGTGTGCTGGTAGTGGAAATGTTACCTACCTATGATAAGTTTTTTGCCCGTACCAACCTGGGGAACAATCCCAATGTAATGTTCGATCGGAGGGCTGCAGACCTTGATATATTGAATTTACAGGAAGGCATGTCTGTACAGCGGTTTAAAAATGCCATTAGCGAAGTAAATATTGTGGCTGCTGAACAACAAAAGAGAATTGAAGCAGAAAGGCAACTTCGAATGGAAGAAGGGTTTATTGACCAGGCAGAAAAGGAAGAAAATATCCGGCCGCTTACGGAGCAATTGGGTACAGAAAGAATTTTAAGGACAAGTACCCTGGTACCGGTACCCCCGATCTGTGCTACTGACTAGCGGAGGATATAGATTGTTTTGCGATGTTGAAACTTTTAATCTTCATCAATAAAACCAATGAGTAGTTGAGGTATTTTTATTGAAAAAATCATCTAAATAATCAATGCTTATAAGGCGTAAAAAAGTGGGAAGGCCACGGAAACAGTGGATTTTCGTAGTTGAACACCCTTGTTTTAGCCAGCAGTACACCCGATGTAGCAATTCAAGTCGGTACTACAAAGGTTTTTACAACACTTCAAACCCTGTGACGAAATCATGCGCTACTAAATCGAACCTACTGGCGACGCTGCGGCAAATCAAAAAAGATTTTTTTTATTTTGAGGTGTCATCGCAATTTGTTTTATTCCATAGGAACAATTGAAGGGTAGAAATAGGGCAAAGTTCACAAGCGTTGCCTGTGAACGCATGGAGTTACACCGGTTCTTAAAAGATATATTTTTCCTCCATTCCATTTCAAAGGCCGTTAAGAATATTCTGTACTCTTCTAAAAAAGTTTCTTTCCTATAATGTATTTCCTGGTTTTGGTTTAAGCGCCAAATGTTCCTATGGAACAAAATAATACCAACACTCGTTCGTAATAGACCCTCGCTGATTTATTCTTCTTTTGGCGAATGAACCTCTTTTAAAAATAATGCAGGCACCCCGGTTCGTAAAAATCAAAGTTATACCACAAAGGATTTCCCACACTTTCAAGACCCTGTGACGAAACCAGGAGGAGTTTAGATACGTTTTTGAAAAAACTGTGAAAAATGATCAATACTTATAAAGCCGTAAAAAGTGTGAGGTGCCGGAAGAGCGGGTGCTCACGTTTGAATGCTGAAAAGTCATTGGTCTCTGCAAATTCTGCAGGAAGCACATTTGAAATCCAACTTGCTTGAAGGGATAGTAAGCGGCGAAATTCAATTAAACATAAGTACCTTTTAACACATAGCCTGCAATTTCATGTAGCGGCAAAATTTTATCAACGGCATTTATCATGATGGCCTCTTTAGGCATTCCAAAAACAATGCAGGATTTCTCATCCTGGGCAATAGTTCTTGCGCCTGCCAGTTTCATTTCCAGGAGGCCTTTTGCGCCATCATCTCCCATACCTGTCATTAAGATGCCAACACTGTTTCTGCCTGCATACAATGCTGCAGAACGGAACAATACGTCTACCGATGGACGATGACGGTTGACCAATGGCCCATCGCGAACTTCAACATAATACTGGCGGCCTCTTTTTTTAAGCAACAGGTGATGATTCCCGGGAGCTATTAACGCCCTGCCTTGCTTTACAATATCTCCGTCCTCTGCTTCTTTCACTTCAATTTTGCAAAGGCCATTCAATCTTTCCGCAAATGATTTTGTGAAATTTTCGGGCATGTGCTGCACGATAACAATTCCCGGAGCATCGGCAGGCAATGCTTCCAGGAAAACACTGATTGCTTTTATTCCCCCGGTAGATGCACCTAGTACGATTACCCTATCGGTAGTATAAATTAGATTTTTAGGCTTTACATGTCCCAGTACCGCATCTGCAGTAAACTTAGGTTGAACTGATGCAGGCTCAAAAATTAGTTTTTTGGTAAGTTTGGTTTGAGCAGCTCTTTTTATGGTATCCCGGAATTTTTGTAAGAACTCCGCATTGATTTCGGTCGCATCAAACATTTTCTTTCCCATCACTTCTACCGCGCCATGCTCCAGCGCTTTTAACATTAATTCTTTATTATCCAGGATAAGGTCTGAAATAATTATAACAGGGATCGGATGTTGTGACATGATCTTTTTCAAAAAAGTTATTCCATTCATCCTGTTCATTTCTACCTCCATGGTGATAATATCGGGGACCTCCACAGCCATTTTATTTGCCGCTATAAAGGGGTCAGAGGCGGTGGAAATGCTTTCAATAGCAGGGTCTGCACTCAATATTTTAGTAAGTGTTTGCCTGAAGATTGCCGATCCATCAACAATAAGCACTTTAATTTTTTCACTCATTTTTCAGAAAGATTAAGCGTAGTATTTTGCTTATCAAAGTCCCTGATATCATGCCTGATATAACTTATCAATACATCGCCTGAAGAGGTGTAAAAAATTATTTTGCGGCCAAGGCTTCCTCCAACACTAAAGCTAACGATTGGTACCTGTTCTTTTTTTAAAAGGTCATGAGCCAGGTTAATATTACGTTTTCCTATGTTAAAAGAGCCTTTTGAATTTCCGATCTCACTGCCTCCAAAAATTTTTGCTTTTATATTCTCCCGGTTGCTTCCCATTGCAATCATACGATGGAGAAGTTCCGGTATCGCAACATCTCCATATTTAAAAGAAGCAATTCCTTTCTTGTCCCAGGTTGGTAACATATAATGATTGATGCAACTAAATTGTAAAACGGGATCCCACAAAAAGACGGCAACACAAGAACCCAGTATCGTATCGACAATGTGTGGCTTCTTACTGGAAAAAACTTTTCCGGGGTACAAATAATATTTGCCCATATTACCTTCATTTGTGGGAGCTATCGGCAACTTATATTTTTTTAAATGTTGTTGGTTGAATTTGAATCAATGGCAGGCTCATGTGTGAAATTGATTCTGAATGGCCTAAAAATAAGTAGCCGCCAGGCTCCAGCTTTGCGCATAATTTCAATATTACTTTTTCCTGGGTAGGCCTGTCAAAATAGATCAAAACATTTCTGCAAAAAACCACGTTGAAGTTTGGCGCATAAGAAATATCCCCTTCTAAAAAATTAAACCTTTTAAAACTCACTTTTGTCCTTAACTCCGGGCGAATACGCACTGTTTTTTTTTGAACATCTTTGCTTTTCAGAAGATATTTTTTTTTGAAAGCCATTGGAACAGGTAATACTTTTTCCTGTGTATATACGGCAGTGACTGCGGCATCCAGCGCTCTTGTTGAAATATCAGTACCCAGGATATTAAAATCAAAGCCATGATATTTTTGCGAAAATTCACTTAAAACCATGGCCAGTGTATAAGCTTCTTCTCCTGTTGAGCATCCCGCACTCCATACTTTAAATGGTTTTGCGATGTGATCATTTTTAAGGTATTTTGGCAAAACAGTATCAGATAAGAAATCAAAGTGCACAGCCTCCCTGAAAAAGTCGGTTTTGTTGGTTGTGACGACATCGATCATGTGCACAAGTTCCATTTGTTGTCCCTGCGGGCTGAAAACATATTCACAATAGTTTTTGAAAGAAGTAATATTTAATGCCCTGAGTCTTTTTTGCAGGCGGCCCTCAAGCATTGTCTTTTTAGAAATGGGAAGTTTTATTCCATAGTTACTAAGTATGAAAGTACTAAGCTTATTAAATTCTAAATTGGTCATGTTATTATTTCGAAATTTCTTTCGCGATTTTCGGCTTTCTAAAATTTTTCATATTCATCGTCCAGCACGTCCATATTTAAATTAACACCATTGGTAATGCTTGTGCCATTTTTTTTGAACGTTCCTCCAGGCTTATTTGTTCTGGCGGTCCCGTTTTTATGAGGCAAGTGGTGTCCGTTTTTATGTGGTGCATAATTATTTTCAGCCACGGCCGGTTTATATTTTCCGTGGTCATCAAATCTGAAGAAAGAAATTATTTCTTTTAATTGATCTGCCTGTGAAGAAAGTTCTTCTGCGCTCGCAGCCATTTCTTCTGATGTTGCAGCGTTCTGCTGGGTAACCTGGTTCAATTGCTGCAACGCGTTGTTTATTTGGCCGGCGCCCAAATTTTGTTCTATGCTGGAAGCGCTTATTTCCTGTACAAGCTTTGCAGTATGTTGTATGTTCGGAACTATTTGTTCAAGAAGCTTTCCGGATTTTTCGGCGATACCTACGCTTGACTGGGACAGTTCATTGATCTCGATAGCTGCCAGTTGGGATTTTTCCGCAAGCTTCCTTACTTCAGCGGCCACTACGGCAAATCCCCTTCCCTGTTCTCCCGCCCTGGCGGCTTCAACCGCTGCATTCAATGCGAGAATATTCGTTTGCCTGGCAATATCACTTATGATAGAAATTTTAGTGGCAATTGATTTCATTGACATCCCTGCCTGGTTCACGGCAACGCTGCCCTCTAAAGCATCTTCAGATGCTTTCAGGGCTATTTTTTCTGTTTGTTGCGCATTGTCTGTATTGTGTTGAACATTCGCTACCATTTCTTCCATGGAAGAGGAAACCTCTTCAGTTGCGGCCGCCTGTTCTGTGGCACCTTCACTCATTTGTTGTGAAGAGGAACTTAATTCCTGGCTGGCAGCGACTATGTTATCGGAAGCAGCGCTTACATAAGAAATAACATTTTTAAACTTACTGAGCATTTTTTTCAGGTCAGCGAGCAGGTTGCCTATTTCATCTTTATTCGTCGCATCAATTTCAACAGTAAGATCTCCTTCCGAGAGCTTCGAAACCACTATCGAAGCATTCTTTATAGCCTTATGGATACTTCTTACAATTAATATTGAAATTGTCAAAGCTATCAGTACGCCGATCGTAATAAGTAGGTAGCAATGTAACCGGGCCTGTGCATAAACCTGGTCACCTTTTTTGTATTCACGATCAGCTACGAGTAGCTGGATATCTATTAACTCATTTATTTTAGTGGTTATAGGATCTATCTGTGGGTATAATTCTTTAGTAGCAAATTTAGCTAAGGCCGCAGTGTCTTCTTTTTCTGTAATAGCTTCCAGCGTCGTTAAAGATTCATCTGAATTTTTCATTAGTTCCTGTATCTCATCGGCGGACTTCTTTTCTTCAGGATCAATATCACTTTGCAAATACGTGTTCCAATTGCTTTCAATAGCTGCTTTGGCTTTCTTTATATATCGCCTGCCTGTTTTGAAATCTATATTACTGTTCCTCATCTTGTGAGTGGCATTCACTATATCAACCGCATACATGTCTGAAATCACCTTTAATTGCTTTAATGGGATTACCCGGTCTTTATAAACACTCTCCAGTGAATTATTAACGGTGTTCAGGTTTGTGAGCCCATAAATGCCAATTATCAATATTATTAATGAGGTGAGAAATACAAGGATAAAAAGCTTGGTCGAAATTTTAATGTCTTTGATCATGTGTGTAGCGTTTGTATTAAACCAGGTTTTCAGGTTTTTGAATTATTGTAATCTTTTAGAATTTTTCATATTTTTCATCCAATACGTCCTTTCCATTCATATTAATATGGATGCCGCCATATCCATTGCTATGAGCCAATTTGTTTTTCTTTATTGGTGAGGAGTGTTTTGTGATCCTGGCATGACGAAGCATATTTTGTGGCACCTCTTTAGTTTTTACATGAGATTTAATATCACTTCCGAGATCAAAGCTTATTACATCTTTCAACTGCTCAGCCTGGCTCGAAAGCTCTTCTGAACTTGCAGCCATTTCTTCCGATGTTGCCGCGTTTTGTTGAATAACTTCGTTTAATTGCTGCAGCGCTTTATTAACTTCATTAGCCCCGGTATTTTGTTCGATGCTGGACAAGCTTATTTCCTGTACCAGCCTTGATGTTTTTTGAATTTCCGGGACAATTTCTTCCAGAAGCTTTCCGGATTTTTCGGCTATGATCACACCGGCTTTTGAAAGATTATTTATTTCAAGGGCTGCTACCTGTGAACGTTCTGCAAGTTTGCGTACTTCGGAAGCGACCACGGCAAATCCTCTGCCATAGTCTCCCGCACGCGCGGCTTCAACAGCGGCGTTTAAGGCTAATAAATTTGTTTGACGGGCAATGTCACCAATAACAGAAATCCTGTCGGCAATTTCTTTCATGGATTGTACCGTATGGGCTACTGCTTTATTTCCTTCAATAATATCTTCGGCTACCTTGATGGCAATTTTTTCTGTTTGCAATGCATTGTCAGTATTTTGCTGAATGCTGGAGGCAATTTGCTCCATAGAGGAAGAAACTTCTTCAGCAGAAGCAGCCTGCTCTGTTGCCCCTTCAGACATTTGCTGCGATGAAGAATTCATTTGGGTGCTTGCTGCAGAAATATTATCGGAGGCAACCTGTACAAAAGAAATTAATTCCTTAAGCTTTGAAACAATACTGGTGATGTTTTTAATAATGACAAATGATATGATAAGGCCAATTAGGATGCCCGATATTATTATCAGGGAAGCATTATTACGGGTTTGTGCATAAATTCTGTTTGATGTATCATATTCATTTTGAGCCGATTTTAACTGCATGTCAATAAGGTCTTTGATCTTTGCTGTAACCGGGTCTATTTTGGCATATAGATCGTTTTTGGTATAATTCTCCAAAGCAATTTTGTCTCCATTTTCGAGGATATGTTGTAAAGATTCAATGGATTCATCGGAAGCGTCCATTAGCTGCCTGGCCTCGTCGGCTAAATCTTTTTCTTCGGCCGCCATGTAAGTAGTGGTATAAGATTTCCAGTTTGCGTCTATTTCCTCTTTGGCTTTTTTTATATTTCGCTTACCTGTTTCCCAGCTTATGTTTCCATTGTTGATTTTATGTGTGGCCTCAACAATATCGACTGCATACCTATCCGATACTGTTTTTAATTCCTTTAAGGGGATTACACTTTCTTTATATACTGTCTCTACCGAAGTATTTACAATATTTAAATTATATTCACCATATATTCCGATAATCCCTATGATCACAGACATGGTGACTACCAGGATTAATAATTTGGTGGAAACTTTAAGATTTTTCATTATTGGATTTTTATTTTGTGGTTGGATCTTTTATAAGTCTGCGTATATTTTTATTGGCGTGTCTTTCCACGGGTTTACTTAATTGTCAGTTTCCAAAACAGAAAGTTCTTCTGCCGAAAACACTTTGTCAATATCGAGTATCATTATGAAATCCTCATCTATTTTTCCTATTCCTTTTATAAAATCTTCCCTGTAAAAAACACCCATACTTAAAGATGCCTGTATGGATTGTTGCGGGATGTCGATTACTTTTTGAACGCAATCAACAACCGCGCCTACCAGCAGGGAATCTTTTTCTGCATTGATGTTGAGCACTATGATACAGGTATCAATGGTAAATTCTTCTTCCGCCATATTAAATTTGTTACGCGTATCAATCACAGGCAATATATTTCCCCTCAGGTTGATGACGCCTTTCATGAATGACGGTGATTTAGGAACTTTGGTAATGGGTTTCACTTCCAGGATTTCCAGAACCCGGCTTACATTTATTGCAAAAAGTTCGCTGTCCAGTTTAAAGGTCAGGTATGATTCGGTTTGTGGTATCATTGACATTTTAAAACACTTTTTTTATTTAAAAATTGTTCGGTAACATAATTGGTATCCAGTACCAGTGCTATTTTGCCATCGCCGAGAATGGTAGCGCCTGAAATAGTATCCATATGCTGAAAATACCTTCCCAGTGGTTTCAAAACCGCCTGGAACTTACCAACGATTCGATCCACGAGCAGGCCCACTTTCTTTTCGTCATAGTAAACGATAACAATTTCCTGTGATGCCGTAAGATTTTCACTGCCATCAAATTCTTCCGGTAAGCTTATAAAGGGAATTTGCTCGCCATCAAGTACGATTAAATTATTGAACTTATTTAATTGGCCGGCCGATGGCACTTCATAGCATCTTTCAACTACGGAAAGAGGAATGACAAAATCTGCGTCATTAATTTTTACAAGCAACCCATCTATCACAGAGACTGTGATGGGCAGTTTTATGGTAATGGTAGTTCCATTATTGATCTGCGAATTAATTTTTATCTGTCCCCTGATATCTGCTATCCTGCGTTTTACGACATCCATTCCCACACCCCGGCCCGAAATTTCACTTACCTTTTCTGCAGTTGAAAATCCAGGTAAAAAAATAAGGTTAAGGATCTCCTTGTCATTTAAGATATCATCAGTGCCAATGATCCCTTTTTGAATAGCCTTGTTTCTTATTTTTTCAGGATCAATTCCTTTGCCATCATCGTGTATTTCTATATAAACATTCGTGCCTGCGCAAAAAGCTTTGAAGGATATTTTTCCATGCCGCGGCTTTCCGGCTTTTAATCTCACTTCCGGATACTCAATTCCATGATCGATGCTGTTTCTTACCAGATGCATTAGCGGATCTGATAACCCTTCCATAATATTTTTGTCGAGTTCCGTTTCTGTTCCCTCGGTAACAAATTCTATTTCTTTATTTAATTCTGCTGCAAGATCTCTCACCAGCCTGTGAAAAGGTGTAATCATATTCTCAAGCGGTACCAGGCACATGCTGAAAGCATTGTCGCGGAGGCTTGTTGATATTTTTTCGAGATTCTCGGTAACGGCCAGTAATTCAGCTTGTGGATTTTGTTCTGTAAGTATTCCCAACTTAGCCTGTAACGTCATTAGCTCGCTCACAAGACTCATCAGATTGTCAAGCCTCTCCGATGGAACCCGTATGCTCGATATAACCTGTTTTTTATAAACGGGGGCGGTTTTCTCCTCAACGGATGGGCGAAAAATCTTAAGTACTTTGGGCGCCCCGGGTTTATTTTGATGATGAGCCAAACCTCCCGGCTCTATGAATGTATCCGAAAGAACATTATTTTGAACCAGCTCCCTGATTTCTAATTTACACCGGTCTTTTACAAAAAGAAATACATCTTCAACAGGCTTCAGTGCTGCATTGGTTGACAAATAAATATCCCACGATGTGTAGCATGAATCCACCTCGCAATCTTCCAGCGCAGGTATTTTATCAACATGCGCAATTACCTTACATTGGCCGAGTTGCATTAATTCATTAATGATAGATAAGGGGTTACTGCCATTTGCAAAATAATTTTTAGCAGGAATAAAACTGATATGGTAAGCTTTTAATTCTTCCGCAACGTCGCCGCAAGCTGTGACGACGTCTGCAGCCAATCCGTAATTTGGTGTGCTATTGATTCCTATTATTTCTATAACCTGGTCCGACAACTGCGCATGAGCTGCTTTTTCCGCCTCGCTTAATGGCCCTTCTTTGTTTACTAAAAACGATAAATGGTCCAACGCTGAAAAAGTGACGTTCAATATTTGTTTTGAAATGGTTATTTCACCAGTAAGCACCTTCGTATAAATCGATTCAAGGTGGTGTGTAAAATCCGCTATTAGTTTGTAGCCAAACATCGAGCTATTGCCTTTGAGCGTATGCATATTCCGGAACACTTCTTCTATTATGGCCGGCTTATTAGAATTGCCATCCATTAAAAGCAAAGATTTTTCCATGCTTTCAATAAGCTCCATAGCCTCTTCTTTATATTTTACTTTGAACAGCTCCATTTATCCGGCCAGTTTTTTTATTGTCGAAATCATTTTATCCTGGATATCATTTTTTTCAAAGAGCATTGTAGCTCCGGATGTCTCCATCATTTTTTTCTGTTCGTCCTCACTACCGCTGCTAAACAATACAATAGGTATGTGCCGGTATTCTTCTTTTGATCGTATTTCACTGATCAGTTCAAACCCATCCATTACAGGCATGTTCAAATCGGTAATAACTATATCAATATCCCTACCGTCAAAAAATTCCAGGGCCTTCTTACCATCAATAGCAGAAAGCACGCTATAGCCCGCTTTTTTGATCATAAAACTCAGCACTTTCACAATCATATCCGAATCATCTACTACGAGAACTGTATTAGTATATTCCATTGAGTTGCAGTTTGGAGTTCGGTATCAGTATTTTTTCCAGTCCGGAGCTTAGTATAACCGAATGTATGTTATGGGTTAATTCAATATCCAGTGTGAGCGTTTTCCCCAGCAGTGCAGCACTTTTTTGCAATCCAATGAGCAACTGCAAAACCCCCAGGTCGGCCTTGACGATATTCTTTAAGACCAGCGCTATGTTTTCGGAACTATTTAAGGCGTTGATTAATTCTTTTTTTACCAGGGGAGCATTTTTCATGATTAACTGCCCCTGCACCAAAAGCCGGATATTCTGAGCACTATTGGCTAAAATGGTAACTGAAATACTTGGATTTTTCATTTTTGGACAAATTCACGGATATTTTTCAATGAATTATAGAAACTACTACCGGGTAGTAAATCTTCTACAATTAATACTCAACAGATAACGACAATCTGCACAGATTATTATTTATTACTTTTATCATCTGAATATTTGTCAAAATATTGATTATGAATATCTTGAAAATAAGGTGAACTTTTGAAATATTGGCTGTGCGAAAGTGATATCGTACCAGGCTTTTCATAAGCGCAATAAGACTTGCGAAAAACATCAGCCGGGTGTTGTAAAGAGAGATCTTTTCGAATGCCCCGGTTATATAAAAATCAATTTTTGAAGTGAAAATGGTATGATTCAGTGTGTTTTACGAGTAAAGCAATTTATATTTTTCAAAACTTAAACATAATAAAATGGTCTCATGTTTAATTCTTATCCAGGGTAAAAAATTAAAGGAAGCAGATCTTCATATTTCCCTGCAGAATGCATTACAATTGGTGATGGGAAATGCCCCTGATTTTGGTATCATCGTGCATGTTGCAGCAGATACCGCCGATTACCTCGGCAAAGCACTTATTCAATTTGCTAAAATTCCCAGGGTAACGGGTGTAGTGACGCTAATGATCCAGAACAGCTAACGGTATTTATACCTGGTATCTGGCGCAGCCTCAATTACTTATAAGTGATAAGTTAAAAGAAATGCGCATTTTATATTTTCGGATGAATCTTTAATCCAACGACTATCCGGTTCCAGTCATTGATAAAGATTATGGCCATAATGATCTCCGCTGTCTTGACTTCTCCAAATAAATTGATGGCTTTTTCATAAAGGTCGTCGCTTAAGGCATGCTGGTGAATGAAGGTTATTTCTTCTGTCATGACCAGCAGCAACTGTCCTTCTTCGGTGAATAGGTCGCTTGCATCCCGCCAAACACTTACCGGTAAATGCGTTGCTCTGATTCGCCCAGGTTACGCGCATCGCGTGCAGGAATGTTCAGGCAGCAGGCACATCCATTAATTTGGGAGGCCCTAATCTTTATCATTTCCCGATGGATCTTATCAATACCTGTAGCATTACATAAAAATCTAAACCGCCCATTGCCTTGTAAGCCGCGGGCTGAACTTTGCCCATAAGAAATCTCGGTTGCATGTATGTTTTTTAGTGTGAACTTAGCGATTTTACCGGGATTTGGGAACCCAGGCCGACCAGGTGTAGTGCCAATATCACTGTTGAAAATCAGGGAGATTTGATAAAGTTTTGCTCAAATGGTTTCCGGAATGAGCGTATCAGTCGGGATCCCGATCCTGTTTAGCAATTAGGAGGCAACTCCTGAATTTGCCCTGATGTCATCCATTTGAATACCAGAATGACTTTCATCATATACGCAGGCACCTTTATTTATTAAGAGTATTTGAGGTGACTCATGGTAAACCTGGAATTCAGTGGCAACTTTGTTGGAGATATTACGATGATTTATGATATCAAGAAAATAGAAATCAATTCCCTCCGGTAACGCGTTTTTATCGAGGCGGTGCCTGGCCATGCTGCTTATAGAACAGCGGCTACTATGTTTGAATATGACTTGCGGCCTCGTGGCGGATTTTTTTTTGATTTCTTCCAATTGTTCTTCATTCAATAAAGGAGTCCAATTCATATACGTATTATAAGTTATATGTGAAGGTTCAATACTAATGAATTATATTTTCAGTCATGGGGCACCCGGTTCTGCTTCTGCGTGAACCGGTGCAGGAGGCGAGGCTTATTATAATTGAACTTACCAGGGCAACAACAATAATTATTTTTTTCATAATGATTTTTTGGGCTAAAACTTTATTTTGCACCCATTTGCAAAATTAATTAAATGATTTTAAGGATTCTAGTGAAAAACGAATTATATTTCAATCTATTGTTAAAATGGTCCCGGTAGGCTGCCGGGATCCGATATCTTAATAAAAACATGCGGATTCATTTCATAGCTATTGGCGGCAGCGTAATGCACCAGCTTGCAATAGCGTTAAAGCGCAAAGGCTACCAGGTTACCGGCAGTGATGATGAAATTTTTGAGCCTGCTGTTACAAACCTTACAAATGCAGGTATTATGCCACCGGCGCCCGGCTGGCATCCCGAAAAAATTACCACAGATATTGATGCCGTGATATTGGGGATGCATGCAAAAGAAGATAATCCCGAATTGAAAAAAGCAAGGGAAGAAGAGCTGGAAATATTTTCCTTTCCTGCATATATCTACCGGGAGAGCGAGCATAAAAAAAGAGTTGCAATAGGTGGCAGCCACGGCAAAACGAGCACAACGGCGATGATCATGCACGTGTTGAAAAGCACCGGGCTTGATTTTGATTACCTGGTTGGAGCGCGGCTGGAGGGATTTGATCAAAGTGTACGAATTACTGATGCCCCATTAATTGTATGCGAAGCCGATGAATACCCTGCCAGTGTAATAGAAAAACGGCCGAAGTTCCATTTTCTTTTTCCCCATATTGCTGTAATCACCGGCATTGCCTGGGATCACATTAATGTATTTCCGACATTTGATTTTTATCTCGACCAATTTAAAATATTTATAGAAAAAATTGAGACGGGGGGCGTCCTGATTTATAATGAAACCGATGAGGTTTTGAAAAATCTTGTTGGTGCTAATGTTAGAGACGATATCAGGTACCTGCCGTATGCCCTTCCTGCTTATTTTATTGAGGATGGCATCACCAGTGTAATGATTGGAAATGAGAAAACAAGCCTGAGAATTTTTGGAAATCATAATCTTCTGAATTTGCAGGCGGCGTATTTAGTTTGCAATGAGCTTAACATAAATGATGCTAATTTTGCTATGGGTATAACCGGTTTTACCGGGGCTGCAAAAAGGCTTGAGGTATTGGCAAAAACAACAGAATATATTGTGTTCAGGGATTTCGCCCATGCCCCCAGTAAAGTAATGGCAAGTATAAATGCGGTGAAACAGCAATTTCCAATGAGAAAGCTGGCAGCCGTGCTGGAACTTCATACTTTCAGCAGCCTCAATGAAAAATTTATGAACGAATATTCAGGTGCGATGGACAATGCTGATATAGGAATTGTATATTATAGTAAGCATGCTTTGGAACTCAAACGATTGCCACCACTTGACCCACAAAGTGTGCTCCTTGGATTTAATAAGCCTGGCCTTGAAGTAATAACTGAAAGAAAATATCTTGAAAAAAGATTGGGTATTATTAATAAGAGCAACACCAATTTTCTTTTTATGAGCAGTGGTAACTACGATGGGATGGACGTTTCAGCCCAACTACTACCGGGTAACGCTTAACACTTTTCACGGCAGACAAGGTTTTAAACCAAAATAAATTAAAATGCCTTTACAACTAAAACGCCCGCTGGTTTTTATTGACCTGGAAACAACAGGGATTAACTTGTCCACAGACAGGATCGTGGAAATTGCGATAATAAAGGTGATGCCCGACGGATCTAAAACTGTAAAAAGGAAGATAGTAAACCCCCAGATACCCATTCCTAAGGGCAGCAGCGCTATCCATGGGATTACAGATGAAGATGTTAAGGATGCCCCAACTTTCAAACAGGTTGCAAATGAATTAAAGCAATTTATAGAAGATGCCGATTTTTCAGGATACAATTCAAATCGTTTTGATATTCCTTTATTAATGGAGGAGTTTTTAAGGGCGGGAATTTCTATCGATATGACAAATCGCAGGATGCTTGATGTGCAACATATTTTTCATATGATGGAAAAACGAACCCTGGGCGCCGCCTATAAATTTTATTGTGAAAAAGAATTGCTCGATGCGCACTCTGCTGAAGCCGATGCCATCGCCACCTGGGAAATATTGGAAGCCCAGCTCACCCGGTATGAACATTTAGGAAATACTTTAGATACTATTCTGCAATTTACAGGGGAAGAAAAGTTTGTGGATTTTGCACGGCGGTTTATTATGGATAATGATGTAGAAGTATTTAACTTTGGCAAGCATAAAGGGCGCCCTGTTTGTGACGTGTTGAAAGCCGAACCGCAATATTACGACTGGATGATGAAAGGGGACTTTCCTTTGCACACGAAACAAAAGCTTACTGAGATACTCAACCGTTCGTTACTCAGGAAATAACCGGCCAAACCTATTCTGATTTTTTTTTTAAAGATTAATTGTAAATTCATTCAAAATACTACCGCCTTTTTTGGAAAAGCTTCTTATTATACCTACATACAATGAAAGAGAGAATGTTGCGTCAATACTCGAAACTGTATTTTCGATGCAACAGGGTTTTCATGTTCTTATTGTAGATGATGGATCTCCCGATGGTACAGCCGAAATCGTAAGGGGGCTTTTTGAAACATATGCCGGGATGCTTTTTATGGAGGAGCGTTATGGGAAGCTTGGACTTGGGACGGCATATATACGCGGCTTCAGGTGGGCACTTGACAAAGGATACCGGTATATTTTTGAAATGGATTGTGATTTTTCTCATAATCCACTTGACCTTGACAGGCTGTACAAAGCATGTCGGTATGGAGGTGCAGATGTAGCGGTAGGTTCCCGGTATGTGAAAGGAGGAAATGTGGAAAACTGGCCATGGATAAGAGTTGGTTTGTCAAAAGGCGCTTCAGTTTACACACGCATTATCACATTAATGCCTGTTAAAGACCCTACTGCAGGGTTTGTGTGTTATCGTAACGAAGTGTTGGATTCCATAAATCTCGACCAGATAAGTTTTGTGGGTTATGCATTCCAGATAGAAATGAAATTTGCTGCGTGGAAGCTTGGTTTTAAAATCAGGGAAGTTCCCATAATTTTTATAGACAGGAAATATGGCGTTTCAAAAATGAACAAAGGGATTGTAAAAGAAGGTATTTTCGGAGTACTCAAGCTCAAATGGATGAGTATGTTCAAAAATTACCGCAACCGTGTTAAAAATCTTCATGAAGACAGCGCTTACCAGGGTCATAAGATCATGATGGAAAGGAAATAGCTTATTTGTTGTAACCTTGCCGGCGATCTAACCTTTTGGCCATTACCGGGCCCAGCCTCCGGCTAATATTTTTATTTAAACGACGGGTGAAACTGCTGTAGTGTGTCTCTCAGGTACTCCCTATCGAGGTGTGTGTAGATTTCAGTGGTGGTGATACTCTCATGGCCCAGCATTTCCTGCACAGCCCGCAGGTCGGCGCCCCCCTCAACAAGATGTGTTGCAAATGAATGCCTGAAGGTATGTGGAGAGATACTCTTTGTAATTCCTGCGTCCCTGGCAAGATCTTTTATAATCAGGAATATCATCACACGCGACAACTTCTTTCCGCGCCGGTTCAGGAAGACAACATCTTCATTACCTGGTATAACGGGCAGGTGTAAACGAATATTCCGGCGATAAATATTTATATATTTTATTGCGGGCGAACCTATAGGTACCAATCGTTCCTTATCACCTTTGCCGATGATCCGGATATAGCCCACATCAAAGTAAAGACACGACAATCTCAGGTTCACCAGTTCACTTACCCTCAGGCCACAACTGTAGAGTGTTTCAATTATTGCTTTATTGCGGGTGCCTTCGGGGGTGCTTACATCTATAATATTGCTTATGGTTTCTATTTCTGCAAAACTCAGCACATCGGGAAGATGTTTTGCGATCTTTGGTGTTTCAAGTAGTGTGGTAGGATCTGTTTTTGAAATTTGCTCCTGGAGGCAATACTTGTAAAAATTTCTGAGTCCCGAAATTATCCTCGACTGGGATGAAGGTGTCATGCCGAGCGTACTTATCCATTGTAAGAACTTTTCCATGTGCTGCAGTTCGACGTCGCCAGGTGTTAAAGCGGGATTACCTATTGAAAGAAATTGAGTGAATTTGTCAATATCATGCAGGTAAGCCTCTACCGAATTCTCTGATAAAGATTTCTCTAGTTGCAGGTATGCCCTGAATCCCTTCTTATAAATATCCCACATTAAAAATGAAGGTTTAAATGTTGTGTGAAATTAAAATAAAATATGCGCTACATTTATGTTTTAAACCATTGAAATCAGCAAATCTTTCGGCTAATCTAATCCCTGTTATTCATGCAGTTCATTAATTTCCAGAAGTTCAAAAAAAAATTCGAGCAGGGGAAAAAATCTTTAAGGCGGTTTATAACAGTAACCGAAAATAATCCGCCACACGACCTGGAAGTTCTCGCAGAAGAAGCAGATAAGAAGGTGTGGGCTAAAGTAAATTGTCTTGGTTGTGCCAATTGCTGCAAAGTTATGAGCCCCACTTATACTTTCCAGGATATAAAAAGAATTGCCGCTCATCTTGGTATGAGACCAAAAGACTTCAGAGAAAAATGGCTATGCCTTGATAAAGCAAAAAAAGACTGGATGAATAAATCACTTCCTTGCCAGTTTCTCGACTTGCAATCCAACAGGTGCTCTATTTATGAAGTAAGACCGGCAGACTGTGCAGGTTTTCCACATCTCATAAAAAAACCAATAACTGATTATATGTATATTCATAAGCAAAATATTGAGTATTGCCCGGCAACTTTACTGTTTATTGAAAAATTACAGGAGGCTATAAATGCCTGATTAAAGTGAGCGGGTTTCTTATTCTAATGATAACATCGGCGATTCAAAATGCAATTTCTTAATTGGTCTGTCAAATAATTAATACCAATAAAAGATACCAAATGACGTTATGTAATTAACGGCTGATTTTGAGCCTTACATTAAAGACATCGTAATAATGTGAATGTATTTTTTTGATCTGAAGTTTATTTAAAATATCGAAATATCTTTCAATATTAATTGTCATAAATTTTACCGGGCTATGCAATACAAGACGAATTTGATTGGTTGGTTATTTCTCATTACAGCAGTAAGTTTTGTGATAAGCTGTAAAGGCAGGCATGTTGCTCCCGAAAAGGAAATTGTTAAAAAGCCGGAAGATATGGATGACCAGGTTGCAGGCAATATTAAAGCGGTAATTCAATTTGCAAAAGATAATAATGGTAAAATAAATGATTCTGTCAAATTATCACTTTTGGAAATTGTTGCGGCATATTACGATCAAAATGAAAATCACAATATCTGGAGTAGAAAAGAAAAATGGGTGACGCTGGCGGATTCGATGTTTAGCTTTATTGAGACTTCAAAATATTACGGGCTTTACCCCGCAGATTACCACCTCAAAGACCTGGCAGCCTTACGCCAAAAACTGGTTAGTGATTCTTTGGCAAAAACAGATGCGATTATATGGACCAGGGCCGACCTGATGCTAACCGATGCCTTTATGAAAATAGCAAAGGATATTAAAGAAGGAAGGCTGCTCCCAGACAGCACATCAATCATTTCGAAACAAAAATATATCGATTCTTTCTTTGTCGAAGGCCTTAACCAGGTAAGTAAAAATCATTCCATTGCCGGCTTTATTAACACAATTGAGCCATCAAATGATAAATACCTTTCACTGAGAGGCGTGTTGAAGAATTTCGTCGATAGCATGGATAACACATCATACCAGTATGTTGATTATCCTCAAAAGGATTCGCTCCTGCTTGTTAAAAATATTCAAAAAAGACTGGAACAGTCAGGCGCGGCAAAAATAATTTCGGGAGTTCCGGATTCTCTTTTGCTAAATACTGAAATAAAAAAATACCAGGCTGTCCATGGCATTAATAAAGACGGTAAAATATCTTCAAAATTTATTCGAAACCTGAATAACACAGATCTTCAGAAATTTAAAAGAATTGCGATTACGCTTGACCGTTATAAACTGCTTCCGCCTGCGCTCCCTGAAAGATATATATGGGTAAATCTCCCGGGGTTCTACCTGAAATTGTGGGATCATGATACCCTGGTGCTTGAATCGAAAGTGATAGTAGGCAAACCCACAACACGCACACCGGTACTGGCTTCCCAGATCACCGACATGGTTACCTATCCGCAATGGACCATTCCTGAAAGCATTATCAGGAAAGACATCCTGCCGGCAATGAAAAAGGATCCTGGCTATCTTACAAAAAAAGGGTATAACCTGGTTGATGGTAAGGGTGAAGTGGTAGATCCATACACAGTAAAATGGACTAAATATTCAAAAGGTATTCCCTGGAAAGTAATGCAGGGGAGCGGCGATGATAATGCCCTGGGAATTTTTAAATTTAACTTTAATAATCCCTTTAGCGTTTATTTGCACGATACCAACCAGCGGTATCTTTTTAAAAATTCGGTGCGGGCTTTAAGCCATGGTTGTGTGCGAGTGCAAAACTGGGAAGAACTTGCTTTTTATATTGCCCGTAATGACAGCCTTAACCAAACGGGTACAAAGAAACTGGCCTATAATGTTGATTCCATTAAAACATGGCTTGCCAATAAAGACCGGAAACGCATTATAGTAAAAAACAGGTTGCCTCTTTTTATTGAATATTATACCTGCGAGGTAAAAAAAGATAAAGTGGTGTTTTACGATGATATTTATGATGACGATAAAATGCTTGCCGACAAATATTTCAAAAATAAATAGATGAAAAGAACGTTAACAGCTTAACAAACACCAGTGTAGCCGGGATGAAATGAGGTGGATATCGGCAATTGAAATTCCGGATGCAGTGTTTACGCCCGGTGCCAGAACCAATAATACCTGCGTTTTATTATGAAAAGACTATTTCTTATCCTCCTGTTTGTTGCTGTTTCTTTTAGCAACTCAATTGCCCAGGGAAAAAAACGTCATCGCAAGCCTTCAGGCCGGGAGTCATTCGCCAAAAAAATTAGTATTAAATATGGTACCGCCAGCTTCTATGCGAAAAAATTTAATGGACGTAAAACTGCTAACGGGGATATTTATGATTCAAAAAAATTTACGGCTGCCTGTAATGTGCTGCCATTGAACACATGGATAAGAGTAACCAACCTCTCAAATAAAAAGACGGCCATTGTAAAAATCAATGACCGGTTACATGCTAAGAATAAACGCCTTGTGGATCTGTCAGGAGATGCCGCACGCCAGCTAGGGTATACCGGCAAAGGGTTAACCCGTGTGAAAGTTGAAGTTCTTTCCGATGCCCAGCTTTCATCTGCACACTGATTTGTATTGGACATATTTGTCATAAACCCCGCGGCTGCCATAAGTCACATAAGTCACAGGATCGTTTGTAACGAGCTGATTATAATTAATTAATTTCCTGTTTTGGTTGTAACCCTCTATTTTTGTTTTTAGCAAACCAATACGTTTATGAAAAAGTTCTATTTCCTGGTTGTTGCACTATGTTTTTTTACTACATCTTTTGGCCAACCGGTAAACTATACTAAGACAAAAGCATTGGGTTTCAGTTTTTTTCTGAATGATTTTCAAACAGCCGCTGAAATAAGGGCCAATGGCCTGGTGAGTGTATTAAAGGCCCATAATTTTTTCAGGCCGAAGCGAATGAATCCGGGAGTAGCAGTAAACTATCTTTCCGGCCTGAGTAAACACATCGATGTAAGCTTAACCCTCGGAGGCTCATTTGTCGATTATCCTGTAGATGGCGAGGCTGTGTCTTCGAATAAATTTTTACTTGAAACGACTGCCGGCCTGAACCTGAAGTTGCTTTCAGACAAATACTGGGTTTCACCCTTTATTGACCTGGGTGTTGGTGCCGGCAACTATGGAAAATTTTTTAGTGCATTTACGCCTGTAGGAGTAGGTGTGCAGATCAACCTTTTTGATCAGACCTATTTACTCATCAACTCACAATATAGAATACCTGTTACAGAAAATGCTGCCTATCATTTTTATCACAGTGTTACCATTGCAGGCAATATAGAAGCCAGGAAGGCACCAGCTCCCAGGGTTGTTGAAGTACCGGTAGTGACCGATCGTGATGGTGATGGGATAGTGGACAGTCTCGATGCATGCCCCGACCAGGCAGGCCTTACAGCGTTGCAGGGTTGCCCCGACCGCGATGGAGACGGTATTGCAGATAAAGACGATAAATGCCCGGATGTTGCAGGCATTGCAAAATACCAGGGCTGCCCTATACCCGATACTGACAGAGATGGTATCAATGACGAGGAAGATAAATGCCCGAATGTGCCCGGTGTTGCCCGTTACCAGGGCTGCCCGGTACCGGATACCGATGGCGATGGTGTAAATGATGAAGAAGACAAATGTCCAAATGAAGCCGGCCCTGCTTCAAATTTCGGTTGCCCGGTAATTGATGTAGTGGTCGTTGAAAAAGTAAATAAAGCTGCCAAAAATATTTTCTTTGCCACTGGCAGCGCAAAATTGCTTGCAAAATCTTACAGTTCGTTAAAGGATGTCGCACAGATACTGAAAGAAAATTCATCTTACAAAATTGATGTTGACGGTTATACAGATATTACCGGTTCAGCAGATAAAAACCAGGTTTTATCGGAAAACCGGGCCAATTCTGTAAAAGAATACCTTACCGCCAATGGTGTTGAAGAAAGTCGAATCAACGCAACAGGCCACGGCATAAATGATCCCATAGCCGATAATAAAACTGCGACGGGGCGTGCGAAAAACAGGAGGGTGGAAATGAAGCTGAGAAATTATTAAAAACAATTTATTTGGATATAAACCCTGCCCCTGTGCAGGGCTTATTCTTAGAAATCAGGCTACGGCTTTTCTTATAGAAAGCACTTTTTTCAGCAGATCTTCCAATAGATCAAGTTGCAGCATATTGGCGCCATCACTCAAAGCGCATGATGGGTCAGGGTGGGTTTCGATAAACAATCCGTCTGCACCTGTGGCAATGGCAGCCCTGGCGATAGTTTCAATCATTCGGGGATTTCCCCCGGTTATTCCGCTGCTTTGGTTTGGCTGCTGTAAGCTATGGGTACAATCCATTATTACCGGTACTCCATGGTTTTGCATGATGGGTATGTTGCGGTAATCGACCACTAGATCGGTATATCCAAATGAGTTTCCTCTCTCTGTGAGCATTACTTTTTGAGTCAGCCCCTTTTTCAGCGTTGCTTTCTTAATTTTTTCTACTGCAAATTTCATCGAATCACCGTTTACAAATTGTCCTTTTTTTACGTTCACTATTTTGCCTGTTTCCGCAGCTGCAATAAGGAGGTCGGTTTGCCTGCAGAGAAAAGCGGGTATCTGTAAAACATCTGCATACTTTGCGGCAATCTCTGCTTCTTCGTGCGCGTGGATGTCGGTTATTGTTGGCAGAGAAAATCTATCACCCACTTTTTTAAGTATCCGGAGGGCGGCTTCATCGCCTACTCCTGTAAAAGATTCTGTACTGGTCCTGTTTGCTTTGCGATAAGACGCTTTAAAGATATAGGGAATATCAAGTCTTTTACAAATGGCATAAACCCTTTCAGCAACTTCCATTACTAATTCCTCGCTTTCAACGACACAGGGGCCTGCAATCAGAAAGAAGTTTTTTTCATTGTATTGCTGATTATTAAAAAGGTCCTTCAAAAAATCTTCCATTTATAATTTTTTAGGGAGTAAAGTTATTTTAAAGTGATGGGTTAAGTAACAAAAAGGGGTGCATTCCAATTTGTCGCTCTTGCCCCTAACCCTTAAAGGGGAACAACTCCTTCTTATTATTGAGCGTTATTAGCTATTGGATAAATTTAA
>JBDTLZ010000341.1:0-18609 GCA_039934515.1 Ginsengibacter sp.
GTGTATATGGAGGGCACCATTCGGGCCAGGGATTAAAAATGGCGCATAAAGGCTCATGAACAAATGATAAAAATGGCTATGGGTATCGCGGAAGGCATGGGTGGTTCCTGTGAATTAATATTGTAAAAGGATTCCCTTTTCTGGTCAATCAGGAAAAGTTGGCTAACGATGTATAAAATTATGCAACCGGATATTTAGGGGAGGATAAAATTATTGACCTTGATATATGGATGGCTGCTGAGGACTTTGCCTATTATTTACAGCAATTGAGCTCGTATTTTTATATGTCAGGTGTCGGTAATAATGATGAAGGTATTAAGGCGTTTTCACATACTTCTACCTTTAATATCAATGAAAGCGCCCTGGTTATTAGTACCGGATTGACGGCGTAAGTTGCGTTGAAGCAATTGAAAAACTAAACACGCATACCATCAATCCTACTTATAAACCTACACCATGGCTGGAGCAATTAGCTCAAACAGCTTTTTGTATTATTAAACTTTTGCGATTCTAACGATACTTACATCATTACCAATAATTCTTTAGGTAAAAATATCCTTGCTACAGAGGTACAGCAGGTTATTTGGAACAGTTTTTTTTGATTTTTTGGCTTTTGACTTATTGAAGCCTCTTTCTCTTAGTGTCATACAAGACGTGTGAATTTTAAATGCAGAAGTATTGCATTTTACTACGAATATATAAATAGATCAATCATTTTATAATTGTATTTTTCCCAGTATTCGGTTTGTTAGGAGTATACTTGATGCTCAAATTGCTCATTGCACCCCGATTGCCAAATACATCCACACTTCGGAGTTCCAGGTTATTGAGTCCCGGTGTCAACTTCCATAGATACTCATGTTTAGGTGTTGTTACCGGGCGGCCGTTGTTACTCAACTCAAAATATGCAAATCCCGGGCTATCCGTGGCCATACTAATGTGAACAAATCCTTTTTCGGCTGCCTGTGCACTAAAATCGACGGTGAAGAGACGTCCATACATGTCAGATTCCCGCCTAACAAAGTAACGGTGTTCGGGAGACTCAGGGGTCATTGCGTCGGTCCATTCAAGGTATCCATCCCAGGGCCAATGTAATACACCGTGCGCTATCGGCATCGGTAGTGGCTGGCTGAGCCAATTGCTTCGTGGGAGCCAACGCACCTCAGCCGTGTTGAAGAAACCGTAGCCACCCGAGTAGCCTGGTGCATCTTTATTCAAAACTACCTTCCACCACACATAGTCTTTTCCTATGTGGTTTGAAAGGGCATGGCCACCAGACTCCATGTAAATAGGCAACTTTGAGGGATCAATATTTTCTGAACGGCGATCACGGTCTTGTATATTCCAGGCATCGCGATCTATAACTTCTTTCCCCGGATAATAAGTGTCTAAAAATACCGTATGCAATTCAAGAACGCTCAAGGGTACCTTAGTTTTTCTGTCATAATATATATTGTCAAACTGACCATCTATCATTACCCATTTTCCAAAATCACGTGACCAAACTTCGCTCACCTCATGTCCTCCCAAGACAGAATAGTTGATATTGACTATTCGCGCTGCAATGCCGAGACTTTGACATGCCTGAACAAATACAATGTTATAGTAAAGACAAAAGCCTCCAATCTTTTTTGGTTTTCCCTTTCTGTCAGTGGTACTCAATACATCCTGTGCATCCCATGTAACCATGTCTGGCAGTTCCGGATCCGGCATATACCATTCCCAAAGACCGGCTACCCAATCCTGAAGTAATTTGATCTTTTCCCACTCAGAGTGGGCGCCTTCCACTATTTTATCCAAATGATATTTTTTGCGCAATTCCCTTAATGCTGGATACGTCGGGATTTCATTCTGAAAAGGAAATGAACTTCTGATCATGGCATAATTAATTCCGCCAGTTACAGCAATTTCCTTGCTTACGCCTGGTAGAGGATTCGTCCACTGGCTATGCAAGCTTAAGCTAAGCATTTGAGGGGTAGCAATGCCGGAATTTGATTTAAAACTTAGTTTCAGCTGAATAAATCGATCATGTAAATCTGAAGGCAGCATGCCATTCGACAATATTCTCCAATCTGTCCACTTATCAACCTCAGGCAAATGGGTGTTACCACTTCGTATATAAAGAATCAATTTGCTACCTCCCGAACAAATAGAATCCAGTTTGATTTGAGTGCTGGTAACCCTAGACGGAAAGTATAGTACGCCTTTAATAGCAGTCTCCGCTAAATTGATTACCGGCGTTTGTAACCAGCCTGTCTGATGATATGCCTCTAACTTGAGGCGAATCGGGTATTCGCCACTATTGTTCCCGGATCCACCAAGATCATTGTGAGTCCACGTTCTTCCTCCATCAAGGCTTCGCTTACTGTGAGGAGATGAAGGAGGAAGTGCCACGCCATATTTGTAATTAGAATACAACGCTATTGGCGTGCTGAATTTTGTATCCCTGCCATGAACTGTAACCTCAATCACGTTTTCACCGTATTTGAGGTATTCTTTTGGTACAGGTACAGAAGTCCAGGAATGACGCACTTCATAAACGATAGGCGCATGGCCATTTACCTTGAACTCCAATTTCCCCCCACTCATAGCTTCGCTTGGCTGAACAGGGTAAGCCATCATTGTAATTGTTGCCTTTTTTACAGGCCATCTTGAGATGGTCAAATATTTTCGCAAAGTGACTCCATATCCAATTGTATCCCATAAGCCAGCACGGGTAGAACCCATTCCAGGAGAATCATCTTCAATTAAAAGGTTGTCGTCAAGAATTATGGCCCCATTGACAAGCTTCAGGTTTTGAGAGATGGATTGAGACCATAACTCGCTGGCCGGCCATACCTGTTTTGAAACCTGTGATAATTTTTTAACGGCATTATCAGTACTTGCTGCTGTCTCCTTTTGTGCAGCGACAATAAGGGAAGCTCCGGTAAAAATTAAAGTCAAAATCGAACGGTTCATTTTAATGGTTTTAAAAGCAAAAACACAGTATAGAAAAATTAACTGAATGTTTTTGGAATGATGACAGCCAAGGCTTCCAGGCGAAAAAATTACTTATCAAAACAAGCCCCGCACACAGGTTAATTTTAAAAATATAATCTATCTACTACAGTTACAGACAACCAGAAGTTTACTTTCCCTTCACTTTAATAATGAGGCTCCATTTTTGGTTAATCAAAAACAACTTTGTTAGTTGCAGGTGGGAAAGTGCCCCATACCCGGTGCCGAAATTATTCTCTAATCCATTGTTTTTTTCTTGCCATTGATTGTCCTTAGTTATTGGGATATTATTCTTCTTTCATTTATTCATTTATTAATAAAGGGTAGGGTAAAAAAGGTAGCGAAGGTAGCATATCAATATTTCCTGTTGCCACTCGTATGGTTATTCCCGGCACCTGAGCATAGCGTACTTTGTTAATCAAAATAGTTAATAAATTGATTAAATAAAAATATCTTTTCCCCGGGAATTAAAAATAACTGAACTTCAAACAGTTAACGTACACGAAGATAGTTATTTTTGCTAATTTCATATTGTTTCCAAATAGTTATATAAAGATGCTTTTTATAATTACATGATTAATTTAAAAATAATCTTGGTAAGTGATTGTAAAATTCTTCTTTTCTTTGCTTGAATTGGTTAGGCTAATTTTTTTTTCGTTAAAAAAGATGATCATAATTTGCCTTTAAAAACTTTTAAAGAAGACATGAAAATTAACCAGAAAGAACTTACAGGTGTTAAAGAGATAGCCAGAAGAGCTAAGGTCTCAATCGGAACAGTCGACAGGGTGATTCACAACAGGACTGGTGTTTCTATCAAGACAAAAGAGAAGATTGAAGCTATTATCGCAGAAATGGATTACCAGCCAAACCTGCTAGGCAGAAGGCTGGCGTCAAATAAGATAACACGTCTGGCAACAATGATTCCATCTGTATCCGGAGAAACCAGTTTTTGGGAGGCTCCGCTAAAGGGTATTGAAGATGCGGAGTTTGAAATAAGGCAGTATAATGTAAAAATTGAAAAATACTTTTTTGATCAGGATGATAAAGCCTCTTTTTTAAAACAGGCAAATAAAATAGTAAAAGATAAGCCGGATGGTGTTTTACTTGCACCATCGTTTATAGATGAATCAATAAATTTTACAACAAAATGTAAGAAGCTTAATATCCCGTATGTTTTTATTGATTCAGATATTCCTGAACAATCGAGTCTTTCTTACATTGGGCCGGATTTATACAGCAGCGGTTACCTTGCAGCCAATCTCACTAATTATCTTATTAAAAAAAACGACCACATTTTGATTGTAAACATTTCCAGGGAAATGGAAAACCACCATCACCTGTTAAGAAAAGAAGACGGCTTTCGTGGTTATTTTAAAAAGTATAATATTTCGAACCCGGTGTCAAAGGTTGATATCAGGGGTGTAGATTATAATTCTGTAAAAAAAAGCTTAAACCTGGTTTTCAGGAAGAATCCAGACATAAAACTTATTTTCGTAACTAACTCAAGGGTGTCAACTGTTTCGCAATATCTAATAGATACGAATCGAAATCCGCTCCTGATAGGATACGATTTTCTTAAAGAGAACATCCGCTACCTGGAAGAAGATGTAATTAATTTCCTTATTTGCCAAAAGCCTGGTGAACAGGCTTACAAAGGTCTTATGGCCCTCTATAAACACATCGTTTTAAAATTGCCTGTTGAGGGATGTATCTATATGCCTATTGACATAATTATGAAGTCTAATTACCTGTTTTATACCAATTAAAACAGGTATACGGTTGCTAAACGATGGAAAGTAATTAAAATAGTAACTATTGCCGTGTACGTAAACAAATCCTGTCGTTAAAAACATATTGAATGAGTATCCACGTTAAACAAGATTTTCTGAGCTTTGATTTCATCTGCTTATTTGTTACCAATAGAAAAGAAAGTGGTCGGGTAATTCTTTCTCAACACCTGTTTTCCAAAGGGAATGATTGCATCAGGCTTTTTTCTAAAGAAAGAAGGCAGCTTGCGCAAGAATACTATTACTATTATGATTGTATCGGGATATAACAATAGATTTAATAAACCGGCTTTTCAAAAAAATTTTATTTTGGAGTAAATTTTTTATTTTTTTGTGTGTGCCCAAAGTTTGAAAAATAGTTGACTTTTTATATACCTCCCGGAACGATATGCGTATGAACGCGATAATTTTGTTTATTATAAAATAATTAATTATATTCGTGTACGTTACCGATTTGGCAATTATCTGGCTGCTGTATCCAATAAAATTTTAAAAATAAATTGCTACCCTGGTAAACCAGGCGTACCAATTGATCTAAAAACAACTATATTAGAATGAATATAATAATGGTTTCCAGTACATTAATCCCGCTGGCTCCCTGTTGTTTCCACCATTCGAAAATTATTAAGGGCCAAACCTTAAAATCGCTCATACCTGGCAGGCAAATACAAGCGGAAATAGCGTTGTTGTAATCGAAAAGCGAAAGAGGGACTGAACGGCGAACTAATCAATTGGTTTTGTTATCTCAAATCTGTGGTAAAATGAATACAAAAAAAGACACGAAAGTAAATTCGAAAAAAGATCCGGGGCAATCCCGCCGGGAATTTATAGCCGCTACCAGCGTTTTTTTGGCAGGAGCAGCTTTAACCCTAAAAGCTTCCGGTATCTCTGGAATTGCTGATAATGAACATGATCCTATTATTGATGTGCATCAACATTCGAATTACAATGGTCGTGACGACAATAAATACCTGGTCGCCCATCAGCGGGCAATGGGGGCTACGACCACCATTCTTTTGCCGGCAGGCAGTCCTGTTAAATCTGCGTCTACACATGACGGGTTTTCCAACGGCTTAGCGTGTGGAATTTCAGGCAACGAGGTGACTTATAGGTTTGCAAAAGAGCATCCAAAAGAATTTTTGTTTGGCGCCTGCGAAGTGCCGGATCAACCTGATGTAGTTGACGAGATAGAAAAATATCTTAAACTGGGCGCTGTTGTTATAGGAGAATTAAAATTTGGAGTAGAATGCGATTCGCCTGGCATGCAAAAAATATATCAACTGGCTCAGGAATATGATGTGCCGGTTCTGATGCATTGGCAGTATCAAATGTACAATTATGGTATTGAGAGATTTCACACCATGCTTGAGAAATATCCTAAAGTTAATTTTATTGCACACGCCCAGGAATGGTGGGGTTCAATTGATAAAAACTATGTTCCTACTACTGAAATGTATCCAAAAGGGAAAATTACCCCCGGTGGCTTGTCAGATCTTTTGCTTAGTGATTATCCAAATCAATATGCTGATTTATCTGCGACTTCCGGGCAGCATTCATTAACTCGTGATGAAGATCATGCAAGGAAATTTCTCGAGCGTCACCAGGATAAATTACTATTCGGAAGTGATTGCCCAGATCCCGCAAACTTTGAAGGTGTTCCACCCGGTACCCCCTGCCAGGCAATACGAACTATTGCTGAAATTCGTAAGCTGGCACCTACCAGGCAAGTTGAACGCAAAATTCTTTACGAAAATGCAAAGAAATTATTTAAATTATAACAGCAATAATTGCGAAGATTTTTTCTGCGATGAACAATAAGACAAAATTAAGTACAGAACCCAACCGGATATTGTCGATAGACTTTTTCCGTGGGTTTACATTATTACTACTGGTTACGGGAATTGGAGGGATTTTTGATGAATTGGTAAAAGCGGGAAAAGGCGGAACTTTAATTGCTATAATTCATACCCAAACTGGCCATGGCGCATGGTTCGAATTGTATTTTTGGGATCTTATTCAGCCTTTCTTTATGTTTATTGTAGGGGTGGCGATGCCTTTCTCCGTTGCAAAACGATTGGCAAGGGGGGATAGCTGGAAGAAATTAATTTACCATGCCCTGAATCGTTCGTTTTGGTTGCTTGTATTAGGCTTTATGTTAGGGGCTCATGAACATGCTTTTTACCTCACAAACATATTACCTCAATTAGCATTTACATATCCTATTGCATTTTTACTAATGCGAAAAGATATAAAATGGCAATTACTGATCTCTTTTGCTGTGATTGTTTTTTCTGATGTTATTTACCGCTACTGGCCCATTGAAGGATTTAATCAGCTTGCTCCGGATAATAATTTCGGCAATTGGTTTGATCTAAATACAGTTGGACATTTGAACCCTGGTCACTGGGTTACATTTAATGCGGTATCAACATTTGCCCATGTAATATGGGGGACCGTTGTAGGAAAGATGCTGATGAAGGACTGGCCGCATAAAAAAAAGCTGCTAACCATGCTTATACCCGGTTTGGCGGGTCTTATGGTCGGATATTCACTGAGACCTTATATTCCAATTATTGAAAGGATCTCCACTAGTACATATGTTATAGTGAGCGGGGGATGGGCATTGATTGGCATGTCAATTTCATATTGGCTGATAGATATACTCGGCTTTAAAAAAATACCCCATTTTTTTGCAATCTTTGGTATGAACTCTATTTTCTTATATCTTTTTTCAGAGTTGGGTGGGGGACGAATATTTCATCGAATGGTAACTCCTTTTACTTCACGGCTATTCAGTTGGATTGGCGAGACAGGTATATACATGATCGACGTACTTTTGGTAGCCGCAATGTTTTGGTACCTGTCCTATTTTCTTTACAAACGAAAAATATTTTTCAAATTATAGACCTGTATCTGTAATAGGTTTCATAAATTCCGGCAACCAAAAAAAATTAACCAACAAAATCAACTGGTACTAAACGGGATAGTTTTAGAAAATCGCGTAATCACGATAGTTAAATCGATTTGAGGTAGCCGCTTGCTTTTTGCTTTAAAAAAAATCCGTAGTTGGGTTCAAATATAAAGATGGATAAAAATATTTTCACAAAGCCAAATCTTTTATAAAGAATTATATTTTTTGAATAGCTATCTGGTATATCTGCAAAAGTAAGTATCTCATTGATTACAGCACCTGGTAAATAGTTATTTTATTGAAAAATCAGGTTTCATTTATTAATATTTTGCACTGGTGACCAGCTATTATTTGTCGTATTAATATCAGGAAGAACCTTGTCCGGATCAAGCACAACCGATATTAATTCTTAAAAACGGTACAGTTTATATTTAGCTGAGATCTTCATACCGGGAAATCCGGCCGCGCTGCATGTTTGAATAATTTACTATTCTTATAAATTTGTAATGTATGGTTTAATTATTTTCCCCTTCAGGGATACTCATCTATAAATAAATTTAATTTTTTGGTGCTCTTGGGGTGCAATCCAAATTGTCGCAACCCTCAAATCGTTAAATTTATCCAATAGCTAATAACGCTCAATATTAAGAAGAGTTGTTCCCCTTTAGGGGTTAGGGGCAAGAGCGACAAATTGGAATGCACCCTGCCCTTGTAGCCCCCTCATTTGCTGGTGTTAATTTGTAATGGATACCACCTTTTAATTTTTTTGGTTAAAGAAAATTGATGAACTATATTCGTGTACGTAAACGTAAAACTAATGAAATTCTCTAAAACGCCAATAGTAGTTTCAATAATTGTATTTTTTATTTATAGCACATCGTTTCAGGCGCAGGGGCAGTCTCATAAGGATACTTTATGGAAAGAGCAAGTTCCCTGGGAAGGAGTTCCTGAATATTTTCAAAAATTTGACTACCCCGATTTCCAATTTCCAAAGACTTTGGCAGCATGGACTAAAGAGCGGCCTAACGTTTACGATACGGTGAAGTTTCTCCTTGGAAAAATTCCACCGAGGCCGAAACATCCGAAAGTTACCATCGTGACGAGGGAAACCCGGGAAGGGTATATTTTTGAAAAATTTTTAATCGACAACGAAGTCGATGGAATGATTCCGGGGTACCTGGCAATTCCAACAAACACGAAAGGAAAGCCTCCTCTAATTCTCGGTCTGCATAGTCATAGTTATAGCAAAGATGCAGTATTTGGTACGGTTTCTTCAAGCCAGGATGTGCTCGCACTGCTTGTTACCCATGGGTTTGCTCTTATGTCAATTGATAATTCATTTCACGGGGAGAGATTAGGCCAGGGGCCCGCAGGCGCTAATGAGACCATGGAAGACGGTTATAAAAATCAATTGAATTCGCTTTTCAAAATTAATCAATGGTTTGGCCGCACCCTTTGGGGAATGCAGTTGCGGGATGAACAAATTGCATTGGATTATATGATGACCCGCACTGAAATTGACACCTCCAAAATTGGCGTTGAAGGAATGAGTATGGGGAGTACCCGTTCGTGGTGGCTCGCTGCGATCGATGATCGCGTTAAAGCAGTGGTGGCAGTTTCATGTTTTACACGGTACACGGAACTTATCCAGCAGAGGCAGATTAACGCACACGGGATGTATACCTTTCTTCCTGGAATGCTTACTCATTTCGATACAGAAGGCGTCATGGGTCTTATTGCGCCAAGGCCTTTTTTAGCATTAACCGGCGACAGTGATAATGGCTCGCCGCTTAGTGGAATTCATGTTCTTGAGAACAAACTTTACGCCGTTTATTCATTGTATAAAAAGCCTGAAAATTTTAAGAGTATTGTTTATCAGCATACCGGACATGTTTACACCGACCAGATGCAAATCGAAATGCTACACTGGTTTGAAAAATACCTCAGGTAATTTTTTTAAGGCTAATCAATAAAAATAAATCCATAGCGATGTCAAATAGAAAAGATTTTTTGTTACAGGCAGCAACTGTTGCTCTTGGCCTTACCGGCATTTCTAACCTGGTTAAAGGCTTGCCAATTCCTCCGGGCAATGCCGATTCATTTTTTACGATTTCTCTTGCTGAATGGTCTCTTCACAGAACTATCAGTAGCGGCCAAATGACCAATCTTGATTTTCCATCTATGGCAAGAAAGGTTTATGGAATTGGTGTGTTAGAATATGTCAATAGTTTCTTTATGGACAAAGCTGGGGATAAAAGATATTTAGATGATCTGCTGGCGCGATGTAGGGACAATGATGTTATAAACCATTTGATCATGTGCGACGACGAAGGTCCGCTTGGAGATCCTGATGATAAGAAAAGAAAGAAAGCAGTTGAGAATCATTATAAGTGGGTAGACGCTGCGAAATATCTTGGATGTATTACCATTAGGGTAAATACTTATGGTGAGGGTTCACCGGAAGATGTACAGTCTGCAGCCGCAGATGGTTTGGATCAACTAGCAGCGTACGCATCGAAACAGAACATAAATGTAATCGTTGAAAATCATGGAGGTGTCACTTCAAATGGCAATTGGATGGAGCAGCTAATGAAGAAAGCCAATCGAAAAAATATTGGTACGCTTCCCGATTTTGGAAATTTTTGTATTGAGTATTCCACCGGGACTGACAGAAAATGCCTTTCTGAATATGACAAATATATAGGGGTTAAACAAATGATGCCTTTTGCAAAAGGGGTTAGCGCCAAGACCAGGGATTTTGATGAAAACGGCAATTGCGTTGAAACCGATTATTTTAAAATGATGAGAATAGTAAAAGATATGGGATTCAATGGATATGCAGGAATAGAGTTTGAGGGAAAAAATTGTAGCGAAGACGAAGGTATTAAAAAGTCAAAGATATTGCTGGAGAAAGTAGCTAAGGTTTTATAATGCAACGTTTCTTTATTAATTAAATTATTTTATTAGTTATGTCTGAAAATTATTCAAGAAGGACATTTTTTCAACAACTTGGTGGAACCGGTCTCGTGCTTGCTGCCGGAGCTTTCAGCAGTTCTGCTGCCAAAGAAGATTTCCTGTTGCCCAAAAAAGTGAAGGCAAATGAACACATACGTATAGCACTAATAGGGGCCGGAATAATGGGCAATGCCGACCTTGAAACCGCGTTGAAAGTACCAGGTATAAGCCTTGCAGCTGTTTGTGATCTTTATTCCGGAAGATTGACCCGTGTGAAAGAAAAATACGGCAAAGATGTTTACACCACCATGGATTACCGCGAAATCCTGGAAAAAAAAGAAATAGATGTTGTCATCATTGCCACAACAGATATTTGGCATGCACGTATTGCCAGGGATGCCATGCAAAAAGGCAAGGATGTGTATTGCGAAAAACCTATGGTAAAAGAAATACACGAAGGACTTCCATTGATTGCAGTGCAGAAACAAACTAAAAGGGTATTCCAGGTAGGTAGCCAGGTAATCGCTGGATTTTCTTATCATAAGGCGAAGGAATTATTAAAAAATGGGGAAATAGGGAAGTTGAATTGTATTGAAGCGACTTACGACAGGCATAGTTCGCTTGGCGCCTGGGAATATACAATGCCTTCTGATATTTCACCCGAGACCGTAGATTGGGACAGGTATATCGCAGGAATTCCAAAGCAGCCTTTCGATGCTAATAAATTTTTCAGATGGAGATGTTATAAAGAATTCGGTACAGGAGTAGCTGGAGATCTGTTTGTTCATTTGCTTACCGGTATCCATATGATTGTCGGGTCAAGAGGTCCCTCAAGAATATTTTCGATGGGACAGCTTAGTCATTGGAAAGACGGGAGAAATGTTCCGGATGTAATGACGGCAATTATGGAATATCCGGAAACTAAAGAGCATCCAAAATTTTTACTCACTTTGAGAGTGAATTTTGCGAGTGGCGCGGGGGAACAGACACAAATTCGTTTTATTGGAGACGAGGGAGTTATGAATTTGGGCAGCAGCGATGTAAGCGTTCAATATAATCTTTTGCCGAAGGCTCCGGGGATGGCCGATGGTTGGGATGCTATTACTACTTATCCCATAGAAATGCAAAAGTCGCTATTGGAAGATTACAACAATAAATACTCTAAAGAAGAAAGGGAGGCGCCGGTTAAGGACTCAATTTCATTTAGTGCACCGGCAGGGCAGGATAAGCACCTAAATCATTTTAACCAATTCTTTGACTCAGTCAGAAATGGATCGCCGGTATTCGAAGATGCTGAATTTGGTTTTCGTGCAGCGGCCCCGTGTTTGGCATGTAATGATAGCTATTTTCAGAATAGAAGTGTTCATTGGGATCCTTTGCAAATGAAAGAAATTACTTCTCCCGGGAAAAAATGATTCTTTTCGTCTTTAATATAAAACCAGGAAAGTGAAAAAAAATATTGTTTCCATTTATGTAATCGGGTTACTGCTTTCTTCATTTACAGCAACGCCCAAACCTTTTGCTACGAAAGGTAATTTGCAGATTATTTTGGCGATAGATACACTGCACATTATTGTTTTCGGAGCCCATCCGGATGATTGCGATATGAGGGCCGGTGGAATTGCGGCATTGTATTCGAAAATGGGGCACAAGGTAAAATTTGTTTCTCTTACAAATGGTGACAAGGGGCATCAGGATATGGGGGGAGGGCAATTGGCTAACAGGAGATTAAAGGAGGCTAAAGAAGCCGGAAGGCGTCTTGGGATTGAATATGAGGTGTTGGACAATCATGATGGGGAACTCATGCCAACCCAGGAAAACAGGATAGAGGTAATACGGTTAATAAGAGAATGGAAAGCGGATATCGTTATTTCCAGCCGTCCTAATGACTATCATCCCGATCACCGCAATACTGGCTTGCTGGTGCAGGATGCTGCTTACTTAGTAATTGTTCCCAACATTTTAAGCAGTGTGCCCGCATTGAAAAAGAATCCATTGTTTTTATATACACGGGATAATTTTCAACGACCTAACCCGTTTCGTCCGGATATCGTAGTTGACATCTCAAGTGTATTCAATACAAAGGTGTACGAAATGGACGCACACGTTTCACAATATTACGAGTGGTTACCCTGGACCGAGGGTGAACTTGATTTAGTTCCAAAAGATACAACCGCAAGGAGGAAGTGGCTTGCTGAAAGCGCTTCAGAAGACGTTAACGAGGAGAAACGGGCATCACTTGAAAGATGGTATGGAAAAGAAAAGGCATCCGGTATAAGTAAAATTGAAAGCTTCGAAATTTGTGAATATGGGCTTCATCCTACAGATGCAGGTATCCGCAGGTTGTTCCCGATGTTTCCCCATCTGCAACTGAATCAGTAAAAGAAGAAACATCATTGGGATGGACAGGTTTATTTGATGGAAAAAGCCTTAACGGCTGGCACGGATTTAATAAGACCGGCCCGGTAAATAATTGGATAGTCAAAGATGAATCATTGGTTTGTCTTGGAGCAATTTCGGGAGTGGATTATGGCGGGGATTTAGTAACTAATGGCACTTATGAAAATTTCGGGCTTAAATGGGATTGGAAATTAGATCCAGGGAGCAATTCAGGACTTATGTATCATGTAACGGAGGGTAAGAAATTTAAAGCCCCTTATGAAACAGGACCAGAATTTCAACTAATGGATGATGCGGCATACGATGGCCGTGCAGATAGCAATCAAAAAAGCGGGGCGGATTATGGAATGTACGCACCTAACAGCAATAAAGTACTAAAACCGGTTGGAGAGTGGAATCATGGTAAATTAATTTTCAATTACGGGCATGTTGAACACTGGCTAAACGGTAAAAAAATAGTTAAATTTTATCAACAATCAGAAGACTGGAAAGGCAGGAAGGAATCAGGCAAGTGGAAAACATTTCCATATTATGGAAATGCCAAATCAGGAAAAATATGTCTCCAGGATCATGGACACAAAGCCTATTTCAAGAATATAATTATTAAAGAATTATGATGATTTCACCTACCTGATAAATGGTTTTTCGTTTTTGTGGCTGAACGATGAAAGGCTTAGTTGAGCGAAATTATTTTGAACCATAATTCTAAAATTTCGGTCGAAAATTCAGGGCAAATAAATTTTTTAGATAGTCTAATACCCGGTTAACAGAAAGTAGTGAACTGTTTTAAGGAAAAAATGGTGCATTAATTGAGTATTGCGTTACCTCTATAGAGCTTTTAGAAATAAAATTCCTCGATAAATAAAATCATTAAATAAAACATGATTCGATTACTTGTTGTAGCGACATTTTTTTTAACCGGGACTTTTACCAGGGCTCAAAAAAAGTATGAACCAACCTGGGAATCCATTGACAGCCGGCCTATACCGCAATGGTTCCAGGATGCTAAGTTTGGAATTTTCATTCATTGGGGAGTGTATTCTGTCCCTTCTTACATGCATATTAATCGGGAAGGATCTGTGTATGATTGTTATGCGGAGTGGTACGAGGTAACAGCAATGACAAAGCCAGGGATTAACAGGGATTTTCATAACCGCGTTTATGGAAAAAATTTTGCATACAGGGATTTTGCACCTATGTTTAAAGCAGCGGTTTGGCAGCCTGAAAAATGGGCCCATCTTTTTAAAGATGCAGGTGCCAAATATGTGATTCTTACTTCCAAGCACCACGATGGATTCGCACTGTGGCCAACCGGTGATCCTTATTCAAAAAATTGGAATTCGATGGAAGTTGGCCCTAAGAGAGATTTAGTTGGTGAATTATCGAAAGCAGTTAGAAAAGAAGGTTTGAAAATGGGATTGTATTATTCTTTAATGGAATGGGAAAGCACACCTGTAGCAACTTCTGATGGTTCGATCAAATATTATTTGCCCGATGAAATAATAAGTAAGTATAAAATACCTGGTGATAAAATGATCTCAGATCATATCATCCCCCAAATGAAAGACCTGGTGCAGCGGTACCATCCTTCCATTTTGTATCCTGATGGTGATTGGGATGAAGATGATGCACGCCTCCAAAGCAAAGAGTTTTTAAGCTGGCTATACAACAATGCGCCCAACAGGAACGAAGTAGTTGTGAATGATCGATGGGGAAAAGTGCGTGGCAGGCACGGTGGTTATTACACACGGGAATATTCCGATAAAGACCTGGATACTGACCATCCCTGGGAAGAAGTGCAGGGTATGGGATACTCTTTTGGATTTAACCGGGACGAAGACATTAATGATTATCGAAGCTCCGAAGAATTAATACACTTGTTAGTAAACACCGTTGGTATGGGTGGCAACCTTTGTTTAAATGTAGGGCCAATGGCCGACGGCACAATGCCGGGAATAATGGAGCAACGTTTAAAGGATATTGGAAGTTGGCTGGCTATAAATGGTGATGGTATTTATGGAACAAAAGCCTGGCGTAATCCTGCCGAAAAGAAACAGTTAACAAAGGCGATAAAGTTGGAAAAAAAAGATAAAGAAAAACAAACTGCATCCGAAGCTGCTTCAACACGAAACGAGAGAAAGATATTCTACACCATTAAAGGCACAGATTTATTTGTTCTTACTACCCAGTGGCCAGTTAACGGGATATTGATTAAAGGCCTGAATTTTTCAAAAGATATAAAAGTTGAATTACTAGGGTTTAAAAAAAACATTGCTTATGAAAATAAAAGCGGTGCTGTTTTAATCAGGCCTCCTGTTGTTTCGCCTGCCGATTTTTTTGTAAAGCATGCGTATGTATTTAAAGTCAACGGCGGAGCAAAATCAATAAAAAATTAATTCCTGTGTAAACAGGGAATCAAAATTTTGAATTTTAAAAAAATGTTTTAGATGAAGTTTAATTACTGGTTGAAAAAATTTTTGATTTTTGGATTGATGCGGGTCTTTTTTTCGCCAGTTACTTTATTTTCTCAGCAGGCAGGATCAGCGTACCAGGTCTTACAAACCCCAATACCAAGGTAGACAGGCAGGGAGGTTTTACCTATGAATATAAGTATGGGCGCAATGCGGGAGCAATTCAGGAATATGTAAAAATGGTTCCATTTGCTAAAAGCAATGTTCCCGCTGAAACAATTGAACGATTGAGGGCAGTGGAGCCGGCAACATTCGAACTTATACAATCGGTTGACGCTTCAAATGAAAAATTAAATGATTTACCTGTATCCGAAAATATAGTTGAGTGAACGTAAACAATGATGTAGCACTAATGAAGTTAGAATATACGATACCGTTTCTCTGCGTATTTTGTTTTCCCGGGCATTAAAGGATTTTCATAAGAAAGGGAGAACCAGCGTTAATGAGGTTTTTTAAAATTATTATTGTTTGTACAAGCTGGCTTAACGCAAGAATATGATCAGCGTTTTCGGCTTTCATGGCACATGCCATTAATGTTTAAGAATGAATCAATCGATTTTATCATTATTTCTTTTACACTTTTTTCATACTTAGCGTTTATGAAATATTTTATTTCTTTGCAAATTATTCTAATTCCTCTTTTCTTATTTGCCCGGCAACTTAGGGATAGTGTTGCAATAATTCCACAACCTGTTTCAATAGTTCAAAATGGCGGCTGGTATACGCTGTCAAAAAATACAGTTGTTGAAATAAGTGCTGCTAATGTTCAGGTTGAGGCTGTAGCGAGGATGTTTGTTGACAGGGCGGCTCCTGCGACAGGGTATATTTTCCCGATAAAGAAGCGTACTTTGATTTCGTCAAATTCTATTCGTTTTATGTTAGACGAAAAAGAGTTTAAATTGCTTCGTGCCGAAGGGTATCGTTTATCCGTATCAGCTAAAGGGATAAGCGTTATTGCCTCCAGGCCTGCGGGATTGTTTTATGGCATGCAATCACTAATGCAATTATTCAGTCCTGATATTGAAAGTAAAATTAAGGTCAATAAAAAAGTATGGTCTTTGCCAATAGTTGAGATACTTGATTATCCCCGGTTTGTATGGCGTGGATTAATGTTGGATGTAGCGAGGCATTTTTTTGATAAAGAACAGGTAAAGCATTTTATTGATGATATGGTGAAATACAAATTCAACTTGCTGCATTTACATTTAACAGACGATGATGGTTGGAGGATTGAAATTAAAAGTTTGCCATTGTTAACTAAAATTGGTGCCTGGAGACCCGAAAAGACAGGTAACTATACTTTTTTTGAAACGCCCAAAGACAGCGAACCGAATAATTACGGAGGTTATTTTACGCAGGAGGATATCAAAGAAATTGTTGAATATGCCGGCAAAAATTTCGTGAATGTTCTGCCGGAAATTGATGTGCCCGGGCACAGCCTTGCGGCAATTTCTGCATACAATTACCTGGCAAGTACCACCGGAAATTTTAGACCCTGCTCCGGAGATACGGTCATGATTTGGCCAGATAACGGTGATAAATTTTATGCCCGGTATGATAACTCTTTATGTGCCGGAAAAGAAGAAGTATTCGATTTCCTGGACAAGGTATTTTCAGAAGTTGCAACACTTTTTCCCTTCGAATATATTCATGCAGGTGGTGATGAGGGTGCCATGAATTTCTGGGAGAAGAGCGAAGATATAAAGGCATTGATGAAAAGGGAAGGACTTTCCAATTTGACTGAAGTCCAGAATTATTTTTCTCGTCGGGTGGAGAAAATAATTAATTCCAGGGGGAAGAAAATGATTGGCTGGGATGAGATACTGGAAGGCGGGCTAAACCCGTCAACTGCAATAATGAGCTGGCGGGGAACAAAAGGAGGCATAGCAGCATCTGCCAGAAAACATGAAGTTGTTTTTAGCCCCTCCTCTTACGCCTATTTAAATTTTATGCAAGGTGACAAAGTCTGCGAGCCACCTGTATACAAAGCAAAACTTTTAAAAACTGTGTATGAAACTGAACCATTACCGGAAGGTGTCGATCCGAAATATGTGAAAGGAGTACAGGGCAATTTATGGTCTGAACAAATTTATACTTATCGCCATCTTCAATACATGGCATGGCCCAGGGCCTTTGCCATTGCTGAATTAGCCTGGACGCCTGCTAAAAGAAAAAACTATCCTGAATTTATCAGGAGGGTGGAAGATCATTTCAACAGATATAATTTTTCTCAAACTAAATTTAGCCCGGGCATTTATGATCCACTTTTTTTTGTTGAGAACGGAAAGGATGGTATTTTGAATGTGATAATGGAAACACAGATTGATGGGCTTGATTTGCATTATAGTTTTGATAATTCTTTTCCCGATAATTTTTACCCGCGATATAATGGTAAGACGGTTGTTCCAAAAGATGCGACCTTCCTGAAAGTGATTAGTTATAGAAATGGAAAACCTATCGGACGAATGATCACCATTTCTATTGCAGAATTGAAAAACAGGTTATTGTGAATCGATAAAATCAATGTTCCGTGTGATTAGTTATCGTAGCGGTAAACCAATTAGCAGAATGATTGGTGCACCTGTTGCAGAATTAAAGAAACGTATTGAGTGAAAGCGCATTTGAAATGAATTATTTTAATTGAACTGAGTTTATCAATTTAAAAAATGAGACATCCATAATTTTTTGCCTGTGTACATCAATTAAGATACCACTGATATTAGGCTTATGAATTATTAAACTGCTTATACATAAATTATGAAACGATTATTAATAAGTGCCTCAATAATTATTTTGATAAATTTATCTGTGATTGCTCAGGGGAGAAAAATTGAGTGGGTGGAAGAAACTAAAAAAGCTGGATGGCAGGGAAGAGATTCACAGGGTGAATTTGTATATGATAACCATTTATGGATTTTAGGTGGTTGGGATACCCCGGAAACACCTAATTTTTTGGATGTATGGAAATCAGCTGATGGAAAGAACTGGATTCGTGTGGTAGATAAGGCTCCATGGGTTCAGAGCGATTTGCCAGTATCATTGGTTTTCAAAAAGAAGATGTGGATTATGGGTGGACGAAAAGTACCGG
>JBDTLZ010000342.1:0-5245 GCA_039934515.1 Ginsengibacter sp.
ATCAGGCCTTTCAAAATATTTTTTGATCAGATCCTTTAAAGAAGTTTTTAAAATCACGCCGCATCAATACCATATCCAGGTGAAAATAAATAAAGCAAAAGAATTGCTGCAACACCAACACCTGTCTGTAACGGAGGTTGCCCGGATACTTAATTATCCCAACATTTTTACATTCAGCAGGCAGTTTCATGCTACGACACAACATGCTCCTTCAGGTTTTAAAGAATTGTACGGCATCAAAAAGTAAATTATTGTGGTATAAAAACCTATTGGCATTTTACATGGAATTTTTTTTTCAACGGCGCATTTTTTATGTTAGCTTCCATTCTCTGCTCTCCTGATTTCCTCTTCGGAAGCCCCTTGCGCGTGTCGCGTAGATTCGAAGGTTTTCCCGATGCGATAACTTACTGATATCGTAACAACGCGACTGTCGCGTATCTCCCTGAAATATTCATTGGAGCGCTGGAGTTGCGTAAGCCCTTTCATTACCTGTGTGTGAAATATATCCCGGGCTCCCAGCTTGACCGTTAATTTATTCTTCAAAAAAGGTTTTGAAATAGCTACGGCAACCTGCCCCGCAGGATCTAATATTTCCTGGATATCAGCCTGGCTCTTTGAATTATAATAACCTGATAACTCTGCCGACCACTTTCCGAAATGAAATTGGTTATTGATATTAGCTGCTGCCTGTAAAATATTTGCATGAATAGTATTTACAACTTTTCCTTTTATTGTTTTATTATCAACTGAAATTTCGGTGGTAACATTCCACCATTTAACAGGATTCAATTGCAGGCTTACAGATGCTCCGGCATCAACCGCTGAACCAACATTTCCTTCAGTATAAATTACCAGGCCACCAGGATTTGAATAAAAAAGCTGAGAAAAATAACCCGAAATTTTACTAAGCGAGATTGTAGAGACCAGCATTCCTTTGTAATTGTGTGTTAAGGTGGCAGACCAGGTGAATTGTGGAAGAAATGCAGGGTTGCCAATTTGATAGGTATATTTATTTATGATGAATACAAATGGATTTAGCTTTTGATAGGGTGGCCGGTCGATTCTGCGATCAACATTCAACGAAAATTCATTTAAAGAATCAAATTTATAAGTGAGCATTAAATTTGGGAAAAGGCTGCTGTAGCTTTTTGTAAAGACTGTATCTTTTATTAACGCATTACCCAACTGATGGCCATTGTATTTGGTAAATTCGTAGCGCAAACCTCCGTCAACAGACCATTTATTATTCTTCATTTTCCCAATGAAATAAATGGCATGATTGCTTTCTGTATATAAAAAATGATTTGATTTTTCAAGATCATCTTTAAAACCTGAGCCATCGTTATAGGTGTAAGCTGCGAGGTTACCTGTCGTAATGTGCGAAGATTTCCAGCCTGTTTCATAACCCAGGCTGTCATTAATTTTTTTGCTGAAATCAGATTTTGCCGAAATGATATGCAAGGACCCCGGCATATTCCCCAGGTACGTTTGTGTCGATCCATTGCCAGGATTAAAATTTTCGAAAGCTGAAGTGCCTCCATTTTTATATCCTAAAATATCCGCATCAACGTTCCATTCAGTAGTCTTTGAAAAGGTTTTATGGAAATTCACACTTATGCCTTTGTTCTTTAAACTTGTAAAGTAATCAAGGGTTGTTGAGCTAGAAGAGTCAATGTTACCCTGATCGTGTTTCCAGGTAGCAACACTATTTCCATGTGTTGTATGTTCCAGGAACATTGCGCTGAGGGCAATACCCACCGAAGTAGTTGCATTAAGGGCATAATCAATACCCGTACGTATTGTATGCGTATATCCTTTTGTGAACATATAAAAATCCTGTTCCAGTACCGACTCGACCGTAATATTATCAGCTTGTAGATATTTGCGGTAAGCATAAAGGTTCAGGTAGGTGCCAAAGTCACTCAAATTGTAGTTAATGAAGAAATTGGCAGGGCCCTTGTGAAAATTAAAAACCAGGCCATTGTTAGCTTTAGGAAATCTTCCCTGGGCATAGGTGCCCGTGAGCGTGCCCGCTAGCCCCTGCTTCGCTGATTTTTTTGTTTTTATATTTATTACGCCTGCATTGCCTTCAGATTCGTATTTGGAAGAAGGATGTTCCATAATTTCAATCTCGCTTACCTGGTCGGAAGTAAGGCCCCCAAGGTAGGAGGATAATGCGCTGCCTCCTAAATAAGTTTGCTTTCCATCTATTAAAATTAACACGCCCGGTTTGCCTTTTAATGCAATGCCGCCGCCATGGTCAATGGTTACACCGGGAAGTTTTTCCAGGGCCTCAAGCACCGATGTTCCAATATTGGTGATAGCCGACTCCATATTGATAACTGTTTTATTTGCTTGAAGTTCTATAAACGGCTTACGGGAAGTTATGGTTACTTCTTCCAGGTAACGGGGCATGGAATCCATACGTACCGCAACGACTGACGCTTCACCGCTATTGATAGAAACGGGCATTGCAGAATGAAAGTTGTTATAACCTACGTGGCTTGCTTTAAACTGGTAGCTACCTGCTGCGATTCCGGAAAATAAAACGGCACCTGAAGAATCCGTTAACTGGATCTTCACAACCTGGGAATCTTTAGTCAACAATATTACAGTCGCATTAAAAACCGGGGCGGGTAATTTATTTACAATATTCACCTTTAAAGAACCCAATGTATCGACCTGTGCATCGCCTTGTTCATAAAAAACAATTAATAAAAGAAGTGACAAATATTTGTTCATAGAGCGGCTATCTTTTAAAGCTAAAATTTAAAGGCTTTATGGATACGTTATTTTGTATGCTTTGGAAAAATAAGAAGATGATCTCAATAAACCAGTCGAAAACACTTGTAAAATCTGTTACCGGAACAAATAAGCAATTTTTGATAAATTATTTTTTTGGATACCTGCTGATCAAATTATTTAATACCTATGGGATTATTACCCTTAATTATTTTTTCGGCAAAAAGATGCGGGTGGAAGGTTTATAAAAAGTTACAGATGGTGTGGCTGGCGCTCACTTTCTTTAACTGCATTGAAGCAGCCGGCTTTACAGGTGTTACCGCTTATGTACCACCAGCCGGGGTTTTCAAGAATGTTTTCACTCCTGGTGCATTGATATTACTGAAGAAAAAATACTCAGGCATCATGCATCCACTTCCTGAATGCGGGAGCTGTTTCCTGGCTTATAACTATTGAATGGTTTATTTCCGGAATGTTGATATCTATCAGCAGTTTTACTTTTTCATGAGCTTTGAAACTTTTTACATAGTTGATGTTGATGATATATTGGCGATTGACCCTGAAAAAAATTGAGTTATCAAGCTCTTGTTCCAATTCGCTTAACGTTTTATCGGAAACATATTTTTTTGAAAAACGGTCCATCACATAGACTAATTTATTTTGGGTATAAATGAGCGCTATGTCTTCAAGTCGTACCGCAATATTTTCCATTCCTCTTTTTACCAGCAACCTTGTTTTTTTTCTTCCGTTTATAAATCTTTCAAGGTTGGCAATGGGTTCATTGCTGCGGGTATGTGAAAAATGTGTTTGCAATTTGCTATATTTCAAAAGGGCTTTATCCAGTTCACATTTACCAACAGGCTTCATCAGGTAATCGATCCCATTATTTTCAAATGCCATCATGATGTAATCGTCATATCCTGTAATGAAGATAACGGGTATCTGAACACCTGTTTGGCTGAATATATCAAAAGACAGGCCATCCGATAACTGAACATCACTAAAAATAATATCCCCGCCAGGGTGGCCGGTAAAGTATTCAATACTTTCTTTTACAGAACCGAGCCTTGCAGCTACATTTACTTCTGTTGATAGTTCCGAAAGGGTCCTTACCAGCACTTCCATCGCTGGCCTTTCATCTTCAATAATTATGGCATTGAGCATGGTTACAGATTTGATTTAATTAAAGGTAATTTGACTGTGAACTCACTTTCTGTTGTTTCTATCTGGATATCTTTATTGCAAATAAGCCTGTACCTCGAGCTCAGGTTACGCAATCCAATGCCGGTAGAGTTTACAAGATAAGGTTTTGGCTTTTTGTTGTTTTTTATATGGATATAATCTCCATTTAATATTACCCTGATATTTAATGGATCAGCATTTGTAAATTCATTGTGTTTGATCGCATTTTCAACAAGGATCTGTAATGCATACGGTAATATCATTATCGTTCCGTTCTTATGGTTGTTAATCTCAGTTACCAGGTTGAGTTTATTATCGTGGCGTACCTGTAGAACAAAAAAGTAGTTCTCAATAAATTCAAGTTCACCTTGCAGTGTTATAAGCTCCCTGTCTTTATTTATAAGGAAGTATTTATAAACCGTTGCCATTTTGCTGTTAAAAGTATGGGCCGTTTGCGGGTCATTGAGTATGAGATAAGAAAGTGTATTAAGGCAATTAAAAATAAAATGCGGTTCAAGTTCATTTTTCAAAACCGACATTTCAGCTTTTGATCTTTCCCAATCAAGCTGGTCAACAATTTTTGTGTAAAGGTTGCGCTGGTTACTAAGAAATAAAATTTCATAAACCATGGTAAGTACTACCACTGCCAGGCAAGAGAATGTTATGCATTTAACTATCGGTGACCAGCTTACCGGCTGTTTTAATATTTTGTATAATCCAAAGGCGAAAAGGAATGACACAATAGATCCAAAAATGACACCCACAACGGAAAGTGAAAATACTTTCACGAAAGGATTGCGAAATCTCTTAAAGATAAAACGGATCTTCCGGTGGATCTGGCTGAAACCTGTCCAGATGCAATAAGATAATAAAATGAAATAGAGATTTATTGCTACCAGTGCTGGTGTTGAATGGTCGCTATAGTTTATAAGGTCGGAAAAAAAGAGGTTGAGTATTCCAAGTAATGGAATAAATAAAAGGCGCAAATATTTATCCTTGATCATAGCAGCCGTGGTTAAGATTTATTTGCCTCGCCTGGAAATTTAGTTTTATCAGCATGTCCAGAATGAATTCAAATTTATTTTTATAACATGTTATTGAATAGGTAATTTGTTTTCATGGTAAATTTCAATTATAAGTGGTCGGGTTGTCTTGGTTTTCAGAAAGTTGCAATCAAACGATTATATATGAGGATGTAAAAAGAAAGAAATATGCTGCTTTATGAATAGAAATTAATAGGAAAATCATTTTCTTAGAAATAATCCATAATAATTGTCGCTTTTTTACATGGGAGTAAAAGCTTAAGATACGGCATAAATGT
>JBDTLZ010000343.1:0-27678 GCA_039934515.1 Ginsengibacter sp.
GATAAAGCTGAGTTGTTTAACATCATAACAATAGCCGCTGACGTTAATTATGCCGGTAGTTATTTACAAAGCAAGGATACCATACCAGGGAATAATAAGCGCGCGTCATCAAAGGAATGGGAGATCCTCTTTGATGGGAAAAATACAAATAAATGGCGAAGCCCCGATAGTGATACTTTTCCTGGAAGCACCTGGTCAGAAGAAGGAGCATCGCTTTTTGTAGCAGGGCATGCCAGGGGCCAGGACCTGATTACACGTGACAAGTATTTCAATTTCGAGCTTGTATTTGATTTTAACCTGACCTATGGTGCCAATAGTGGTGTAAAATATTTTGTGGAAAAAATTAAAAACAACAAGACCGGCCAGGTGGTATGGAATGGGCCCGAGTATCAAATTATAGATGATTTCAATAATCCGGACCTGAAAAATGAAAATGATCCGAAAGCAACAACTGCAGCCCTCTATTTGATATATGCTCCTGAAAATAAGAAGCTCCTGCCTGCAGGACAATGGAACCATGCCAGGATAGTTGTTAATGGTAACCATGTGGAACATTGGCTGAATGGAATAAAAGTGGTAAGCTATGAAAGAGGGACGAAAGACTTCCGCAACAGGATGGCAGCGACAAAATTTAAAGACTATGACCATTATGGGGAGTCAGCTGGTGGGCATATCATGCTCACAGATCATGACGGCGACCAGGTTTATTTCAGAGATATCAGGATTAAAAAACTTAATTAATAGATTGACAGAAATGTTTTTTAACGGAGATATATTCACGAACTTGAATTCCTAAACTTTTGCGGGACGTGCTGTCGGCAGGATTCAATGCTCAAGCCAGCTTTGTAACTTACTATTCATTGCCAGTTCATCAGCATACATCCAGTCATTATTAACGGTGCTGTTAGCCAAATGAGAATGATCCGGGTTATCCTGGTTGGGTATATATCCATCAGGATTTTTTAATATCCTGGTCTTTGAAAATATCTCTTCATATGCTTTCCTGGTATCGCCGAAATGGTTGACATACTTTCGGATATCCCGCTGCGCGGCTTTCTTATCGGCCTCTCCCGTAATTTTATCATATTTCTGCAACAACAATAATAACCGGGAAGGATATACTTGCAATTCGTTTATTTGATTTAACAAGGCCAATGAGTATTGATTTCTTGTGGCAACTTTGGTAGCTTTCTGAATCTTACCATTAATAAGTCCATACCGCAATACTTCTTTCGCTGCCCGGGTAATTTTATCCCTGTATTTCTCACTCCATGCGCCCGCTTTGCCAGGATCGGGCAGGGATATAAGTTCAAATTTCCCGGGATAATTCGATTCGTTCCCGGCGCTGCTTTCTTTTTCAATTAAGACTGTATCCCAAAATTCCAGCGCTTGTTCCAGCAGATCTTCAAACTCAAATGAAACATCACTCGATCCTGGTCCATAAAAGCGGTGACGGAAAATGGCATGGGCAGCCCTGGCCTTTATATCCTGGTAATTCCAGCTTAACATTGCGAAATCATAGATGCCACGCCAGTACGTTTCAAAATGTGGTGAGGAATCATCCCACGCAGTACACAATATTCCTTCCATTTTCTTAACAGACGCAATTCCACAATAGTCTTTTATGGGCTTAAAGTTGGAGTTGTTGCGGGGGAGCATTGCCCAACTGGTTTGAACAGCGGTAGCAGCCATTACTTTAAGGTCATGTGCTTTGAACCAGTCAATAGCCTTAAGATTGCCGGATATGTCGGGATTATCATAGTTCCATCGCATGTAAATACAATTTTTTGGAAAGAGATTGCTATTATCATCAAGCCGGTGCTCATTTTCTTTCCAGGTCCTTGTTATTTCATCGTTTGATATCCTGGGGTCATAAGTCGTTCTATACAATCCCGAAAGTTCAAAGACCATATCATCCCAGAAGATGGGAATACGATTGTGTTTCTGTGCAAATTCACAAACTTTATTTAGCCAATACATTTGTAACTCAAATGGTTTTTTACCAGATTGTTTCGATAGTTCTGAAAACCCAAGAACATCCACTTCATCTCCGCCAACATGGAGGTATTTTCCATATGGTGTGGCAGCCAATGCATCTTCGTAAAGAGAAAATTGTAAGTCATAGGTCCCGGGATTCATGGGATCAAATACCCAATCGGACGCAGGATTGTCCCTGAGCTTTCTATATTCATCATGTTTCAGAATAAATGAAGCATGTCCTAATCCCTGGACCAATGGACTAATCTCAATATTGCGTTCTGTAGCATATCGGCTAAGCGCTGCAAATTCTTCTATAGAAATGGCATCACCGGATCCTATCAACGGAGCTTTCCGGTATCGTAACTTATCTTCAAACTCGATTATGACCGCATTGATTTTTATATGGGCAAGCCGGTCGATCATATCGTAATAATAATGCCCTGCGTCGAGGTGATGCTTAAGATCGAGGTGAACGGAACGATATGAAATACCAGGATAATCGGTGATCCTGCAAGCAGGAATTTCTTTTTTTTGATCCCGCGAATCTTCCAGTAATTGTGAAAGGGTCTGGCAGCCATAAAATAATCCTGCTTCCTTCCTCGCCGAAATGGTTACCTGGTTGTTGTTAATTTCAAGCATATATCCTTCCGGTGAAGAAGGGAGGTTGTTATCGTCTTTTAATTCCAATGTCAATATACCATTTCCGCGTTTATCTGTAAATGCTAATGAACCCAGGGGATTGTCTACAACCGGCCTATGCTCCAAACCCTCTAAATGTAAAAAACGCAGGTCATAACAAGTAATGCCTCTGGCAGGTAAAAATTCTATCTTTTGGGGTTTTGGTAATAATTTGAAATACTTCTCAAAATTATTGGTTTCATTTATGGTGTGCTGTATATCTTTTTTTTGGCCAATTGTCTGCGCATTCAATAAGTTAATGTGACAAAATATGGGGATAAGGAAGATGATTTTTTTCATGTTACTTTTTAGTTTTTAATACCGGTATCAGTTTAATGAACCTGGCCATGCAGGTTAGAAAACTTTCCTGGATTTGATTCAACAAATGTATCAAACAACCTCATTGCATTTTCTAAAACATTTGCTTTTCCCGGGAAGTTGAATGTATTGAAGATACTATTAAACAACAGCATATTATTAGGGCAAAAATCAGCGGGAAATATCACACTGCCTCACCTTTTACCAGCCGCTTTTTTTTGGGTCATATTTTATAAATTATTAAATAACTTCACAATTGCGTACGAGGAATATGAACAAACAACTAAAGTCTTTTAAAGACATTTTCTGTTTCACAGGTAATTTGAAGGTTTATGCGATAAGGGTTCTCAATAATCCCGAATGGTATTTATAATTAATGTGAACTAACTATTTTTCAGGATTATATGATTTTGGTGAACTTTATTTACCTGATAAAAGTATTTTTGGCGCGGTTTGTTGGATTTAGACTGACATCCATCATCGAAGTTTTAAATTTTTTACTAAATTCCGGTTATTCATGCAAATAGAAACAGAGACAATAAATATACAGGAAGTATTGAAAATAAGTGACGTGACACCTGCTAAAAGATATATTGAGATTATGGACACTACTCTCCGTGATGGTGAGCAGACAAGCGGGGTGTCGTTTTCTTCATCTGAAAAGTTAACCATAACCCAGCTACTATTGACCGAAGTGAAGGTTGACAGAATTGAAGTTGCTTCAGCCCGCATTTCAGAGGGTGAACTGGAAGCGGTACAGAAAATTACGAAATGGGCGGAGCTAAATAACTTTCTCGATAAAATCGAAGTGCTCACTTTTGTTGATGGCGACACATCAATGGAGTGGATGAAAAAAGCAGGGGCGAAGGTAATGAACCTGCTTACAAAAGGTTCACTCAATCATTTGACCCACCAGTTAAAGAAAACCCCGGATCAGCATTTCAAAGAAGTCGCCGCTAATCTCTTGCTGGCATATAATGAAGGATTTGAATCTAATGTGTACCTGGAAGACTGGAGCAATGGTATGAGGCATTCAAAAGAATATGTGCTCAGGTATCTTGATTTTTTGCAACATCAGCCGGTTAAGCGCATCCTGCTTCCCGATACTTTGGGTGTATTGATTCCTTCAGAAGTAAATACTTATTTGACCGAGATCATCAAAAGATATCCACGCATACATTTTGATTTCCATGCACACAATGATTATGACCTGGCAACTGCAAATGTGCTTGAAGCAGTAAAGGCTGGGGTAAAAGGTATCCACCTTACTATTAATGGAATGGGCGAACGTGCCGGCAATGCATCCCTCGCCAGTTCTATTGCAGTATTGAACGATTATATGAAGGACGTAAAAACTTCTGTAGATGAAAAATCTCTCTATACAGTAAGCAAGCTGATTGAAGCTTTCTCGGGTTTCAGAATACCAGACAACAAGCCCGTGGTTGGAGAAAATGTGTTCACGCAAACCGCCGGTATACACGCCGATGGGGACAAAAAAAATAAATTATATTATAACGATCTCCTGCCGGAAAGATTTGGAAGAGAACGCCGGTATGCATTGGGTAAAACAAGTGGCAAAGCTAATATTGAAAATAACTTACTTCAATTAGGTATCCAGCTTTCTGATGAAGATTTGAAAAAAGTCACCCAGCGGGTAATCGAATTGGGTGACCGAAAAGAAGTGGTAACACAGGCTGACCTGCCTTATATCATTTCAGATGTTCTCGACAGCAACACAAGTGCTGAGAGGGTGCAAATAAAGAATTATGTTCTTACTCATTCAAAAGATTTGCGGCCTTCTGTTACTTTGAGAATTTCTATCGATGATGAAATTTTTGAAGAACATGCACAGGGTGATGGCCAATACGATGCGTTCATGAATGCGTTAAAAAAAGTGTATGGGCAAAAAGATCTTGAACTGCCGGTACTCACCAATTATTTTGTACGCATTCCACCCGGTGGAAAGTCAGATGCTCTTTGTGAAACGGTAATTACATGGTCCCACGTGAAAAAGGAAGTTGTAAAAGAATTTAAAACACATGGCCTTGATAGCGATCAGACAGTTTCTGCAATTAAAGCAACTCAGAAAATGTTGAACCTTATCTTATAAATTTCACGCCTTACAGCATATCGTAAATAACTTTCATACAGCAAAAATCCAAACTAATTACAATTTATGGTAAGAAAACACATCCTGGTAGTTGCAGGTGATGGCATCGGACAAGAAGTAACTGCAGTTGGCAAAAAGGTATTACAGAAAATAGCGTCAAAATTCGGCCATGAATTTACTTTCGATGAGGCTTTGATTGGTCATGTTGCAATTGAGGCTACGGGAGACCCTTTACCGCCGGAAACGTTGCAGAAAATGAAAGATTGTGATGCCATTCTCTTTGGAGCAGTTGGTCACCATAAATATGATCTTGATCCTGCCGCTACCGTGAGACCGGAACAAGGGTTATTAAGAATGCGCAAAGAGCTTGGGCTATATGCAAACCTTCGGCCTATCAAATTATTTGATGAACTGCTTGACGCGTCGAGTATAAAACCGGAAATTCTAAAAGGTGCGGATATACTTTTTTTCAGGGAGTTAACGGGTGATATTTATTTTGGAGAAAAGGGCCGCAAAAATAATGGTGATACTGCCTATGACGTTGCTGAGTATAGCCGGTTTGAGGTAGAGCGGATTGCACGAAAAGCCTTTGATTCGGCGATGTTACGCAGAAAAAAACTTTGCTCTGTTGATAAGGCAAATGTATTGGAAACAAGCCGTCTTTGGCGGGAGGTCGTTCAAAAGGTCGCCCTGGAATACCCCGAAATAAAGGTGGAGCACCAGTTTGTAGATGCAGTAGCGATGTTGCTTATAAAAGACCCACGGCGTTTTGATGTTATCGTTACCGCCAATTTGTTTGGTGATATTTTAACGGATGAAGCTTCACAAATTGCCGGCTCCATCGGGATGTTAGCTTCAGCATCTATCGGCGATGGTACCGGCGTGTATGAACCAATCCATGGATCTGGCCATGATATTACCGGGAAAGGAATTGCCAATCCCCTTGCTTCCATTCTGTCGGCAGCCTTATTATTGGAAATTTCATTTGGTTTAAAAGCCGAATCAAACGCAATAATTAATTCCATCGACAAAGTATTGAAAGCGGGCTTTCGCACACGTGACATTGCTCATAGTGATACTGCCGCCGATAAAATTTTAGGCACAGACGCTATTGGAGAAGAAGTTTTGAAAAATATTTAATCCAACTAAATACCAGTAGCCGGTAATACCTGCAATTGCCGCATGTGAGGTGCAGCAATAACTTTTTTTGCCTGTAAAATGACCTCAACAAATTTTGATAGATATTAATAAACCGTTATAATTTTTCATTTCAATCATAACAGGTTACAAGCCTTCGTCTTTATTTAATTGTTACTTTTGAATGTATCGTAATCATGGAGCGCCAGCCGCGTATACTCAAAAAATTTAATCGTTCTTGTATGCTACGGCCCATTAAAAATGAATAAAAAGATCAACTATATTTTCCCTCATAAAAAGAAATTAATCATTGTCTTTTTTATTTTTCTTTTTTGTAGTATCATACCATTCTTATTGTCTGGTGGAGGCTTGCAGTCACCGCAGGAAAATCCTTCCGTTGGCGAAAGTTATTGGCTATGGAATTTTCTTGGCCGGCTGCATCCGGCCATAGTCCACTTTCCTCTTGGATTGATTTTATTTGCGGCTGTACTGGAATTGTTTACATTGAAACGTTTTGATTCAAGATTGCGCCCGGGTATAAATTTATTGGTTATTGCGGGTGCAGTATCGGCGATTGTTTCTGCTATTTTTGGCTTGTTGCTGGCGCGGAATGGCGACTATGGAAAAAATATTCTAAATATCCACCAGTGGACAGGCATAGCGACGGCTGGCATGGCTTCCATTGCATTGACAGTACTGTTGCGCCTTCGAAAGAATAAAAAGATTGTCTTGATAAAAACATATCGCGGAATCTTATTTTTTACGGCAGTTGGCGTATCAATTGCAGGTCACTTCGGGGCAGCCTTAACCCATGGCAGTGATTACCTTTCAGAAACGCTTCCATGGAGTGAAGATTATAAACCTTCCACAGTGAGCAACATTAATTTTGCGGCGTTGAAAAATGAACCAGGCAAGCTCAGCAAAAAACAGGAAGTTGAATTAAACATCCAGGTGAGGGCGATTCTTGCCCACAATTGTTATAAATGTCATGGCGCAGATAAAGTAAAAGGGGAATTGCGCCTTGACCGTAAAGACATGGTATTTAAAGGAGGGGAGCATGGTGCAGTTATTATAGCAGGATTCCCCGGAGAAAGTGAAATTTTGAAACGTATAAGCCTTCCTCCTAATGACAAAAAAGGCATGCCTTCTAAAGAAAAGAGATTGTCACAAGCAGATGTAGACATCATAAAATTATGGATCCAGAAGGGTGCGCCCTGGCCGGCAACGTCAGATAAGGATGTATTGTATCGCGTTGCACAATTGCAACCAAGAAACCCCGCGTTACCAGTGGCTTCAGCAAATCTTCAAAACCCGGTTGATTTGTGGGTAAACGAATATTTTAAGAAGAATAAAATACACTGGCAACAACCTGTTGATGACCGGGTATATTTAAGACGGATCTACCTGGACATTATTGGGTTGCTGCCATCGCCAAACGAAGAAGAGACATTCGTTGCTGATAAAACACCGGGAAAAAGAGGAGTGTGGGTACGCCGGTTATTAAACCGCAGCGATGATTATGCGGCACACTGGCTGACTTTTTGGAATGATGCGCTAAGGAATGATTATACGGGCACCGGTTATATTACCGGGGGCCGCCATAACATTACGGACTGGCTTTTTAAATCTTTACAATCCAATAAGCCCTACAATTCGTTTGTCCGTGAACTGATAAACCCGACCGAACAATCAAAAGGTTTTATTGAAGGCATCAAGTGGCGTGGTGTTATTAATGCAAGCCAAAAAACAGAAATGCAGGCGGCACAAAATGTATCACAGGTTTTTTTGGGACTGAATTTAAAATGCGCTTCTTGTCACAACAGTTTTATCAGTGACTGGAAACTCACGGATGCTTATGGCTTTGCAGGCATATTTGCAGACAGCGCGCTTGAGATAAACCGGTGCGATAAGCCTACCGGGAAGTATACACGGCCGGCAATGTTATGGAAAGAATTAGGAACCATCGACAGTATTGCTAAAACCGCTGTAAAAAGAAAAGAGCTTTCTGAAAATATAACGAAACCGGAGAATGGCCGTTTATACCGCACCATTGTAAACCGCATATGGGCTCAACTGATGGGACGTGGCCTGGTTGAGCCGGTCGATGTTATGGACAATGAACCCTGGAGCCAGGACCTGCTCGATTGGCTGGCGTATAATTTTGTTGAAAATAAATGTGATATTAAGGAACTTATTTATTTAATCGCTACATCAAATACCTACCAGTTGCCTTCCGTTGGTTTTAAAGATCCCAATCAAATAATTGCACAGGATTTTAAATTCGCAGGCATGATTAGAAAAAGAATGTCTGCCGAACAGTTTGCTGATGCAGTCAGTTACATCATCGAACCTGTTTTTGCGGATTCTCTAATGGGCTACAACCCTTATAAAAACCAATCGCTGCAAACATTAAAACCGCTTTTTGCCCGGGCATCATTTGTTGTTAACAACCCATTTTTAATTGCCTTAGGCAGGCCCAGCCGGGAAACCGTTTCCACGAGCCGCGAATCACAGGCAAATTTGTTACAGGCGCTTGAACTTACCAAAGGGGAAAGATTTAATAATGCTTTGAAACAGGGTGCTGAAAACTGGAAAAAGAAATATGGCTCAGGTGATGCCATTATTAAAGAACTTTACGCTAAGGCTTTAAACCGGGCACCATCTCAAAAAGAATTCGACTTGGCTAAAAAAGCCCTGGGCGATAATCCGGCTGTCGAGTCTATAGAAGATTTGTTCTGGGCAATTGTATTACTTCCCGAATTCCAAATTATTTATTAACCGGATTGCCAGGGAGACAATAATTGTAATGAGGCCAATTCATGTAAAATGAAAGGAAAAAAACGAGCAATATGGAAGCTTCATTGGCAGGGGACATTAAATTTTAATTAAATAGCTAATTTTGTATTATGAACGAATGGAACCGGAGACAGTTTCTTAAACGCACCAGCGCGGCTACACTGGCAACGCTCGCAGCAGGTGCACCTTTAAGCACTTTCCTGGCTTCCTGCAATAGCAAAAAAAAGATTACTTCAACAGCGGATACAGTTATTTTACTCTGGATGGCAGGAGGAATGCCGCATACAGAAACTTTTGACCCAAAAAGATATACACCATTTGCAAAAGGCATGACTGCCAACAGTGTACTTAGCACTTTCGCACCGGTTCGTACAGCGTTGGATGGTGTTTACTTTTCAGAAGGCCTTGACTCTATTGGTAAAGTAATGGATAAGGGCACTTTGATTCGGTCTTATGTAGCTGCCGATATGGGCTTTATTCTGCACGCCCGCCATCAATACCATTGGCACACGTGCTATCGGCCACCACAGCCTGTTTTAGCACCACATATCGGAGCATGGATCGCAAAAAATCTTGGCTCCATAAACCCTGTCATCCCTCCATTCATCGATATTGGCCAACGGCTTACTTTAGGCGAAGGCGAAGAACTGAAGGCGTTTCACAGCGCGGGGTTTTTAGGAAATGAGTTCGGCCCATTCATGATAGCTGATCCTTCTGCAGGTCTTGATAGCGTGCGTCCACCGGCAGGCATGTCGAATACGAGATTTGAAAAAAGAAATCAATTGTACGACGAACTCATACAACAAAGCCCGGTTGGAGAATTTGGCAGTGACTACCAGAAAGAATCTTTGAAGAGGTCAATGGAACAAGCCTATATTCTTTTAAAATCGCCCGAAGCACAGGCTTTTGATTTGAGTAAAGAGCCTAAAGAAATTTATGATATTTATAATACCGGCAGGTTTGGCTTAGGTTGTCTTATGGCACGAAGGCTTACCGAACAGGGCGCACGCTTCATAAGTGTAACCACTGAATATGAACCCTTCAAGGGATGGGATACCCATGAAAATGGCAATACACGGATAAAGGATATGAAAAAGCAAATTGACGCTCCAATTGCCCAATTAATAAAAGACCTGGAACGCACTGGCAAACTTGACAGAACACTGGTGATCCTGGCGAGCGAATTCAGCCGGGATATGATGATTGAGGGAAGGCCGGAAGCTAAAGTTCAGGAACAGGTGACACAACCGGATATTATTAATGAGATGAAAAATTATGGAATGCACCGCCATTTTACCGACGGAGCATCAATGCTGATGTTTGGCGGTGGTATTAAAAAGGGACAAGTGTATGGCAAAACAGCAGATGAAAGACCTTGCAAAACAATAGAAAAACCAATTGTGATTGACCAGGTGCATCAAACCATTTACCATGCATTGGGTATTCCTGATGATTCGCATTATGTTATCGAAAAGCGTCCCTTTTATACAACCCCTGATGGCCTGGGGAAACCTGCAATGGAACTTCTTGGAAAAACATGATCCATCGTATCATAGGATTTTAAGTTTTTTCTTATTTGAGTGGAAAGGTGATCAAAACAGCCACAAAAATAATTTCTACAGCAATCATTCCCAGGCGCAGACTATATGCATGTGATAATTATAAGCCAAAGATTTTTTATCGTTAGGTTACAAATACTGATTCCGTAAAAATCGGTAATTTGATTTTCCGAATATCAAATTTATAGTATGCAAATTTCTTCGAGGGCAATTACGCCGAAAGATCCACAATACGAACAGTGGAACGATCGTGGTGTCAACCTACTTTTCCAGGGACGTCCGGATTTTATCATCCCGGTCAATTCTATTGACGAATTAAAAGAAGCTTTGCAAAATGCTGTACAGCAAAATCAATACGTGGCGGTTCGTGGCGGAGGGCATTGCCTGGAGAATTTTGTTGGTAACCCTGAAGTAAAAATGATTGTTGATATCTCAGGAATTAAGGGTGTGCGCTTTGATGACAAGTATCAAAGTTTTGAAGTGATGGCTGGCGAAACCGTAGGTGGGATGCTTAAACAACTGTACAATGGGTGGGGCGTCGTGTTACCCGCAGGCGAACATCCGGATATTGGTGTTGGCGGCCATATCCCTGGTGGTGCTTTCGGCTGGCTTTGCAGGCAACTTGCATTGGCGGTCGATTATTTGTATGCGGTGGAACTGTTATGCGTAGACGCAAATAAAAATGTACATACAGTTTTCGCTACCAATGCGGCTGGTGACCCTAACCGTGAATTGTGGTGGGCGCATGCCGGGGGAGGTGCCGGAAATTTCGGTATCGTTACCAGGTATTGGTTTCGCACACCCGATACCGTTAGTAATGATCCCGCACTGATTTTACCCGGGGCGCCCGAAACAGTGGAGACATTTGAAATTGACTGGCATTGGAATGATATCAACGAAACGATTTTCAAAAAACTTGTTGGCAACTTCGGAAATTGGTGTTATAGCAATGCTGCTCCAGGTATAGCCGCCAGTGGATTATTCTGTACGCTTCATTTGTGGAACAGGGTGAATGGAAAAATACAACTGAAAGGCTTGATCAGTGATTCTGAAAATGCCGATACCCTCATCAATGAAATCATGCAATCCATTCAATATGGCGTTAACCTCACTTATACGATTTCCCGGAAAAAAATGACCTGGCTGGATTTTGCCCTGCACCCTTTCCCGGATATTTTTACCGGGGGTAAGGGAGCCTTCAAATTAAAAGATGCTTTTTTATTACAGCCGTTTACGGGTACCCAGTTACAAGTTATTTATGATCGCCTTACAGCCAGGGAAGATACCCCGGGAGGATTTATAGGGCTTGCTACCTATGGAGGAAAGGTGAATTCAATTCTTCCTGGCGCCACAGCATCTGTTCAACGCAATGCGATAATGACCACAGCATGCGTATCTGGTTGGGGTGATCCAAAAGAAAAAGAAAAATACCTGGAATGGGTACGCACAACCTATCATGACCTGTATGCAGAAACGGGTGGTGTGCCTGTTCCAAATGAAAAGACGGGAGGTTGTATCATCGCACATCCCGATGCTGATTTGGCCGATCCTGATATGAATAAATCGGGAATTCCATGGCACCGGTTTTATTACCAGGATAATTATCCGCGGCTGCAAAAGATTAAAGCTACATGGGACCCATTGAATATTTTTCATCATTCACTATCAGTTAATGCGTGAATGAAATTTCATGGGTAGAGATGATGATGCCAGTGCTTAAAATTCACATACAAGTTGATCTGTGAATCAATATATTGATCGTATATTTTTTATGGAATATTATTACAGGCAATTGATGGCCTGGGATCTTTTTCTATAAGTCTGTGGGGAGCATTCTGTATATTTCATAAACTGGCGGTAAAAAAATTGAAGACATTCATATCCGCACGCATAACCAATTTCATTGGCACGCATATCTGTTTCTGATAGGAGCTTGCGCGCCATTTTCGTCCGGTATTCATTGAGAAAAGTGAAAAAAGGTTTTTTGGTGGTTTGACTAAAAAACTTGGAGAAAGCTCCTTCACTCATATTTACTAATGCTGCAGCATCAGCAAGGGTGATCTTTTCGGAATATTTTTCTCTTATGAACTGGCAAACTATACCGATGCGCGAATTAGGGATGTCATTGCTAATAGAGAATTCCTGGTCACATAAGATCTTAAATTCATTCGATTTTGCAAGATCATTCAATAATTGAAGTAAAAGAACCAATTTCTCAAAGGGAGGGAGTTTGAGCAATGCAGATTGCTTTCTTTTAATTTCCTTGCCAATATATTTATCAAATTTGATCCCTTTTGCCGATAATTCCAGTAACCTGCGAATGTCCTTGAATTCGGGCGTTAAAAGCCATTGCTGCCCTAGAAAATCTTCCCCCCATTGAATGACGAGGGAAGTATAGTCATATTGCCTTTTACTTGTGTTTTGCCAGCGATGCGGGATACTTGGCGCTAATAAAATAAGATCACCTTCCTCAAAATCACCGATATTATTACCTACATACCGCACCCCATTCCCCTTTATAACGAAGTTCATCTCATAGTTTGGATGATAATGCAACGGTGCATTTTCGGGACCCTGGCTCTTCAAAAAAATCCATGAAGAATTTTCCGGAAGTAAGAGGTGTTCAAAATTTGCCCTCATAATTGCTTGTTTTGGATAATTAAAATTATGAATAATTAACGTAATCCAATACACTAATATACTTAAAATGACGGTTGCGGCGGTTATGTTTACATTAAGTGGCCATCATAAAATGCGATTGGATTTTCCGATACACGCGAAGAATAGCAGGTTTAAATTGATACGAATTTTTTTTAACGGGATTAATCGTTGGTAATTGGCATTTATATACTAACCGATCGGAAAAATTTACAGTGCGCGAAAATGAGAAAACAAATACCAAATAAGTGAATTAATCGTCATAATTGTGGATTGCTTATACTGAGTGTTAATTTAGTTTTGTTCTGTAGCGTGAGAAAACACCTTCAATTCCAGATTAAAAACATAAGGCCAAAGCAAGTTGTACAATGAGATGATACCAATAATCCAAACATAAAAATGGAAAGTAAAAACCCATCATGGCGTTGGGGCACATTGCTGTTGGTTTCACTTTCCTTGTCACTTGGGTGGGGAATTCGCGGAAATTTTGGACATGAAGACGGCGCTGCATTTGCCGGTTGCCTGGCGGCAATTACCGTAGCACTACTATCAGGCAGACAGGATTGGCGGGAACGCGTTTCTTACTTTGCATTTTTTGGCGCTTTAGGATGGGGGCTCGGTGGTTCTCAATCATATATGCAGGTAATGTCTTACACAGAAAGCGGACAGGCACTCTCACAATTTTATGGGTATTTCTGCCTTTTTGTAATGGGATTTTTATGGGCCGGTATGGGAATCATGGGAACGGCTTTCCCGGGAGTAGCACCACTGGAGAAGATCGTTAAAATATTTAAGCCTTTGCTTTTTATTTTTGGGGCATGGTTATTACTTCACCTTATAGAAGGTCCTGTTTCCAGGTGGTTACAGCCTGAAGTTCGATTTGATAACACATGGCACAGGCATGAAAATCCTCTTTATTGGTTTGATTCGAACTACCTGTCAGCGGTATTCGCATTGTTGGGAATAGCATCCTACGACTTATTAGAACGACGGGGCGACAGGAACAGGTTTTTGCTTCCTGTCTTTGCTGTAATAGGTGCCTTAGCTGGTTTCGGAATCCAGTTTCTGTTAAAGACATCCGGATGGGAGCAACGTTTTGCAGCATCCCTAACCTATTTACAAGGAGATCCTGCTTATATTAATCCCGCAACGGGGCAACATGACTATGCGATAGCCGATCTCTTAAATAACTGGCCCCAGTTTTTTACCGACTTTCCAAACCACATCGGGTGGCTGACCGGCATGATCACAGGTATCTCGGCTTACTTTCTCATTTATGGAAAATTTCGAAACGGTGCGTCGTTTTTTGTCTATATGGCCGGCGGCTTCCTAATAGCATTCCTGGTCTTACCCGTTGTAGGAGGTAACTTGTTGGGCCGGTACGGTGGCTTACGTATGACTCCCCCACGGGGTGACAACTGGGCTGGAATGATTGGAATGTTTGCAGGCGGCAGTCTATGGCTTTGGAAAAATAAACTACGGCCTGTGGCATGGGTTTCTCTTATTGGCGGCACGATCGGGGGGGTAGGATTTGCAGGCGCTCAATTTTTTAAAACCAGTTTACAATCTTTTGGAAATCCTAAAATTCTGGAATGGAATGGAATGATACCTGGAACGCCGGAATTTAATGAAACTGCCTCGGCCTGGGCAAACTGGCAAAATCAAAACTGGCATAGCTTCTTCGAACAAACCTATGGCTTTATAAATGGTCTTGCCGTCGCTATTGCTTTGGCATTGATAGCATCAAAAATAAAGATGCACGATAACGACGATTCTTTTAAAAGTGAAAAATTAAAATCGGGAAAGTGGACAAAAGTATTTGCAACACTTTTTGTTTTGTTCGGGCTAACTTATTTCAACATAGCAGGAAATATAGAGGTTTGGAGTAAAGCGCTCAAACCTGGCGCATGGCAAACTATCCTTACATTACCCGGCGGCTCTACAAAGGAAGTTGCTGCGACGTGGGATGTGCCACTGCTGGGCCGATTGCCTCGAATGGATTTTTTAAACTTATCACCGGAAGGATGGTTTAATGTATCCTGGGTTTTATTAATAGCAGCCTCTTTAATAATAGTAGCAAGGCATTTAAAACAGCCACTTTCTATAATCCCCAAATCTTTCCTTGGCAAAGGGCAATTGATTTTTCTTATCCTGCTTTGGATGATGGTTGTTGCAAATTTTGAGCGCGCGTTACCCGGATTTACCGCTAATCGGTTGCTTACTGAATGGAGCATCTATGTAAATGCCGTTATTGCCACAATCCTGGTCGTACTATTACCCGCCGAAAGGGAAAAGACACTAATTATTGTGCAGGAAAATTATAAAAGAGTGTATCAGAGGGCCTGGATGCTGCTGGGTGCGACGGTGCTTATTTCAAGTTTTATATTTACCGAAACGAATAGATTGCTGTATAATTATCCGGCCGCTGAAAAACTGGAATCATTGAAAAAGCAGACAAGATTTGGTACGGAAGCCACATGGCGTTCAAAGCCAAATCTTAAAAATGCAAAGGGCCGGTAGAGGGTTAGGAATGAAGCTACGAATTACATGTATTATCCCGAATTGGGGAAACGTTAAAAAGTAATCGGTGGAAAAAAAAAGATAAAGTCAGAACCACAAATTGCACTGATTGCCACGGATAAAAAAACAGTAAGGACCCTTATGTGCGAACTGGGCAGTCTGGGGAAAGGAAAAAGAATCGCGGTAATTGGTGTAGTTCGTGGCCTGACTTTTTTCCCCTTAGCGGCCTGCTTCATTGGCTTACATAATAAACAGTACCATGCATAAGTTCATTTTTAAAAAAACGATTTTACTGCCTTTATTATTACTCTATTCGTGTTTATCGCCGGCGCAGATAATAGATCTCAGTAACGCTGCGATCATCGCTTCTTCAACAATAGGCCATCCTGTACGAGAGACTGCAATAAGAGTTTTGCAGGAAGAGGTTGGCCAACGTACTTCTATTAATCTACGCCTCACTTCCAGGTGGGGGAAGAACTCCGTCATTGTTCTTGCATCAATAAAAGATAATGAAATCAATGGGATACTGGTGCCGAAACGTTCAGGAGAAAACTTGCCGGAAGCCAAAGCCGAAGGTTTCAGGATAGCGGTTAGTCAGTCTGCGGGGAAAAATATCCTTTGGTTGATTGCTGCTGACGAACGGGGGATAATTTTTGCGATCGGCAATTTTCTTCGAACAACAGAACTCTCTAAAAATAAAATATTGTTTAATACCATAAATGAGGTCGCAACCTCGCCTGCGTATCCAATCCGCGGTCACCAGCTTGGCTATCGGAATACCGCCAACTCCTGGGATGCATGGACTACAGATCAGTTTGAAAAATACATACGCGAGCTTGCTTTGTTTGGTACGAATAGTATTGAGAATATCCCATTCCAGGATGATGCGCCCGGCCATAATATGAAAGTGCCCCGCAAAGAGATGAACAATAAGATGAGCGAAATATGTAATAATTATGGCCTTGAATACTGGGTGTGGACCCCTGCGGATGTAGATCTGTCAAGCGACGTTAAGTTTGAGGACGAAGTGAAAAAGCATGCAGAATATTATAAAGAATGTCCACGCCTTGATGGTGTATTTTTTCCCGGTGGTGACCCCGGTGATAATGATCCAAAATATGTAATGCCATTCCTAAAAAGAATTGCCGTCGAGCTTAAAAAGTATCACCCCAGGGCCGGGCTTTGGATATCCTTGCAGGGGTTTAATGATTCGCAGGTCGACTATTTTTATGAGTATATTAAAAACAACAACCCTAGCTGGCTCACCGGTGTGGTATCGGGTCCCAGTAGTCCTGATCTAGCTCAAACACGTTTCCGGTTACCTGCGCGATATAAACATATTTCTTATCCTGACATTACACACACCATTCGTTGTCAGTACCCTGTATTACACTGGGACCAGGCATTTGCGCTCACCGAGGGTCGTGAAGTTTGCAACCCTCAGCCATTTTATTATGCAAAGATCCACAATCAATACGCCTCTTTTACAGATGGTTTTATATCGTATTCCGATGGCATACACGATGATGTAAATAAAATTACCTGGAGTCAAATGGGCTGGGACCCAAAAAAGGATGTGAATGAGGTTATGGAAGAATACAGCCGTTTTTTTTTCGGGCCATCGTTAGCAACACCTGTGGCACAAGGGATCTTAGGGCTTGAGCGGAATTGGGTTGGCCCATTGGAAGAAAATGGTGGAGTAGAAACAACCTTCGCTTTTTGGCAAAATCTTGAACTAAAAAATCCGGGGCTAAAATATAATTGGCGTTGGCAGCAACTCATCATGCGTTGTTACTATGATACCTACACAAGGCGACGGAAAATATATGAGCAGGGGCTTGAAAAGAAGGCCAATGAAATGCTTGCAACTGCTGCAGTTATCGGTTCAGATAAAGCGATGGACGAAGCTTTAAAAATCGTAAATGAAGCGGATAAGGATCCTGTCTTTCCTGAAATAAGACAACGAATTGTAGATTACTGTGAGGATCTGTTCAAATCGATTGGAATGCAAACGAGTGTAAAGAAATACAATGCAAGCGGTGAAGAACGTGGAGCAATTCTTGACTTTCTCGATTATCCGTTAAACAACCGTTGGTGGTTGTATGATGAATTTGAAAAGGTCCGTAAAATGAAATCAGAGGAGGAGAAACTTGCCCGTCTTGAAATTATTTACACCTGGCAAAACCCGGGCCCGGGGAGCTTCTATGATAATATTTCTGATATTTCCAGGGAACCGCACGTGCTGACATTTTCCGATGATGCAACAGATATTGCCTGGTGGGATAATGGCATGAGCAGGAAACGTTTGTCCACGCAATTATTTCAGAATTATCCGAAACTGTTTTATGAGGACCTTGATCCGAACGGGCATTACACTATAAGGATTGCCGGTTATGGCGAAGCCTTATTACGTATCGATGGGCAACGCATCGATCCAATTCTCTATAACAAAGAACTTGAAGAATTTAAAGAATTCCCGGTAGCATCTAAGTATATAAGCGATGGCAAGATCAAAGTAACGTTTGATGAGCCGGAAGAATCAAAGCTCAACTGGCGGAAGAAGTCTAAAATTTGTGATATGTGGCTGTTGAAACGGGAGTAATGGTTTGTAAAAAATTTATTTAAATATAAAATGTTGTTGTCCATATTATAATGTAGATAAATGATCATCAATAATTCCAAAATGCACATAAGTCGCTTCATAGTAATACTTGTATTATGGGTGTTGATTTACCAACCAGCACCTGCACAACAAACCGATTTTTCGGATGGTGTGATTTTTTGCCCTCGTCAAAATAGTGTACAGCTTTCTGAAGCAGTTGTGGTTTTGCAACAGGTAATAGAGGAACATTGTAATATTCAATTGCCCGTTAATAGCACAATTCCCGGCGATAATACACCGCTTATATTAGTATGCACAAATAAAGATGTAGCAAAACTTCCCGGGAAATTTGCCAGGGAGTTGAATAAGCTTTCACACACAGGTAAAGACGGGTATAAGATTGCTTTTCTAAATGAGAAAAAAACGATCCTGGTCGTAGGTCATGATGAACGTGGCGCATTGTATGGTGTTGGATACCTGCTTCGAAAAATGGAACTGCGTCATCACCAGATCATAGTGCCAGGAAATGTAAGTATATCTTCGACACCTAAGTACCCTATTCGCGGGCACCAGTTAGGCTATCGCCCGAAGACAAATGCTTATGACGCATGGTCACTCGATCAATTTGGTCATTACATACGGGATCTCGCACTTTTTGGAGCCAATAGTATCGAAATTATGCCGCCAAAAACAGATGATGACTTCAGTAACAGTCATATGAAAGTACCCGCTATTGAAATGATTGCAGGGCAATCACGCATTTGCAAAGAGTATGGGCTTGATGTGTGGATGTGGTATCCAAATATGGGTGATAATTATACTTCCCCGGATGCAATTGAAAAAGAGCTGGCCGAAAGAATGGAAGTTTTCAAAGTGCTGCCAAAGTTAGATGCACTTTTTGTGCCCGGCGGCGATCCTGGCGATCTTGAACCCGGTGTTCTGTTTAACTGGCTGAAAAAACTTGCTGTTGTTTTGAATCAATATCATCCCAATGCCAAAATATGGGTGTCTCCGCAGGTTTTTCGACCAACAGAAAAATGGTATAATGCATTTTATAAAGAAGTAAATCACAAATATCCATGGTTTGGCGGAGTCGTTTTTGGCCCGTGGGTAAAGGAACCGATCAGGGAAATAAGGAAGCGTGTTAATAAAGACATTCCAATACGAAACTATCCCGATATCACGCATAGCCTGAGTTGTCAATACCCGGTACCTCAATGGGATCTCGCATATGCTATGACGCTAGCCCGCGAATGTTATAACCCAAGGCCATATGGTGAGAAGCAAATTCAAAATGTTTTTGCTCCATACGCAAGTGGCAGCATCAGTTATTCTGAGGGCATCAATGATGATGTAAATAAATTCGTTTGGAGTGGACAGGATTGGAACCCGGAAACTCCGGTAATAGAAACACTCCGGGACTATGCGAGATTATTTATAGGCCCTGGTTATGCCGAATCAATACCAGCAGCCATTGTTGCACTTGAAAATAATCTGAAAGGCCCGCTGTCAGTCAATAAAAGTGTTGACAAAACCTTACAACAATGGCAGGCTATGGAAAGAAGCGCATCACCCGGAGTCCTCGGTAATTTCAGGTTTCAAATGGGGTTATTGCGGGCGTATTATGATAGTTATATCCGCCAGCGACTGTTATATGAAACCGCGTTAGAGAAAAGTTCGCGGGAGGTCTTAGCAGCCGCAAAAAATACCGGGGCGTTGGAAGCAATCAGCAATGCTACTACTATTCTTGAGCAGGGTGTAATAAAACCCGTTATGCCGGAGCTTCGTGAGCGTTGCTTCGCGCTCGCGGATTCTTTGTATCTCACTATTGGTTCGCAATTGACCGTTAAGAAGCCACAGGAGGCACAAGCCGGACGAGGTAATTTTTTAGATAATATTGATTTACCGCTAAACGACTCGCGATGGCTGCTATCGCAATACGCAAAGATTTCCAAACTGCCGTCGGAAGAATCAAGACTGGCAGCAATTGATAAATTATTATATAGAACTGATCCGGGGGCTGGTGGTGTTTACGACAATTTGGGATCAAAGGAAAGTTGGAAGCATGTCGTAAGTCAAAAAACATGGTCAGAAGATCCCGGCGGCCTGGAGTCACCACTCACTGATTTTGGTGCAAGCCTAAAAGGAGATGAATGGGTTGATATTTTGCCGGTTGGCTTTGACGGTCAGGCAATCCCGCAGGCTTGGATGACACAGGTTACGACACTATATGAAACGCCGCTGACATTAAAGTATGATAATCTTGATCCAAAAAGTTCTTATATGCTAAGAGTAGCCTACACCGGACGTTTCAATTCCAGGTTGAAATTAATTGCATCCGGAAAATATCTTATTCATGATTTTATTCAAACCGGTGAAAAGCCAGTTTATGAATTCCCGATACCCCGGGAGGCGGTAGTCGATGGCTCTGTAAAACTCACCTGGACTTGTGATACGGGAGAAAGAGGCGCCCAGGTTGCAGAAATATGGCTGATAAAAAATCAATAACACCGTCCAGGGATGACGATAGCGGTAGCGCGGTTAATAAAAATTAAAAACTAAAGGAATGAGTTTAAAAATTAACAGGGTAAAAAAAAGATTACAGGAAGGACAGGTCTGTTTTGGCACCATGCTTCGAATCCTTAAATCACCGCAGGCTTTTACTTTATGCGCTTCTGAAGGATGGGATTACATTATCCTGGATACTGAACACAATGATTACGATTATGAGACATTGGGTAATTTTTCATTGGTCGCAAAATACGAAGATCTTGCATTGTTTGTGCGTGTTCCGGATAAGCTATACCATCAAATGGCACAGATGCTGGATATCGGAGCCGAGGGGTTGGTATTGCCACAGGTAAAAACGGGTGAAGAAGCACAGCATATTATTCAATCTGCCAAGTATGCGCCCATCGGTAAAAGAGGGATAAGCATTTCCACTACCGCTACATTATTTAGAGATTATTCAATCGAAGATTATACCCAATGGGCTAACAGCGAACTGATGACCATTGTACAAATTGAAAGTGAGGAAGGAATCAATAACGCCGAAAAAATAATATCAACAAAGGGGGTTGACGCGATCATGATAGGGCCGGCCGACCTGAGTCATGATATGGGTATTTCGGGTCAAATAACACATCCAAGAATGGAAGAAGCATTTCGGGAAGTGATCACACAATGCAACAAGTATGGTGTGGCGCCAGGAGTTCATCTTAACAACATGGACTATGTTAACAAGTGGGTGAAGGAAGGCATGCGGTTTATAGCCTATAGTTATGATTCAAAATTTTTCAAAGATGCCTTAAGAGAATCGTTGCTTAAGCTGCGTGCCATTGCTGAAAATCATAATAAATAGATGATGTCAACCGGCAAAAGATCCGCAAATCCTGTTATAATGTTATATGATCAATGTGCAGTTCTTTAGGTTTTATCACCGGTTGACAGGTCATTTGAAGAAAAAGAAGCGATTGGTTTTTTTTAAATGATGAATAGGTTCAGGAATATAAAATTGCTTATCAGGTACTTAATTATTTAAACCAGTTTGTATTGAAAAATTTATCCCTTATAGATATATCCATCATATTACTCTACCTGGCTGCGATGGTAGCGGTAGGTATTTTTTTCTCCCGGAAAAATAACACTGCAGAACAATTTACAAAAGCATCCGGGAAGATCCCAAGCTGGGCGATAGGCCTTTCCTTGTATGCCACCTTTCTTAGCAGTAATACGTTCCTGGGAGTTCCTGGTAAGGCGTTTGGAAGTAACTGGAATGCTTTTGTTTTTAGTCTTTCCATGCCTTTTGCTGCATGGGTAGCAACGAAGTATTTTGTTCCTTTTTACCGTAAAAGCGGGGAAATATCCGCATATACCCATTTTGAAAATCGTTTTGGCCCATGGGCACGCACTTATGCCGTCATCTGCTTTTTACTCACACAACTTGCCCGCATCGGTTCTGTATTCTTTGGTATTGCGCTGAGCCTCCAGGCACTTACCGGTTATGGAATGGCGGTTATTATGATTGTTATGGGCATATGCATAATAATATATACGGTTGCCGGAGGTATGGAGGCCATCATTTGGACTGAAGTTGTGCAGGCTGTCGTGAAAACTTTTGGTGCTGTACTGATTCTTTACCTTGTTATCAGGGGTGTGCCCGGAGGTGTTTCAAAGATTATCTCAATAGGAAAATTGGATCATAAATTTAGCTTAGGTGGTTTTTCTCCGGTATTGACACAGTCAACTTTCTGGGTGATTCTGTTTTACGGATTTTTTATAAACCTGAATAATTTCGGTATTGATCAAAATTATGTACAGCGATACCACACCGCCAGTTCTGCTACGGGAGCTGCAAAGTCCGTTTGGCTTTGTGTGAAGTTGTATGTTCCGATCTCTCTTTTGTTTTTTATTATAGGGACAGCACTTTATGCCTATTACCAGGTTCACCCGGGCCTAACTGAAATGATAAGATTGCAAGCGGCGGCCGAGCGCTTGCCGTCTTCAGCTACTCCGGCGATGATTTCAAAAACTGCAGCATCATTGCAGCCGTCAGATTATGGAGATAAAATAATGCCTCATTTTATGGTTACTCAATTACCTGCGGGGGCTTTGGGGTTAATTATTTCAGCCATCCTTGCCGCAGCTATGAGTACGATCAGTTCCGGGATGAATGCATCTGCAACTGTTTTTACAGAAGATATTTACAAGCGTTATTTCAACAAGAAAGCTTCCGGAAAAAAATCGCTTTCTATCCTGTATTTAACAACTTTCATCTTTGGAGTTATGGGTATGATGAGCGGCATTGCCATGATCGGGCGGGGGAGCATCCTGGATATCTGGTGGATATTGTCAGGAATTTTTGCCGCGGGTATGCTTGGCTTGTTCCTGCTTGGAATAATCAGCCGCCACGCAGGAAATGTTGAAGCTTTAATTGCTACTATTATTGGAATCATTGTGATTGTATGGATGGCTTTGCCACAATTAATTCCGGAAAAATACGCGTCGTTGCGAAGTACCATTGATAAAAACCTGATAATAGTAATCGGCACGCTTACTATTTTCTTTACAGGTGTCTTGATTACAAAAGTCCGTACAACCATGAACAGTACCGTAGATAATGGATACCAATAATATACAAAGTATGGAAATGGCCAGCACTAATATGTCTATTAAAAAATAAATATTTTCAAATGGAAAAAAAACCGGAAAAAAAATTTATTCCTGTGATGCTTACTCCTTTCAAAGATAATTCGGAAGTAGATTTTGATTGTCTTACGAGGTTAACGGAAATGTATATTGAGTCGGGGGTAAAAGGCTTATTTGCCAATTGTCAATCCAGCGAAATGTACGAGCTCAGCGATGTTGAAAAACTTTCGATTGTAAAACACACCATAAAAATTACCAACGAAAAAGTGCCTGTTGTGGCTGTTGGAAATTTCGGAAAAACAATTGCTGGCCAGGCAGAATTCATGAACAGGATTTATGATACAGGGGTACAGGCAGTAATAATAGTAACAAGCCTTGTTGCTCAAAAAAATGAATCCTCAAAAATTTTCGAAGACCGGGTTTTCCAATTGTTTGAACTAACCGGTAAAATGCCTTTAGGATTTTATGAGTGCCCGGAACCCTATAAGAGAATACTATCGGCAGAACAACTTAAAAAATTCGTTGCTACCGGGCGGGTCATTTATCATAAAGATACCTGCCTGGATATAGGATCGGTGAGAGAAAAATTGAATGCGACAAAGGCATCACCTTCGTTTGGATTATATGATGCGTATGTAATAAATGCAGTGGAATCTCTGAAGGCAGGCGCAGCCGGCCTCTCCTGTATCCAGGGTAATTTTTTCCCGGAATTGATTGTGTGGTTGTGTGATCATTTTGACGATGATGCCAGCCAGGAAGCCCTGCATAAAGTACAGCATTTTTTGCGGGACAACATGGAAGTCATGCACAATTCATATCCCGCAGTTGCCAAATATTATCTTCGTAAATCAGGATTTAATATGTCCATTTTTACGCGTTCCAGCACAGGAGTTTTTACCAATGATATGAAAGGTAAACTGGATCGCCTTTTTGAACAGTATGGCAGTTTGAAAGAAAATATTGCCATGCAGGACTTAAAATTGCTGCAATGAAGGTTCAGGCCTTTTTAAAAGCAAATGTACTTGCACTGTTATGCAAAATTATCATAATGAACTTTAGTTACGCGCAGGATTCACCGGGAACATATCTTGAAATAATACAATTGACACATAACGCCGGTGGCCATACTATCAATAATACACAATGTTTTTCACACGACGACCAGTGGATTGTTTATGATACGCGTAACAACGATTCGATGATTGGCAGTACTGGTAGTATCTCGATGGTAAACACTCTTACAGGCGGAATCAAAGAACTCTATCATACACAAAATCAAACTTCATCGGGCCCGGGCGTAGGAGCCGCAACTTTTTCTCCGATGATTAACCGGGTTATATTTATTCATGGTATAAGGAATGCTGATAAGAACAATCCATACAGCTTTACCAGGCGCACCGGGGTTGCAGTAGATATCGCCAATCCGTTTCATCCCATCTTCATGGATGCCCGCGACATCATTCCACCTTTTACTCCGGGGGCTTTAAGAGGCGGAACGCACGCGCACAACTGGAGCGCAGATGGGCAGTGGATCAGTTTTACTTATAACGACTATATTTTGGAAAAACGTGGAAAAACTGATCCGTCTTTGAAAGACCTGCGTACGGTGGGAGTGATGATTCCAGGGCACGCCGTCAAGGTTAACATTGATTCGGCAGGAGAAAATAATAACGGGGAAATGTTTGCAGTCCTTGTGGCATTGGTAACAGAAACTCCCCAGCCGGGTAGTGATGAGATCAGTAGGGCATTTGATGAAGGTTGGATTGGAAACAACGGATACCAGAAATCAGATGGAAGCTGGCAACATCGTGCCCTCGCTTTCCAGGGAGCAATAAAGAATAGCGACGGAACCAACAAAAATGAAGTGTTTGTGCTTGATTTGCCGGATGACCTCACAAAAGCGATTACCGGTTTGCCTTTGGAAGGGACCATTTCTTCGCGGCCGAATGTTCCGGCAGGGATAATTCAAAGACGGGTGACATTTAGCAGCAATGGTATAGTGGGGCCCCGACACTGGCTGCGATGTACACCTGATGGGAAGCTCATTGCTTTTTTATCAAAGGATGACCATGGAATTATCCAGGTATTTGGTGTTTCGCCTAATAAAAGGGATATAAAGCAACTTACATTTAACAGTCATTCGGTTCAGGGGCCCTTCAATTTTAGTCCTGATGGAAAACGAGTTGCCTACCTTTCCGCTAACAGTGTATTTATAACAGAGATTAGTACGGGAAAATCAAAACAAGTCACTCCCGCATATCCCGAAGAAGAAAAACCATGGGGAAGCGTTGTTTGGTCAAATAATGGTAAAATGTTGGCATTTAATAAGTTTGTTGCGGATGGCACTACAAAAAATTATTTTCTGCAGGTTTTTCTGTTGAAAAAAGGCTCAACCTGGTAATTGCTTGCGGGGGCCTGTAAAAGCTTGATTATATTAAAAAAATAAAAAAAAGGTTTAATAATTTCCGAAGGAGCGCACACCCCATAAATTTCCCTGGAAAAATAAAAGGTCTGCTTTATTTACCCAGTACCCGGTAAAAAACAAAATAATGGACTCAATGGGCATAATTGTGGAGTCCTCATGTATACGGGGGGGTTAATTTTGTTTAGATTCGATGGAGGATTGCTTTTATAACAAAAATTTATTTCGTTCCTCAATAAATTTTATATTTAATGTTCAAACGGATAATAATTGTTGGTACTAACAGTACATTCTTCATACAATTTGAGACCGGAATTATGACCAAAACTGTAACCAGAGCTATAAAAAATCATGAATAGAAATTGGAAGCGCTTATTCAGATAAAGTGGGTGAATAGGAACTTTCTTTAACAGAGAGCAAAAGATAATTCACCTGGCAACTTATGATTGAAAACTTCAAAATTACAATTACAAAGGAAGAAAACTTTTTTGCAATAATATGCCGGTCAGCCGGCAATGGCCTGGTTATTACCGGTCGCCGGTGAAGCTGGTGTTTTCGTGGGTTTTGACATTTTAAAACAAGGCTATTAAAATAGAATTTGTATATCTAATAATTCTAAAATGATTAATTATGAACTATAAATTTACAAGGATCGTCCTGGTTGTTTTGACATCATTTTTTATTTCTACAACTAATGCACAAGATGTAGTAACAGGAATAATTACAGATGTTAACACCGGCGAAATCCTCCCGGGTGCCACCGTAAAAATTGGAGGTGCATCAACCGGAGTTTCTACAGATTCCCGGGGCCGGTATACCATCAGTGTACCGTCTTCGAATACAAATCTGATGATCAGTTTTATAGGTTACCAGGCACAGGAAATTAGGGTTGATGGCAGGCGCTCAATAAACGTGCAATTAACACCCAGCGTATCCGCATTGAACGAGGTGGTAGTAACAGCCCTGGGCATCAGCCGGCAAAAAAAATCATTGGGGTATTCTGTGAGTGAGGTGAACTCAGATAATCTGGTCAAGGCTTCCAATCCTAACGTTTTGAAATCATTAGATGGTAAGGTAAGTGGAGTAAACCTCACTAACCTTAGCAGCGATCCTACTTCTTCTGTATTGGTGAATATACGCGGTACTACCGCTTTGCCAACATTGGGTAATGGTGGAAGAGATGTAGCGTTAAAAGGACAACCTTTGTATGTAATAGATGGAATACCGGTGGGCACCCAAACTGTTACGCAAAAGGACAATGTAGATTTTGGCAATATCCTTTCACAATTGAATCCGGAGGATATTGATAATATTACCATTTTGAAAGGGGGCAGTGCAGGGGCACTGTATGGAAAAGAAGGCGGTAATGGTGTTATAATGATCACTACAAAATCGGGTAAAGGGGGTAAAAAGGGGCTTGGCGTTTCTTATTCTGTTGCAGATGTATGGGATAAGGCTTTCCAGTTTGTGCCCATTCAAATGGAATATGGACCGGGATCCAGAGCAAATGAATGGGCCATTGATGGTACCGATACCTGGGGGCCAAAGTTGGATGGAACTACCACTACTGATTATTGGGATGTAAAAACACAGCAATGGGCAACTAAAGCCATGCATTCAAGTGGCGAAAATCCGGTAGAGGCTTATTTGGAAACAGGACATACCCTAACTAATAATGTAAGTGTACAGGGTAACTATGATAAGGGTTCTTTTCGTTTATCATTGTCTAACATGAACAACAAAGGGGTAA
>JBDTLZ010000344.1:0-5581 GCA_039934515.1 Ginsengibacter sp.
TACAGAGCCCCGGGGTACAGAAGTAATATCGGCAATCTCACTTTTACGTGTGTCTGTTACCGTTAGCGGATATTTTTTTTCAAGATCAAGGCTTGCAAGGTAGGTTGCAAATCCCTCGTTCAACCATATATCCTGCCAGCTGCCGCAGGTGATTTTATCACCAAACCATTGATGCGCCAGTTCATGCGACATAAGGGATTCATTGGGGGATATGATGAATGTTGAAGTCTGGTGTTCCTGGCCGCCGCCCCATCCAAATTGTACCTGCCCGTATTTTTCTTTTGCAAATGGATAATCGCCAAATACAGCACTGTAATATTGAAGCGTGGCCAATACGAGTGGCGTATTTTGTTGAAAAAGTGCCAGGCTTTCCGGATAGCAAAAGGTTTGCATGGGAACGTTATTATTTCCAATTTGTACGTAGTTTTCAAATTCGGCATAGTTGGTCACCGCCATACAAATGAGATAGGTGGCAATGGGATAGCGGTGCCTCCAGTGTGTGATCTTATCGGTACCGGAGATCGTTTCACTTTGCCTTATGCCGTTAGAAGCTGCTGTATATTGGGACGGATTGGTAATGATAATATCAATAGAATCTGCCTTGTCATCTAAACCATTTTTACAGGGCCACCAGTCACGGCTACCGTAAGGCTCGCTCAATGTCCACATTACGGGCACCCCTGCATGTGCTGTTGTTATAAATGATCCGAAACCGGTACTGGGCGGTACACCGTGATAATATATTGATAAAGAATCCAGGGCTCCCACCGTTTCTGCTGCTGAAAAATTTATTTTTAACGAGTTATTTACATGGCCGAAAGAAAGAGAAGTATTGTTTTGAATGACGCTGTCTACTTTGAGTGCATCCATAAGATCGAAAGAAATATAGCCCCCAGGAGAAATTATTGTGAAATATGGAGTAACCTTCCCCGCTATAAATTGAATAGCAGGATCGACCTTCCACTCGCACCGGTAGTAGGTGATATCAAAGTTTTGTGAGGCTGACGTGTAAACCCGGGCGCTATTGAGCCGGAAATGTGCACGACTTTCTGCTAATGCAATGTTATCAATTGTAGGATAATAGCGCGCATCCTGGCCGTAACCGGTTGATATAAAGCAGAATATACAATATAAAAAACGTCTCATAGAAGTTGTCTTTCACAGTTTCCAGCCTAAATACTTGCATCTTAAGAATTTGGGCATTAATTTTGCATTAACTACATCGTTAATTAAAGTTCATTAATTTATATAAGGATTAAAAAACAAATCCTGTATGTTCAAGTCAATATCAATTTTTGAGAGAACCGGGTGTGTTGGTTTTTCTCTTTGCTAATAACCCATCAAAAACATAGTTATCATTTTCCTGTAAAAAGGGCCTAAGAAATTATCACAAAAACCTGTCTAATGGCAGTCATACCGGTAAACTTTTTATTCGGTAGGATCATCTTAAAACAATTATTTGAGTGATGAAAATAATTAGATCGAAAAGCTTTTTAACGTTACTTATCATTTTATTTGTAATTGGCTTTAACACTTCCGCAAAATCTCTTATTGGCTTCCCGGTTTTAATGCCTGGTGGTGTGTATCCGGTACATGAAATGCCTGCAGTACCAAATCCCAATTCTGTAGTGTATCCTGCCAGCTTGCAAGACTACCGGAAACAGACTAAAGAGTATATTACAACCTTTAGCAAAAAAGAACGGCAGTACGTAATACACATCTTTTCAAAAGGGAAGAATTTTTTCCCAAAAGCGCTCGAAGTATTGTATAAATATGATGTTCCTACAGAACTTCAGATGATCCCGGTGCTCGAATCGGAATTTAACGCTAATGCAGTTTCTTCGGCAGGAGCAGTAGGCCATTGGCAGTTTATGTCAACACTTGCGAAAGAATATGGATTGCGTACAGGTGGCAAATTTGATGAACGCAGGAATTTTGCAAAATCTTCCGTAGCCGCTGCAAAATTTTTCCGCGACCAGCTTGATTTTTTTAATGAAGACCTCTTGCTTGCTGTGGCATCTTATAATTGTGGACCGGGCCGCGTAAGGTTGGCTATAAAGAAGAGCGGGAAAAGTGATGCTGATTTCTGGCAAATAAAAAAATACCTGCCGGGAGAAACCAGGAAGTTTGTAATGAACTTTATTGCACTCAATGTTATTTTCTTCAATTATGAAAAATTTATAAATGAAGAACTGGATTTTAATGAGCCACCGCTAATACCAGCACCTCCCACGTTAACACAAAGTATTCCTCACGACCCTACAATAAAGGGCGATTCCCTTTCTTCTGTACTGGTGCTCTGATGTTGTGCTTTTAGTGATGTACATTTGTACTTCACATGCCCGGGTTAAATTATAACGACAGTATTAATTTTTTGCGAAAGCTTACCATTCGCAGGCTATGGAATGCGGGTAAAGTACTCACAAGTTTTTACGTCAGCCGCATATCCCGAAACCCGGTACAGTGGGGGCTTCCCATATCTATTTCATTTGAACCTACTACTTCCTGTAACCTTCGGTGCCCAGAATGCCCAAGCGGGCTAAGGTCTTTTACAAGGCCGACGGGTATGTTGAAAAAAGATTTTTTCCGGCAAACCATCGATGATATTTATAGAGATATTCTTTACCTGATCTTTTATTTCCAGGGAGAGCCTTTTCTTAATAAAGACTTTTTAGAGATGGTGAAGTATGCCTCTCAAAAGGGATTGTATACGGCCACATCTACTAATGCACATTATCTAACTGATGAGGCTGCACGAAAAACTGTTGAAAGCGGCCTCGACAGGCTTATCATTTCTATTGACGGAACTACACAGGAAGTTTATCAACAATATCGAATTGGTGGCAATCTTGATAAAGTGATCGAAGGTGCTAAGAATGTTATGAAGTGGAAAAAAAAACTCAACAGCAAAACACCATTTGTTTTTTTCCAGTTTTTGGTGGTACAGCCAAATGAACACCAGGTCGGTGAAATAAAAAAACTTGCTGCCGAAGTGGGTGTTGATGCAGTTCGTTTTAAAACTGCTCAAATTTATGATTATGAAAATGATCCGAATAAATTGATTCCTCTTAATGAAAAATTTAGCCGGTATAAGAAAAATAAGGAAGGAAAGCGGGTATCCAAAAATAGGCTTGCCAATCACTGCTGGAAATTATGGCAGGCCAATGTAATCACCTGGGATGGGCTTGTGGTGCCATGTTGCTTTGATAAAGATGCAGCCCATCGGCTGGGCAATCTTCGCATGCAATCTTTTAAAGAAATCTGGCACAACGATAACTACAAACAGTTCCGGAAGGAGCTTATGACGAGCAGGAAAAATATTGATATCTGTGCAAACTGCAGTGAAGGAATTTCAGTGTGGAAGGATTGAATAATATTCCAGCGCGTTAAAGATTTACTCAGCATTTTTATTGTTATTTTTATTGAATGACAGGATTCAATAATCATCTTCGGCAAATAATATTACTGGCCTTAATTATATTGATAGGCATTTTAATGCTTACACATTTTTATATTTTCCTGCCTGGAGTGTTGGGAGCCGTTACATTATATATTCTCAGCAGGAAAACCTATGATAAGCTTACCAGTAGAATGAAATGGCGGCCGGGATGGACCGCTCTTTTATATATCCTTGGTTTTACAGTGATAATTTGTCTTCCTGTATATATAGCCGGGGTATTGGTAACGCCAAAGCTTGTTGCCCTTTTTAATAACCCGGTTCAGTTAATGATTGCTGTAAAAAGTTTTTCACAAAAGATATTCGAGGCAACAGGTATTGAATTATACAATGGCAACAGTTTTAAATCTGCCACCCAGAAACTTGCGAATAACATTCCGATGCTGCTTACAGGAACTGCTAACTTTTTAACCAACCTGCTTTTAATGTTTTTCCTGTTGTACTATATGCTCATTCATGGGAATGCCATGGAAAGATATTTGCATGATTTTATCCCTTTAAAAGAATCAAATCGCAGCATATTAGGTACTGAAACAAACGTAATGATAAGGGCAAATGCGATTGGAATACCGCTACTGGCTATCATCCAGGGGCTTGTAGGTACTTTCGGTTTTTGGCTTTTTGGGGTATCTGATTTTGGATTGTGGGGCTTTTTAGCAGGTGTGGCATCCTTAATTCCCATAGTTGGAACCGGCCTGGTATGGGTTCCGCTGATGATATACCTTCTTGCGATCAGTCATATTTGGCAGGGTGTTGGGCTGGGGATATATTCCCTGGTCGTTCTTACCAATATTGATTACATCGCACGCATAACTGTGCTTCGCCGTATTGGCGATGTGCACCCTCTCATTACTATCCTGGGTGTTATAGTGGGCCTGAGCATGTTTGGGTTCCTCGGATTGGTGTTCGGCCCTTTGCTGGTGAGTTATTTTATCCTGTTAATAAGGATATATCGCAATGAATTCAATGCCGAACCAATTACTCCCTTGCACGTAGAAAAATGATATAACAATTTCTTATAGCCAACATCGCTTGTTCTCCCGGCTGCTAATCGCTTATTTTGTAAATTGCCGCCTCATATCGAATATTAATGAAGAACTGCCTCTATTGCATTTTGACCGTTTTGATTATTTCATTTTCCTTACAAGCTGTTGCGCAGCCGAAGTTTGAATTTCGTGGGGTGTGGATAGCTACCGTTGATAACATTGACTTCCCATCTTCAAAATACCTTAGCAGCGATAACCAAAAGGCAGAATTTACCAGGCTGCTCGACATGCATAAAAGAAATGGAATGAATGCGGTTGTTGTGCAGATTCGCCCCGCCGCTGATGCGTTCTATCCTTCTCAGTATGAGCCATGGAGTGAATGGCTTACCGGCGTACAGGGCAAGCCGCCAGCACCTTATTACGATCCCCTTGAGTTTATGGTAACGGAGACCCATAGACGCGGTATGGAATTTCATGCATGGATGAATCCTTACCGCGCAGAATTTAGTGTGGGTAAATCTTCGATAGCGCCAACGCACATCACAAAAATGCACCCCGAATGGTTTCTTTATTATGGAGGAAAAAAATATTTTGATCCCGGTAATAAGCAGGTGCAACAATTTGTAAACAATGTGGTAAAAGATGTCGTAAGCCGCTATAATATTGATGCAATTCATTTTGATGATTATTTTTACCCCTATCGTATTGCTGGTAAAGAATTTGGCGATACAGCCTCATTCAGAAAATATGGAAATGGAATGGATAAGGATAGCTGGCGCCGAAGTAATGTCGATTCTATCATCCTCCTGCTTGGCAAAACGATAAAGCAGGAAAATCAATTTTGCAAATTTGGCATTAGTCCATTTGGCGTATGGCGCAATGCTGATCAGGACCCGGAAGGTAGCGAAACCAGGGCGGGACAAACAAATTACGATGACCTTTATGCTGATATTTTATTATGGCTTAAAATGAAGTGGATTGATTATGTGGTTCCACAATTATATTGGGAATTCGGTCATAAGCTTGTAGGGTATGAAGTGCTTATAGACTGGTGGGCGAGGCATGCATACGGAAGGCAACTGTACATCGGGCAGGGAATATACAGGTCTATGGAATCGAGGTCATATGCATGGAAAAA
>JBDTLZ010000345.1:0-6394 GCA_039934515.1 Ginsengibacter sp.
TGAATTTAACAAGCAGCCGCCGGCTTGAGAAGAAAAAATACTTTTTATCAAATGAAACAAACGGGGAATAATCAAGCGCACCTGAATTAATTTTTGAACCCATATTTATGGCTGGCGACCACTGCCCATTCTTTTTCGCAGAAATATAGAGATCACCGCCACCAATATCATCTGTTCTTTTAAACGATGAAAAGATCATATAGTTCTCATCCGGGTCTGTATAGGAATTAAAATCAAAACCTTTGGAATTGATCTCGCCTCCCAGGGCTACCGGGTTGGTATAGGTGCCGTCGATGTATGCCGAAAAAAATATATCGTCTTTGGAAGAATCATTGTCTCTTGTAAAATATAAATTTCCGTTTTTTGTTACAGAGGCATAAAACTCATCTTTGGCTGTATTAATGACCGGGCCCATATTTATTGGCAGGTCCCATTTATCCTCTTTTTTTTCTACGTACCACAGGTCAAAATCCTTTGCTTCTTTGCCCGTGTCACTTATCGGCCTGTTTGATGTAAAGTACAATCGTTTCCCGTCTGGCGAAAATGCAGGCTCAAGATCTCCGTATCTGCCTGAAAATGGAGCGATGACAGGCTTTGTCCAACGGTTTTCAACTTTTTTGCAATATAGGATGGCATTGAATTGAGTTCCATATTGTAGGGTATAAAACAGCTCGTTATTGGAAGGCGAAATTGCTATATCACGGTTGGCAAGGCCGTCGGAGATAATCCCCGGCCCAAAGATTGCCGGTATGTTTGTAACCCTGAATTGAAGATCGAAAGTCTGTGCGTGCACGCCTGTGCAACTGCAGAGGATACAAAATAAAAAAACTTTCTTCATGTACCGGGAGTTTAATCTGTTGAGTTAATTCTATAAAAGGGTCATCACCTGCACATTCTTTTGCCGTAATTATATTATTTATTTACGACACACCTGTATATTAATTTACTAAGGCATGATTCTGCAGATTTGAGAAAATTGTAAATCATTTGCGTCTTTTCCTGGATCGGGCTCATTGGGGTGCTTTCCATGTGCGAACAATATTCATCATTTTTGTATCTTAGTTTTTTTTTTGATTCTAAAAAAAATAATCCTGTGAGTAGGAAGTAGCCAAAATTGAAACTGTAAATAACCTCTTTTTTTAATAATTTAGTCCTTTAATAATTGATAGTCATTTTCTTAAAAATTTTTCAAGGGTAAAAAATGTGTGTTCTTTGCAGCGTTGTTTTGATTGGGGGTGTCCTACTAATATAATTTCCGGTAACTATATTTAAAACAATAAAAGTCTTAACACTTAAAGAACTGCACATGAAAAAATCTACTTTTCTGCTATGGTTGGTTTTTGTTGCCCCCTCGTATGTTTTTTGCCAAAGCCGCCAAATTACTGGTTCGGTAAGGAATTCAAGCGGCCAGCCAATTCCGTTAGCAACAGTACAGCAAAAAGGAACAAAAAATGGGACCACAGCTGGTGACAATGGGGCTTTCTCTATTAATGTGTCAGGTAGTAATGTTAAACTCGTTATTTCATCGGTTAATTATGAAACCAGGGAAATAAATGTTGGTAACCAGTCCTCTTTTGATATTGAATTGAGGGATGCCGCCAACCTTTCTGAAGTGGTAATAACTGCGCTTGGTATTAAAAGAGAAAAGAAGGCGCTAGGTTATTCTTCGCAGGAAGTAAAAGGCGATGATCTTGTTGCCAGCCGGCAATCTAATGTAGTAAATGCATTGCAGGGCAAAGTTGCAGGCGTTCAGATTAATAGTGGTGGGGGTGCTCCGGGACAAGGATCGCGCATAGTAATCCGTGGAATTAAATCACTGGATCCCAACAGGAACAATCAGCCTTTGTTTGTGATAGATGGCGTATTGATTGATAATAGCACCAATACTGTTGATGATGCGGGTGATATCAGGGGATTGTCAAACAGGGCTTCTGATATTAGCCCGGACGATGTGGAAAGTATATCAGTGCTGAGGGGTGGTGCAGCTACTGCGCTTTATGGACAGGCAGGTTCAAATGGTGTCATCCTTATCACTACGAAGTCTGCAAAAGCCGGCAAAGTCAATGTTAGTTTTACAAGCACCTACGGAATTGACGAAGTGGATAAATTTCCTAATGTTCAATTCAAATATTCCCAGGGGTTTGGAGGGGAGTATGATGCTGCCAGCTTTTGGCCAAGCTGGGGACCTACTGTGGAGGCAGCAAAAGCCATAGATCCTACGCATCCCGACAAACTCTATAATCAATATGCACAGGGATACCAGCAAGGTAACCAGCTCAGAAACAGCATTACACTTTCAGGAGGTTCCGAAAATGCCTTGCTGAGTTCTTCATTTTCTTATTTCAAACAAAATGGTGCCATACCATTTTCAGATTATAAAAATATATCCGCCAGGTTAGGAGGCCAGTTTAAATTTGGAAACAAGTTCAAATTTAATCCTTCGGTGTATTATACTAATTCCGGTGGGCTACGCGTAAATGCAGATCGCTTTAATGAAAGCCTCACCTATTGGTCGCCAAGGTGGAATGTCAAAGATTATATAAAGCCCGATGGTACCATGATAACCTATCTGGCAGGTAATAACAATCCTATCTATGGTACCTACAGTAATCGATATAAAGACAATGTAAACAGGCTAATTGGAAACGTGGCGATGACCTATTCTCCTTTCAGTTGGCTCGATGTAGATTATAAATTAGGCCTTGATTATTACGCCGATTTCAGAAGACATGCTGCGCCAGGCCCATTGGGCTTGGTAGGCGAGATTGATCATGAAGATAATGAGCTTGGATTTATAGATGAATACCGTATTAGCAACAGGGTACTCAACTCTATCGTTATGGCCACTTTCAAAAAGAACTGGTCTGATAAATTTAATACTACTTTACGGTTCGGAAATGAAGTACGTGATATAAAGTACAGCCGCCTTTTGTCAAGTGGTTCTGAATTGGATCTGCCGGATCTTTTATCTTTAAACAATGCAAAGGTACGCACGACTTCACAATTTGAACAGTTGTATCGTATTGTGAGTGCCTACGGTGACTTAACGTTAAGCTGGAACAATTATTTATTCCTGGATATAACAGGCCGCAATGAATGGACATCTACTTTGGAAAGTCCTAATAACTCTTTCTTTTATCCTTCGGCAAGCTTGTCTTACGTATTTTCGGATCATTTTAAAATGCCTTCGTGGCTAAGCTTCGGAAAGCTACGGGCCTCTTTAGCGGCTGTGGGTAAAGATACCGATCCATATAAAACACGCACGTATTATGATGCCGGCGTTATAACATCCAGCAGCCAGGTGGCCTGGACGAGAGACGATAACAAAGGGAACCCAATACTTAAACCCGAGCGTACAAAGACGCTGGAAATAGGGACAGAGCTGCGGTTTCTGAATAACCGGCTCGGTCTTGATTTTAGTTGGTATAAATTAAACAGCCGTGATCAGATTATTCCTGTAAGTGTTTCCCCAACGACAGGCTTTACCAGTTTTATCATCAATGCCGGGGAGATAGAAAATAAGGGAGTTGAATTATCATTGAATGCCAACCCCGTTAGGTCGCAAAATTTCAGGTGGGATATAGCGCTTAATTTTTCTGCGAATTCTAACACAGTCCTTTCTCTTAACCAGGGGTTGAAGGAAATTGTAGTGGGGACACAATTTGGATATGGTGGATCAACGGCATCTCTGAAGTATGTTCCAGGATATGCTGTGGGGAATATTTACGGAACATCTTATAAACGTTATTATGGAAGCAAGACTGATAACGGAGTGGATGTGGAAGAAGGGCTTCCAATAGTAATTGGGGCCAATGGATTTCCGGTAAATGATGGAACACAACGCCTTCTTGGTAACTCGCAACCGAAATGGATTGGGGGTGTCACCAACACGTTAAGTTACAAAAATTTCTCATTGTCATTTCTTTGGGATACCCAGCAGGGGCAGGATAAATATAATCAGCTGGGGAATTTTGAAGCTGCTTTTGGTATTGCAAAATATACAGAGAACAGGAATGATATTAAAATATTTAACGGAGTGCTTGCCGATGGGTCAGCCAATACAAAGCCAGTATGGCTCGGCCAGGGCGTAGGTCCTGATGGTATTAATTATGGAAGTGCCGGATTTTACAGGGCTGTTTATCGCGGGATTACCGAAAATTTTGTAGAAGACGCTTCGTGGGTGAGATTGCGGAATCTGAGTTTAACGTATAACCTACCCGGAACAATATTAAAGAAAGGTATCATTAAAGGTGCTGCAGTAACTGTAACCGGTAATAACCTGGTATTGATTACAAATTTCACGGGATTCGATCCTGAATCAAGCAGCACAAGTTCCGGAAGTAATGTTGATGCATTTGCAGGCTTTACCTATCCTGCGTTGCGCAGTTATCTTCTGAGCGTAAATATTAACTTCTAAATTCTAAAGACCATGAAAGTAACAATAAGATATATATTCATTTTTTTAGCGATAATGTCTTTTCCATCGTGCAAAAAATATTTGGATGTTAATAAAAACCCCAATGGGGCAACAACACCGCCGATCAATGGCCTGCTCATAAGGACCACGCAAAATACCGCCTTAAATGTATACAGAGTGGCTGATATCACCTCCTACTACGTACAATACCTGGCTAATACCAGTCTCGCCGGCGCCACCGATACTTATGAGCCAATTGATGCAAGTACTACCTGGACTTCTCTCTACGATAATATGACCGATATTTATGACCTTCAAAAGCTTGGAGAAGTACGCGGGGCATTTCAATACCAGGGCGTCGCAAAAATAATGATGGCAATGAACCTCCAGCTTGCACACAATCTATGGGGATCAGTGCCGTACGCTAATGCATTTACGGGGGATGTTTTGACAACAACTTACGATGATGCGCAAACGATATTTGCAACCTGCCTTTCGCTTTTAGATGACGGTATAGTTTTAATTCAGAAGAGTGGCCCGCCTGAAAACGATTTATCAGAAAGCGGCGACCTTATTCACAATGGAGTAGTGGCTGCCTGGGTGAAAACCGCACATGCACTGAAGGCAAGATTGTTAAACCAGTTAAGCAAAACGGCGCAATATAATACGGCTGATATTTTGGTTGAATTGTCCGCGGCATATACTTCTACTGCCGATGATGCATTCATAACAACCTTTGACATCAGAAATCCCTGGAACCAGGAGGCTGTTGATAATGCGGCACTGAATCTGGATGGCTGGCTGTCCACAAATTATGTGGATGCAATGAATGGGACTACCTACGGGATCACTGACCCCCGGCTTCCGTTCACCGCCAGCCTTACGAAATTTGGAGATTATCGCGGTACCCGCAATGGCGGCGACAGGGTGGGTAGCGGTACCAAGAAGGAAGAATCTTATGTTGACCTTAATGGCTATTACTCAAGCACCAGTTCGCCATTATATATCATCACTTATGAAGAGATGAAATTTATTGAGGCAGAAGTTTATTTTAGAAGCAGTGATATGCCAAAAGCTTATGCAGCTTATCTCGCAGCAGTAACGGCTAATATGAATAAAATAGGGGTTGACCCGGGAGACGGTGATACTTACATCAATGATCCTTCCGTTTCAGTTGGCGAAGCGAACCTTACGCTTGCGCTTATTTTTAAAGAAAAATATAAAGCCTTATTTCTTATGCCGGTAACCTGGGACGATGCAAGACGGTTCGATTACGGGTACCAGGGATTTCAACTGCCGCTTAATGTTGCGACTTCCACATTTATCAGGCGGCTGGTTTATCCAACTGTAGAGACAAGCCGTAACAGTGAAAATACACCTGCTGTGTCTGATGTAACTCAAAAACTTTGGTGGGACCAATAATTTTTTTTGGAGCAATTGAATTAACCGTCATAATAATTATTACCTGGATATGAAACTTCGTTTTCAATATAACGGTGTCCGGTAAACGCTTTAACGCGGCAATAAGAGGAGGTGGCAATTGATAAATATTAAACACCCCGCAGTAACCAGCAGGGTATTTTAATATTTAAGAGACAATTATGATTTTGTTTTGTCTTTTACCTCGCCATTTTTATTGTCCACTTTATGTTTTGTTGTAACACCGTCTTTTTTATGCTTCACCTTGTAGCCTTTGTGGTGCTTGTGCTTACTAAATGTATTGTGAACTTTTTGCGGAACAGTGGATGTTTTTTTTGTTTTATCCTTATCGTCCTGAGCATGTGCAACTATGCCAATGCTAAACGTGAGCATTAATAAAAATAATAGCTTTTTCATTATTAAATTGATTTTAGTGAATGATATTCCGAAGTTGCAAAGTATGTGCCTGTATTTTTGAAGGCAGTTTTTTACATAACCATAACTTAGTCCCCCAATGAAAGCAGGCTGCATCCCCTGATGTCACTTGTGTCACGACGG
>JBDTLZ010000346.1:0-16695 GCA_039934515.1 Ginsengibacter sp.
AGAGTTGTTCCCCTTTAGGGGTTAGGGGCAAGAGCGACAAATTGGAATGCACCATCGAATACAGATATGTTATTTTTATTATTTATTTTATCTTTATGTAAAGAATTACCTCTATGAAGTTCGACAAAATTCATAATAAAGGCGAAGCGAGAATTTTTCAAAATAAACACCTCGAAAAATTCACCACCAAAACACATCCATTAATTATATGGAGTATTTATCTCCCCGTAATTATCTCCCTTCCCTATTTTGCCTCATCGAATTACCGGTTTGGAGGTATCGCGATCAGCTGCATTTTTTTGGGTGGCCTTTTATTCTGGACCTTCTTTGAATATATTATACACCGGTTCGTTTTTCATTGGGTAAGCGAAAATCCCCGAATGCGAAGGATAGCCTACATCATGCATGGAAATCACCACGAATTTCCCAGGGATCGCAAGCGCTTGTTTATGCCAGCTGTGCCCAGTATCATTATATCGTCAATCGTCTTTCTTATCATGCTTCTTTTGATGGGTTCTTTTGTATTCTTATTTTTTCCCGGGTTTATTTTAGGATACCTGCTCTATGCAAGCACGCACTATGCTATTCATGCCTGGAATCCGCCTTTTAAATGGATGAAGCCTACCTGGCGCAATCATCATTTGCATCATTACAAAAATGATGATAGGGGATTTGGTGTAAGCACCTACTTCTGGGATAAAATTTTTGGAACAGCATTCGATTTGAAAAAAGAGAAGGAAGATAAAGAAGCAGTGGGAAAGCTTACGTTTAAGCGGCCCGGCCTTCAAAAAACTCTCCGATAGGTTCTGTGGACTTTTTCCCTGATGGCCCCGGTAGCCTCGTGCAATGCAAGCATTTTTTTATTAAAATCTCCAACCCATGCAAGTTCTGCCTGCGTAATAGTATTTCGGGGTACCACTTCAAGCTGAAGTTTTCTTATCATACCACTTTCAATTCCTTTATTTTGAAATTTCTTTTTGCAGCCCATTACAATAAAACGAATGCGATGAATCGTCGTAGTTTTTTTCAGCCATAAAAACCTGACTTTATTGATTAGGTTAAGTTTTCCCTGTAATGGCTTCAGGATCACATTTATATCTGGAACTGCCACGATAAAAGCTATGGGCTCATTGTTATGGTAAGTAAACCAAATGATCTTTTCATCAGCTATAGGTTTTAATTCCCTGAAAGACTGCCTGATCGTATCAAGCTTGATTGGGGTAAAATCCGGGAACTCGCTCCAGGCATCATTATAAATTTCACGAAAATCCGCTGCAAATTTTTCGAAATGCTTCATTTCAAAATGGACGAATGAATATTCCGGCTTATTTCCTATCCAATCCGCAATTTTTGTGAACCGGTCGGGAAACGGCTTTGTAACATAGATAACATTAGTATATTGATCATACTGTGTCTTAAATCCATAGTTTTCAAAAAAAGATTTGTAGTAAGAAGGATTATAATTCATCCCCATACTTGGTGGCATAAATCCCTCTACCAGTAGTCCCCAGTATTTATCATTTTCACCGAAGTTCACTGGACCATCCATAGCTTTCACATTATTTTCTTCAAGCCATGACTTCGCAGTGTCAAAGAGTTTAAATGCCGCCATCTCATTATCAATACATTCAAAAAAACCAATTCCCCCCACGATAAACGCGGTGTCCTTATTTTTTTCAAAATTGATGAAAGCGGCAATGCGTCCAATAGTTTTTTTTCCATTTTGCAGGATCCATCTTTTGCAAACACCGTGGTTGTGAAAATTGTTCTGCTTTTGATCAAAAATTGCTTCAATGTCTTTATCAAGCGGAGAAATAAAGTTGGGATCCTCTTTATATAAAGAGCGTGGAAGAACCAGGAACTCCATCTTCAATTTATTGTCGGTAACTTCTAAAATCGTCATATAAGACTAAGATACAAAAATCAATCATTCACCAACTATCATTATCGTCGGGTGGTTTCCTGTTGCTAAATTGTTTCCTGGCCGCTATTTTTTGTAACTGCCTTTGTATGATAATATCTGCAATTATTGAAGAAGCATTTACGTCTTCGGCTGTCCCGGGAAGTTGCTTCAACTTTTCTTCATCCACATCGATTCGATACAACAACTGAATTAAGGCGTTAAAATCAGTATGGATCAAATCATCGATCAAAAAAATCAATTGCTGTCTTATGTCTGCAGAGGGGCCTTCCGCGATTTTACCTGCCGCAAGAATAATTTTATCAGGAATTGACAGCCCGTTATGCGATTTCATCTGAATGAACACTTTTGATATAAATGATGAATTACTTTACAATGATTGGTATTTCTCTAAAACACCCAATCCAAATAAAGCAAAATCATATTTTACAGGATCGGCCGCATCAAACTTTTTTAACTCCCCAGTTAACTCTACTGCCGCCTGCCAGTCAATAACTTTTCTTTTTAGTAAATCAAAATGACGCGCAACCCTTGCCACATGCACATCTACAGGACATACCAACTGAGCGGGAGACAATTTTTTCCATAGTCCAAAATCAACTCCCTTATCGTCGTTACGAACCATCCAGCGCAAATACATATTTAATCTTTTGCAGCTTGAATTTTTCGCAGGCGACGCGATATGTTTTCTTGTTCTTGCCGGAACATGGTCAAGGGAAAAGAAATTATCATAGAAAGAATTTAAAGAACGTTCAATGATACTGCTATGAAGGTGGATGCCTTTATCAATGAAAGCTGTTTCAAGTGAATTGTATTTGGAATAATGATGGCTTAAGAAAGAAATAAAATATAAAAGATCGGTATCATTAAAAGTACGGTGAGAAAATTTTTCTAACTTTTTCAGATCCTGAACACTGTGATTTATACAGAAATCATACGGTTCGTTGTCCATCAATTGTAAGAGGAACCTGCACTTATTAATTATGGTTTTCCTGGTACCCCAGGCAAATATTGCCGCAAAAAAGCCCGCGATTTCTATATCCTGCTTTTTTGAAAATAAATGAGGAATGCAAACAGGATCGTCTTTAATAAAAGAAGGGTTATTGAATAGCAAGACCTTTTTATCAAGAAACTTTTTTAAATCTTTCCCTATATTCTTGTTATTCACTCTTAAAAATTTCCTGTGTAATGCAAGGCGTTATACTCAGGGAAAAAACGAAATGATCGGGAGTTCAATTATTGAGCTACCCGATTGCATTTCTTAAATCATCAATCAGGTCGCCTGCATCTTCAATTCCTACGCTTAGCCGTATCAGTGAATCTACCAACCCGGTTTTCAATCTTTCCTCACGAGGGATGCTGGCATGTGTCATAGTTGCGGGGTGGCCTATAAGGCTTTCAACACCACCAAGGCTCTCCGCCAGGGCAAAAAGTTTGGTAGAAGAAAGTACCTTGTTTGCTGCTTCCATACTATCATCCTTTAATGTGAAGCTCATCATTGCACCAAAGCCGCGCATTTGCTTCTTTGCGATTGCGAAGTTGGGGTGATCTTCGAATCCACACCATATAACTTTGTCAACTTTGTCATTTTTTTTCAACCAGTTCGCAATGATTTCGCCGTTCTCGCAATGTCGTTGCATTCTTATATGCAACGTTTTCAACCCTCTTAAAATCAAAAAACAATCCTGCGGTCCTGGAACAGCACCACAGGCATTCTGAAGAAATGTCAGCTTTTCATTAAGACCTGCATCATTTACAATTAAGCAACCGTGCACCACATCGCTATGTCCGCCTAAATATTTCGTGGCTGAATGCAAAACAATATCGGCGCCCAGGTCCAAAGGATTTTGCAAATAGGGCGAGGCAAAAGTATTGTCAACGCAAAGCAGGATATTGCGGTTCTTTATAATAGCAGCCATGGCTGCGATGTCCGTAATATTCATCATTGGGTTGGTCGGAGTTTCCGTCCAAATGAGCTTTGTATGTTGGTTTATGTATTTTGAAATTTCATTCGCATCTTCCATGTTAATGAAATGAAATTTCAAGCCATACTTCTCAAATACCTTTGTAAACATCCTGTAGGTGCCGCCATACATGTCATTTGCGGCAATAATTTCATCTCCGGGGCTTAACAACTTAATAACGGCATCTGTAGCTGCTGACCCACTGGCAAAACACAGCCCATATTTTCCATTTTCAATAGCCGCAAGCGCATGCTGCAGGGCATTCCTTGTTGGATTTTGCGTGCGTGCATACTCATAGCCTTTGTGGTTGCCAGGACTTTCCTGTACATAAGTTGACGTCTGGTAAATAGGGGTCATGATAGCCCCGGTTGAAGGGTCTGGCTCAATGCCTGCGTGAATAAGTTTAGTGGCGAGTTTCAAATTTAATAAGTTTTTGACCCGGTAGCTTCCGGGATTAATTTCAAATAATACAAAGTAACTAAAATACTATGGGCAAAGATACTTTTACATCGTCCCAATAAACGTTCATGTCGGCGCCGTTCGGTGATTTGTCAAAAACGATAGTCATCTCTTCAGTTATTTCGTTTTTCTTTACGGGAACATTCATCCGAACGACATCACTTCCAACATCATAACGAAAACTGCCCCATATATCGGTTTCTTTATTCACAATAACAGTCCATTTATCGGCGTAAGGAATAGCATACAGCGTATAACGGCCTTTCTTAATTTTTTTATCACTAATTTTTACGTCTTTAAAAAATTCAATTTCAGTAGCTTCATTTGCACCAAGTCTCCATATTTTTCCATATTCCTGCAAGTCTCCGAAAATCTTCCGCCCGTTCAGCTGTGGCCGGCTATAAATAAGCCTCATTATCACCGGTTCTGTAGCCTTATCCTGTATTTTAAGAATTGGGTAATTGACAGGATAATAGCTCATATCCATAGGAGATTTGTCACTGGGAGGAAGGCCTGAAGAATTTATCTGGGCGGATACCTTAACACATACCATTAAAAGAATAATTACAATAATTTGTCTCATATTTTTTCCAATTTACAAATATAGATGGATTTAACCAGCCTCAGGGTTGCTTATAAAATTGAAAGCAAACTCCTTAAGCTCAGGAAAAAAAGCTTTGTAACAAGTTTCAAGCTCCTGGTAAAATTGATTAAAAATGTCAAAAGCGATAGCAGACTCACTCAGGTATACCGCCCTGTACACAAGCCCTTCAAAGCTTTTTTGAATACCTTCCCTCGAACGATAATTAAGAAGCCAGTTTTGTGATTTCATATAGGGGAACATCCGTTGAAAACGCAAGGGGTACAAATGGAAATTCAATTCAAGCAATTGATACACGTTCTGTGAAAATGTTTCAAGATTTCCGGAGCTTTGAAATTGCTGCCTGTCAAGTGCGAGAAAATGATCATACACCACATCTGTAAACGCACCGGCGTATAATCGATACTGTGGCCTGAAAAAATTTTTTGCTATTGCCGTTGTAGGGTGATTGTCGGTAAACGCATCTATGAGGCGATGTAAATGAATCCCCTTTTGTATTCTTTCAGGATATCAATATTTTGCTTTCCCTTTCACAAAATCACTGATCATATTTCCTGCAAGAATACCAGGTTCATCGAAGGAAAGAAATGCGTGGGCAAGGTAATTCATCAGCAAAAATAAGGGCATTCATTGCTAACAATCCGTTAAGATGAAAGTGTTTTCATTATTGGCATATAATTTTCATTATTCAAAACACTGGATCAATTAAAAATAATTTTTATGGCAATCACTGAAAGAACAACCCAACCATCGCCTGGCAGCAATGACGTTGGCGCAGAAACAACGGACAGCCATCTTAGAGATGTGTCTTCCGGAACAGATACCCAGCTTCACCTGGCAGCAAAGAGCAGCAACAAGCATAACAGGAAAAATATTAATGATGATGAAAAAGTTGTAAAAAATACAGCCGGACAAGAAGAATTTTTGACATCAGATGAAACTGACGAATAAAATAAGTAAACATCCATCATTACTATTTTCAGGCAGGCAAGGGACCTGCCCTTTTTATGGATCCGATCTGCGTTGTAGAATAATTTCCTCATAAGAAGCACCTGGAGATTACTTCTGCGACTATTTTTCCAATATAAGGTCATGCAAAAAAGCAATTCAAAAAAAATAAAAAAAACCCTCAATCGCAATCAAAGCCTGGCGACGAGTGGAAAATGGATCCACTACTTATTTATACGATAATCAAATAGCCCAGGAAAACTAAAGGGAAAAACACTACTGATCGCGGTTGGGGATAGCGGAATAGGAAGGCAGGTTGCGGTATTATTTGCAAAAGAAGGAGCAGATATTGCGATAATAAACCTGGATGAACATAAAGGTGCAAAACAAAACCAGGCAGTCATGATGATGCAAGGTATATGACGGGCAAGGTATTACCTCCTAATGGCGGAGAGATTATAAACGGATAAAAATAAATTGAATGAACGCTGCTGTCGAAAAAGTTCCAAAGATTTCTAAAAAAAAATTAAGAAGCATTATCAACGATGAAGAAAAAACTGCCCGCGCAGCCAATCTTATCTATGTTACCGATAAAGAGCCAGGTATTCAGAGAGAGAAAAACGGTGATAAATATGATTATTATTATAAGGGCCTAAAAATAAAAGATGATGAAGAACTATTAAGGATAAAACACCTCGTTATTCCGCCGGCATGGACCAGTGAATGGATCTGCAGAAATGAGAACGGGCACCTCCAGGCTACCGGCTTTGATGTTAAAAACCGTAAACAATACCGGTATCATCCCCATTGGAATTCATTACGCAACCATACGAAATTTTACCGGCTTATTGATTTTGGTAAAACCCTTCCGGCAATGCGGCTGCAGCTTGAAAAAGATATCAGCACTTCGGGGTTGTCCTTTAAGAAAGTACTGGCAGCTGCAGTAAGCCTTATGGAACGTACAAATATCAGGGTCGGCAATAGTTTCTATGAGAAAACTTATGGCTCTTTTGGTCTTACTACATTAAAAGACAAACATGTAAAAATTAATGGCCCTGCTGTAAGTTTCGCCTTTGTAGGTAAAAAAGGCATATCTCATAACATTACGCTTAAAAATAAAAGACTTGCAGCAATCATTAAAAAATGCAGAGATGTGCCGGGGAAAGAATTATTCCAGTTTTATGATGAAGAAGGAAACCGCCATTCCATTGACTCAGGACTTGTAAATAATTATATAAGAGAAATAAGCAATGCAGACTTTACAGCAAAAGATTTCAGAACATGGGCTGGAACTATACATGCTTTTCTTGCGTTAAAATCGATAGGTTGCTGCGATACGCATACAGAAACAAAACGTAGAATTGCAGAGGCGCTCGATATCGTTTCAGAACAACTGGGAAACACCCGAACGGTTTGTAAAAAATATTATGTCCACCCGCTTATACTTTCATTATACGAAAGTAAAAAGCTTGAAAAATATATTGAGGAACTGGACGAGATCGAAAATAACGATAACAAAAGTGATCTCTCTCCTGAAGAAAAAATTGTGATGAAAATTTTGCAGTCGCACTAAAAGAAACTTTTGCGTAAATTGGGCGTTCCATGTTTTCAATCCACAAAAAAAAAGAAAATGGTTTTGAAAAAGTTATTTTAAAAGATAACCACTCAAATACTTACGCTACGATACTTCCCGCCTGTGGCGCTATTCTTCATGATTTTGTTGTAAACAATAATGGCGCGGCTTTTAATATAATCCAAAGCTATACTTCGGGAGATGACTTTAAAAAACATGTCGAATCCAAGGGGTTTTTAGGATGCAAGCTGTCTCCTTTTGTTTGCAGGCTTAATGAAGCAACCTATCGATTTGAAGGAAAAAAATATGCTATTGAAAAATTTCGCATTGGTAAGAATGCGTTACACGGCGTGTTATACGATAGAAAGTTTCTTGTTACCGATGAAACCGCTGGGAAATCCCGCGCATTGGTTACTATGAAGTATGAATACAGGGCTGAAGATCCCGGCTACCCGTTTAATTACGATTGCGTAGTAACCTGGCATTTAGAAGAAGGAAACCGGCTTACCGTAACGACAGAATGCATCAATAGAGATGACGGTGTAATTCCAATGCAGGACGGGTGGCATCCTTACTTTGATTTGGGTGATGCAGCCGACGAATTACAATTGGAATTTCAATCACTGGAAATGGTTGAATTTGATGAAAAGTTGATCCCTACCCAAAAGCTTATCAAATATTCGGGATTCACGTCTCTCAAAAAGATCGGAAATATTCTATTAGATAACTGCTTCTCATTAAATATGGAGGCACGTGGGCCTTTGTGTGTATTGCGAAATCCGGAAAAAAAAATTGAACTGGAAATCCATCCCGGTAAATCCTATTCCTACCTGCAGGTTTATATCCCGCGGCATCGCAAAAGCATTGCTATAGAAAATATAAGTAGCCCTCCTGACGCCTTCAATAATGGTATAGGGCTTACGATCCTTGATCCCCGAAAATCGGTGTTATTTACTACCACTTATAAGATCAATCATTTAAAATAAATTCATGTCTTTAGCAGCAGCATTCAAAGTGAAAAAAGCTTTCGGTGGTAAATTTTTACAGAAGCCCCGGCTGTATTATTCTCCGGGTAGAATAAATCTTATCGGGGAGCATATCGATTATAACGATGGGTTTGTAATGCCTGCGGCGATTGATAAAGGAATTTATTATGCTATAGCATTAAATGACAGTGATGACATCAATTTTTATTCAACCAATTTTGACGAAACGCTGTCGATAAAAACCTCGGGGGTGGAAAGAATGGATGGGTGGAAAAATTATGTTCTTGGTGTCTTGAATGAATTTCAATTGTTGCATTTTCCTGTTAATGGATTCAATTGTGTATTTGGCGGAAACATCCCGATTGGTGCGGGCATTTCCTCATCTGCTGCACTCGAGGGCGGCCTTGCTTACGGTTTGAATGAACTTAATAACTATCAATTAAATAGAAAAGAACTGGCATTACTTTGCCAGCGTGCAGAACATAATTTCCCGAGGGTAATGTGTGGCATCATGGATCAATATGCCAGTATAATGGGCAAGAAAGATCATGTAATTCTTCTGGATTGCAGGAGCATAACACATGAATATGTGCCATTGCATCTTCCTGGCTATAAAATAGTACTCATTAATTCGAGGGTACACCATTCACTGGCGTCTTCGGAATACAACCGCAGGCGAAATGAATGCGAGGAAGGTATGATGATCATGAGAGAAGAAATGAATGTTCAATCTTTTCGGGATGTTACCAAAGCTGAAGATCTTTTAACCGTTAAAGATAAAATGAGTTATGAAGTTTATGAACGATGCCTCTATGTAGTTGAAGAAATTAAGCGGACAAAAGATGCGGCAAATTTCTTAAAGGAGAATAATTTAAATGCTTTTGGAAAACTGATGTTTAAAACCCACGAAGGCCTGAGTAACTTATACCAGGTTAGTTGCCGTGAACTTGATTTTTTAGTTGATAAGGCAGCAAAAAATAAAAATGTAGTTGGCGCAAGGCTTATGGGTGGTGGCTTTGGAGGATGCACTATCAACGTTGTACAAGAAGGCGGCAAGGCAGAATTTCTCTCAAAAATACTTGCCGACTATAAAGATGAATTTAATATAGATGCCGAAGTTTATGAAGTAACTGTCGTTGACGGAACACATGAAATGATCGACGTTGATTGACGTAGCTCAGGTCATTTATATCATAATCATTCAACCAGTTCGTGATAATCCGTGTAATTTGTGGCGGTGCTTTTTTAAGGTAACCCGTGATAATCTATGTAATCCGTGGAAATCCTTTAAACCAATTCGTGATAATCGAAACCTCACACCCGTATATAAATTTTGCGTCTATCCATCCACCACACAATTAGCCAGTAAAAAGTAATCGTGCAAAGGGCATAAAATAACGAGGCGTTGTTTAAGTTAGAAGAAAAAAGTGGCCTGCACACGCGTTCATAAAACCATCCGAAAGGTGAAGTATACGTTGTTATTCCTGCGGCATCAGTGGCGAAGGGAATTCTTATCAGGTCAAATATGCGGGGTATAAGCCCACCCAGTACAAAAATGAAAAGGGGATTTTTCCCAAATACGTCGAAAAATTTCGTAAGCCAGCCTCTCTGCTTTTTTAATTCAATAAGATAGATCATCACAGCGAGAATCACTGTTGCCAGGCCCGAAGTAAAAACCGTGTATGAACTTGTCCATATTTTTTTATTAAATGGAAAAACCATGTCCCACGCGTATCCGGCAAAAAGAAATACAGCACCTGCGACAAATAATCCGTTCACCATTTCAGGCGTTTTTCCTTTTTTAATAATGTAATCACCTACCAAATACCCGAAGATCACTTCCACTACTGAACCAAAGATGCTCATGAAGCCTTCAGGATCGAATACTACAGCATGTCCGTTGCGAATTTCACCATGATACATATGCGCTTCACCCAAAATTGCCTTGTCTATATTGGTACCGAACCAGCCTGGCAGACTGAACGGGTCACCTGGATTACCCGCAACACATAAAAACCAATAGCCAAAGAGAATGATACCGCCGGCTACAAATGCTCCGCGGATTTTTAAAAAATAAATAATGACCGATGCCAGGAAATATGCCATTGCGATCCGCTGGAACACACCCAGTATCCGTACTCCAGCGGGAAAGCCCTCATCGTCGATGTAGCTCCATTGTTTAAATACAAGATGGTTATGGTCCCATTTTACAAATGGCATCCAGTTAAGCGTGAGTCCAATCAAAAAAATAAGAACCGCCCTTTTTATGATTTTCTTCCAGAATATTGACGGGCCGGCCACTTCAAGCCTGGGCATCACAAAGGCCAATGCATTCCCCACGGCAAATAAGAAGAAAGGGAACACGAGATCTGTTGGGGTAATTCCATGCCACAATGAGTGGTCCAAAGGGGCATAAATGTGATCCCAGTCGCCGGGGTTATTTACAAGGATCATAAGACACACCGAAGCGCCCCGAAAAACATCAAGCGAATAAAAACGTTCTTTCATAATTCCGGCTTGGAGAAATTAAGAGATCTGCCCTGGCTATTTCAATTAACAAATATGAAATATATTAACGAATGTACAGAATGTTTACCTAAAGAAAGTGGCCTGTGAAACATGTGTTCACATCCTGATAATTTTGCACAAAAAAGGGCGTCTTTCAATAGCCTTCCTTCTAATCTTCTATTGTATAAGAATTCACTCATCCTTGTGAAGGCTCATCCATTATACTTCCAACATCCCGCAGCTTGCGGTTGCGGGTTTTTGAACTTGAACCATCCATCTTCAACGCTGCGTTTTCAAATTTTAATAAGCGGCAATAAAAACAACCAGGGGATTTATAAAAGAAATTGATACCATTTACCTTCACATAGATAAATACTATAAGATTGAATATACAACGTTTGAAATACATACTCCCGGTAGACACTTGCCGGCATTTCACAAAAGCTGCAGAGGCCTGTTTTGTAATCCAGCCAAGCCTGAGTATGATGATCCAGAACCTTGAGGAGGAATTAGATGTAAAAAATTTTGACAGGAGCAGGCAGCCGGTAGTGCCTACCACAGCGGGAGAGGCGGTAATTAAACAGGCAAAAATTATATTACAGGAGGCGGAACGCATGAAAATAATTATAGGCGAACTAAAAGGATAGATTAAAGGAGAATTGAAGCTTGGCATTATCCCCACAGTAGCTCCGTATCTGCTGTCATTGTTTCTTAATTCATTCGTAAAAAAATATCCGCTGCTCAAAATAAAGATCACAGAGCTTACTACCCAACAAACAATTGACAAGCTAAAAGCCCATGACCTGGATGCTGGCATACTGGCAACGCCGTTAAATAATGATTCTTTAAACGAACATCCATTATACTACGAACAAATTGTAGTGTATGCATGAAAAAATGAAGAAATGATGAAGAAAAAATTTCTTTTGCCGGAAGATATTGATACCAACCATTTGTGGCTGCTGGAAGAAGGGCATTGTCTTAGATCCCAGGTTTTAAATCTTTGCGGGCTTAGAAAAAAAGAATTGGAGACAAGCAACCTTGAATATTAGGCAAGAATGATTGATGTATTAACACAAGAAATTTGCAATTCAGTTCCACAGGAAATGCTGTCTGCTAAGAGGAAACGGGTGACCTCTCTGCAGCAATAAATATTTCAGCAACACCAACGACAAAATAAAACGCTCATAAGGCCCTTCCTGATCTTTTGATAAAATCTTATCCCTTATTCTTTTCGCGGGGGAATGTCCCATGTAAAGCAACCATAACGAGACGTACCTGCCAGGCTTAAAATACGTGCCGTGCCTGTGTTAAATATTTTCTGGATATGTTTTTGCCTTCCTGTGGATTAAGGATAAACCAGGCTGGTTTATACCTTTAAAAGGCACAATTAATAAGTCACCAATCACTAATAACTCAATACTATGGCTAAAAGCGCATCCAAAAGACCAGCAAATACTAATAAGAAACTTGAAAACTTAGTGCTCTATAGCGAGGATGGTACAGGCCAGTTTCTTACAACCAACCAGGGATTAAGAATTAATGACAATCAAAATTCATTAAAGGCCGGCGAAAGAGGTGGAACGCTATTAGAGGATTTCATACTTCGGGAAAAAATTACACACTTCGACCATGAACGCATTCCCGAACGCATCGTTCATGCCCGCGGTTCTGCGGCTCACGGCTATTTCCAGGTATATCAATCAATGGCCCAATATACCAAAGCCGGATTTCTCCAGGATCCTGGAGTAAGAACCCCGGTTTTCGTTCGATTCTCTACTGTGGCCGGTTTTCGGGGCTCTGGTGATCTTGCCAGGGACGTACGTGGATTTGCCGTAAAGTTTTATACCGAGGAAGGTAACTATGATTTGGTAGGTAATAACATTCCTGTATTTTTTATACAGGATGCTATCAAGTTTCCTGATCTTATTCATGCAGTTAAGCCGGAACCACACAATGAAATCCCGCAGGCAGCATCGGCACACGATACTTTTTGGGATTTCGTTTCGCTGATGCCGGAATCCATGCATATGATCATGTGGGCAATGAGTGACAGGGCTATTCCCAGGAGTTTGCGGATGATGGAAGGTTTTGGCATTCATACATTTCGTTTCATTAATGAAAAGGGAAAAGGATGTTTTGTAAAGTTTCACTGGAAACCATTATTGGGTGTTCATTCAGTAACATGGGATGAGGCATTGAAAATAAATGGGAAAGATCCTGATTTTCATCGCCGCGATTTATATGAGGCAATAGCAAACGGTGCCTTCCCGGAATGGGAATTGGGTGTACAAATTATCGCAGAAAAAGACGAACATAAATTTGCATTCGACCTGCTCGATCCCACCAAACTAATTCCTGAAGAAGAGGTTCCGGTACAGCGTATTGGGAAAATGACGCTGAATAGAAATCCGGATAACTTTTTTGCCGAAACAGAGCAGGTTGCCTTTCATCCGGGGCATATAGTTCCGGGAATAGACTTCAGCAACGATCCACTATTACAGGGCCGCCTATTTTCTTATACTGATACACAATTGTCACGATTGGGAAGTCCGAATTTTCATGAAATTCCTATCAACCGTTCCATCAATACTGTACATAATAATCAACGTGATGGCCATATGCGCCAGATGATAAATAAAGGAAAGGTTGGCTACCAGCCCAACTCGCTGGGTGGAGGTTGCCCCTTCCAGGCAAAGGCAGCAGAAGGAGGTTTCACTTCTTATGTTGAAAGGATCGATGCCAAAAAGGTGAGAGCAAGGAGCAAAAGTTTTTTTGATCATTTCAGCCAGGCAAGGCTATTTTTTATGAGCCAGACTGAGCCCGAAAAAAACCACATTGTCAATGCCTTAAGCTTTGAGCTCGGCCATTTGGAAACTGAAGCAATAAGAGTGCGCGTTGTAGGGATGCTCACACAAATCGATGCTACGCTTGCTGCACGCGTTGCAGATAATCTTGGTATCAAGGTGTCGTCAAAGCCCCGGCAACCTATTAACCAAAGCTATGGCGCAGATGCAAAGCCCAGGGAATTTCAGCCTGTGTATGTGCAGCAGGCAGTAGAAACATCGGCAGCGCTGAGCATGGCGAATACAATAAAAAATACTATTAAAACCCGGCAGATAGCCATCCTCGCGGCAAATGGAGTGGACGATTCCTTAATGAAGATGAAAACGGCATTAGAAGCAAAAGGTGCTCAAACAAAAATTGTATCCGTACGTCTTGGAACCTTTAAGAGCATTAACGGGAGTACTATCAAGGCTGATCAGGCATTTTTTGGATCAGCATCTGTGCTCTTTGATGCAATATTTATTCCCGGGGGCGAAGCCAGTGTCAATGCTTTAAAAAATGAGCCTGGAGCAATCCTGTTTATCAATGAAACATACAGGCATTGTAAAGCGATGGCTGCCACCGGGGAAGCGATAGATCTTTTGGCTGCAACATTTGCAGGAGAAAAAATTAACAGCAACGATGAAAATTCCCTGGCTTCAACAGGCATTGTCGCCCATAAAAAATATGAGCCCAAAACTGCAACGGCATTTATCCATGCTATTTCGCAACACCGTTTTTGGGAAAGAGAAGAATTAAGCAAAGTGCCGGCATAAGGATACCCCGGGGCATTCCCTGAAATTTTTTTAACATTAAAATTTTGTCGTTGCTTATCGCCGTTGCGGATCTTAAAATTCCAACTTCTGAATTTTATTATGAATACCCGGGGTTTCCTGCAAAGCAGCGGATCCATACCAGGGATATAGCTCCGGTTCAAGAAATTTATTCTTTATAGCGGGATCGGTTTCCAGCATTTTCTTGGCTTCATCAAAACTCGCCGTATTAAGAACGAACAGGCCGCGGTATTTATCATTTTTACCAAAAGGGCCCGCAATTACGAGGTTTCCTTCTTCCGCCAGGCGGCCAATATTTTCCATATGGCCGGCAAACAAAGAATCTCTCAAAGTCTTGTCTGTGGAAGTATTGCTTCCCGATTTGAGCAACACCAGCACATAGTTTTTCATTCCATAGTCATCTGCCTTGAGTTTTTTAGCCAATACGGAATCGTAAGCTTTATTCGTTGACTGCGCATTTGCCGCAATTGCCAAACCCAGCAGTGTAAGAAAAATAAAAATTCCTTTCATAATTTATCAATTGTATAAAACTAATTTACAAAATAATCCGTGCACTTAAAGGCTTCCACATTGTTCATATACCATTCCCACTCATGCAACCCACCGTTGATCCAGCTTACCTGGTAACCTTTTTTTGCCAGGCTATCGGCAAATTCAATTCCATCGCCTCCATTTTCAGAAATAAAAATATATTCAGTTTTTTTGTTTGCAAATTGTTGTTCAAATTTCTGCACACCGTTATAAGCAAAAAAATTAACCGCACCTTTCAAATGTTTAAAGTTGTACTTAGCCCCCTGGGTAATTTTATTGAAGGCAGTATCATGGCGCAAGTCGATCAATATCGTGTTTTTTGATCCTGCATGGTCGCAATAAAAAGAAGGAGTCATAAAATGAATACTGCTATTTATTTTCAAAAATCTACTGGCCGTTGAGGAAAGGTTTTTATTAACAAGGTTTTCATAAAACATATCAATGCCCCCTACAAGATAACCCACATCGGGAATGCCTTTTTGGGTAAGCCACCCGGCCAGTTCGGCGGCGCCATAATTGGTAGTATTGAATAACACTACCGGGCGGCGTTTTTCTTTTTGAACCAGCTCAAGGATTCTTAAAGAATCGGCAAATACAAAATTAAGTGCGCTTTTAAATGACGGATAATATTTGTAGAATAAAAAATTAAGCGAATCCCATGAAAATTTGGGCACATTCCCAATAGCAATCAACAGTGGATTTTTATTTTCAACCAATTGTTGCAGCAACTGCGCCGGGGCAATATTTTTGTACCTGGTTTTACTTTCATAAAAATCATCCTCAAAAGGCGCCAACTCAGTATATCTTCTAAAGAATTCGGTCATGCCACCGCGGGTATTAGTTACGTGGGTGAAGCCACTATCCAATAACATATTAGAAACAACGCGGCTTCTGTAACTGTGCGAGCAAATGACATAAATATTTTTGTCTCTATATGCATCCAACTGATGAACGGTCGCGGGGTTTTTCCGGAAATCCTGCAATGGAATATTTATCGCTCCTTTAATGTGACCGATGTTTGATTGCTGGTATCTTGAAGAGGTGTCATAATATTCTCCCGGGGTTCTTACATCTACAATTATAAGGTTTGCATCTTTTTGCTGAAGCTTTTTCATGAGTTCCGGCAACGTAACCTCAGCATATTTATTTTGGGCATTGGCGCCTACAACACTATATAAGAACAGGACTGACAAAAGGAATGATTTTATCATGCTTTTTTTAACAAAGCAAGTCTTTCTCATGCAGTAAAAATTGTACGATATTGACTTTTATAAGAACGGTAATCTTTAGGTGATATTCCTGTTGTTCGTTTAAAAAGGCGACAGAAATGCGGGGTATCATAAAAGCCGGCTTCAATTGCCGCGTCTTGTACAAGCAATCCCTTTTTAAGAAGCGTTTTTGCAAATTCCACACGCATGGTAATGAGATAATCGTATGGTGATACTCCCATGGCCTTTTTAAAAATTCTCAGAAGATGAAAAGGATCCAGGTGAACCATATCTGAAAAAATTTGTAATGAGAGCTGCTTCTTAAAATTACTGTTTATGAAATCTATCACGATATCCATCCTGTTATCGTAGTAAC
>JBDTLZ010000347.1:0-14787 GCA_039934515.1 Ginsengibacter sp.
CAATACTCACAGGAGGAATAAAAATGGTGTTTTCAAATTTATTCGACTCAGCAATCGTGCCACCGAATTTTTGAAGCAGGATGGCATTCGATTGAAGCAGGGTTTCTTTTTTCCCGCAGTCAAACCAGTTTTCAACTTTAAAAGACTCAAATTTTTCTCCTTCCCCGATCATACATTCCAGGGCATCGGTAAGATTAAATTCGTTATAACTTTTGATATTATTACTGATGATTTTATCCAGGCACCTGAATAAAATTTTAGAGTCCCTGATTTTATAAAGGCCGACGAGAGCCATATTCGATTTTGGAATAGCTGGTTTTTCAACAACCTTATTGATAAATCCTTTGTCATCCAGCTCAGCTACTCCAAAGTTGCGGGGATCATCTACTTTCTTTACTCCGAGCATTGAAGTAGATGACGAGAGGACTGCATTGATATCATATTCACATATTGTATCTCCGAGTGCAATAAACACTTCATCATCGCCTATTATCTTCCTGGCAAGGTCTACCGCGTGCGCTGTTCCCTTACGTTCAGTCTGGTAAATGAAGTGACATATCAGGTCGGGGTATTTTGCTTTTATATAATCCTGGATCTTCTCTCCAAGGTAGCCAACTATAAAAACAAATTCATTGATACCCGCCTCATGGAGCTGATCGACGTTGATACTTAAAATAGTTTTTCCCGCTAAAGGAATTAAAGCTTTGGGCTGGGTGTAAGTATGTGGCCGTAATTTTGTGCCTGCGCCTGCTACCGGAATTATCGCCTTCATGAGCGTGAATATAAGAAAATATAATTTACAACGCAGGACGGCGGTATATCCTGTGCCTTTCCCGGCGCAACATGCCCGTGTTTTGAAAGAGGAGCTCCTAAATGCCTTTTTAACGTTGGCATGAAAAACACATATTGCATTTTCAAGCCATTTTTTGCCCCTGCTTTAAAAATCTATTTTATGGACACTTCATCCCGTTACATTGCAGTTAGCTTTCATTATAGGTCGTACATTTTTTGTACGTTTGCCGCAAATTTTATTTCATGCAAAGAGATACCGTGGTTTTTGATATTATTAATAAAGAACTGAACAGGCAACGGAACGGCATTGAGTTGATCGCTTCGGAGAATTTCACTTCCCTTCAGGTGATCCAGGCAATGGGAACGGTTCTTACCAATAAATACGCCGAAGGCTATCCGGGTAAAAGGTACTATGGGGGCTGCGAGTTTGTAGATGAAACCGAGCAACTGGCTATAGACCGCGTAAAAAAAATATTTGATTGTGAGTATGCCAATGTTCAGCCCCATAGCGGGGCACAGGCCAATGCAGCCCTGATGATCGCAATTTTACAACGCGGGGATAAAATTCTGGGCCTTGACCTAAGCATGGGCGGCCACCTTACCCATGGCTCTCCCGTAAATTTTTCAGGCAAACTATACGAAGCGCATTTTTATGGAGTGGTAAAAGAAACTGGACTGGTAGATTATGAAATGCTGGAACAGAAAGCGAGAAGCGAAAAACCAAAACTCATCATTTGTGGTGCTTCTGCTTATAGCCGCGATTGGGATTATGAGCGCATCAGGAAGGTTGCCGATGAAATAAATGCGTTTGTATATTGTGATATGGCGCATCCCGCCGGGCTTATCGCCAAAGGATTGCTCAATTCTCCTTTTGATCACTGTCATTTTGTGACATCTACGACCCATAAAACGCTACGCGGGCCGCGTGGAGGAATTATATTAATGAAAAAAGATTTTGAAAATCCCTTTGGGCTAAAAGATAACAAAGGAAAAGTAAGAATGATGAGCCATCTCCTGGATATGGGCGTGTTTCCAGGCACTCAGGGCGGCCCGCTTGAGCATATCATTGCCGCGAAGGCCATTGCTTTTGGTGAGGTACTCACAGATGAATTCACTGCCTACGCAAAGCAAATACAATTAAATGCACAGGCAATGGCCACGGCTTTTAATGCTAAAGGCTACGACCTGATAAGTAACGGAACTGATAACCATTTAATGCTCATTGACCTTCGGAATAAAAATATCACCGGCAAAAAGGCACAGGAAACACTTGATAAGGCAGGCATCACACTTAATAAAAATGCGGTTCCCTTCGATGACAAGAGCCCTTTTGTGACCTCTGGTATTAGGGTAGGCGTACCTGCCATTACTACCCGGGGAATGAAGGAATCTGATATGCAGATAGTGGTTGATCTCGTGGATAAAGTGCTTATGAACATGGATGATGAAAAGAACGTTATTGATGTAAGGAACGATGTGGGCCAGCTAATGTCAAAATTCCCCTTATATCCTGAATTATAAGATATTAAATTTTATTCTAATTGGTTAATTGTTGGTCATTGTTTCGATGTGATTGCCGAAGAAAGTTTGTCAATTTGAAAGTTATTCCCGGTTTTGAACGAGTATGAGTAATTATTATGATCTTTTTATAGGAACTTTTATAATAAAAGCAATATACGGTTAAATTTACTGAAGATTCGTATCACCCAGTCTAAATTACTTTTTTATGATACAACGAGTACAAACCATATGGATGTTATTGGCCACAGCGGCAGTTTTTCTCACGTTTAAGCTTGCTTTTTACAGCGGCACCCTTGCTGCAGATAACAGTTATCATTCAGTAATGGCAACCGATAATTTTTTCCTGTTGATCCTTACGAGCGCTTTGGGAACCTGTATCCTGATAAATATTTTTTTGTTCAGGCAGCGCAGTATACAATTCAGGATAATCATTTTTGCACTCCTTGGTGAATGCCTGGTTGTTTTTCTTTATATAAAAGAAACCGGGAAATATTCTACCGGGAATTTCGGCCTTTGGTCGGCCTTACACCTCCTAATTATCGTATTCCTGGTTCTGGCTGCAAAGGGTATTTACAACGATTCGAAGCTGATCAAGGAAAGTAACCGCCTTAGGTAGGCCACGATGTTGGTCGCCCGGGGCGCCTTTTGTAAATACTTTTGAACCGAAGCAGGCGCAGGTATTCATCGCCCTGGCGAACTTTTGCGGCTACCTGTGAACTAACTACATAATATATCTTCCTGTATAGCTTTCCTTAACTTTCTTAAGCCCCGATGGTATACCTGCATATACAAGATTGCCGCCGCCATCACCCGCTTCAGGCCCCAGGTCAATTACCCAATCGGCTGACCTGATTACATCGGTATTGTGTTCTATCACCAGGATGGAATGACCCTGTTCAATGAGCGCATTAAAGGACGAAAGCAATTTCTTTATGTCATGAAAATGAAGACCGGTGGTTGGTTCATCAAAGATAAAAAGGAGATTTCCCTGCCCCTTTCCTTTGCCGAGGAATGATGCCAGCTTTACACGCTGAGCTTCACCGCCGCTTAGTGTATCAGAAGACTGCCCGAGTTTGATATATCCAAGGCCGACATCACTTAATGGTTGTATCTTTTTTGCCACATCCTGCCCGGAAGCCTCTGTTTTACTGGCTGGCTTTTCCTGCTGGAAAAATTCTATTGCTTCATCGACACTCATCTCCAGTATGTCATAAATATTTTTTTCTTTATAATTCACTTCAAGCACTTCCTGTTTGAATCTTTTACCGCCACAAACTTCGCATACCAAATGAACATCGGCAAGAAACTGCATTTCGACTACCTGTTCGCCTTCCCCTTTACATGCATCGCAACGTCCGCCATCAACATTAAAAGAAAAATGTTTGGGCAAATAACCCCGTATCTTACTCAGGGGTTGCTTGCTGAAAAGATCACGGATTTCATCATAAGCCTTAATATAAGTGACCGGGTTGCTGCGCGAAGATTTACCAATTGGATTTTGATCGATCATTTCAATTTGTGAAATATAATCAAGATCACCGGTAAGCCCCTTGCTAAGTCCGACCTTTTCTGCCATCTCCCCTTTCAATTTTTTTAATGCAGGATATAAGATCTGTTTTACCAGGGTTGTCTTGCCGCTGCCGCTAACCCCGCTTATTACGCAAAGAATATTCAATGGAAATACTACATCAATGTTTTGCAAATTATTCTGACGGCCTCCATGCAATGTTATGGAACGGTTCCATTTGCGAATGTGTTTTGGCGGATCGATCTTCAGCTCGCCGTTTAAATATTTCCCCGTAAGGCTACCTGGGTTATTTATGATTGCATCATAATTACCTTCTGCAATTATTTCACCACCAAGGTGGCTGGCAAGGGGGCCCATATCTATAATGTGATCAGCTTCGCGCATCATCATTTCATCATGCTCGACAACTACTACAGTATTACCGAGGTCTCTGAGGTTTTTTAAAACGGCGATAAGCCGCTCTGTATCTCTTGAATGAAGGCCGATGGAGGGTTCATCCAGGATGTATAACGAATTGGTAAGGTTGCTACCCAGGCTCCTGGTGAGTTGTATGCGCTGGCTCTCGCCACCACTAAGAGAATTGGCAAGCCGGCTCAAAGTTAAATAGCCGAGGCCTACATCTAAAAGTGTTTGAAGGCGGTTATTAATTTCAATTAAAATTCTTTTGGCAACCGTTCTGTCATAATCTGAAAGACCGATTTCAGCGAACCATTTATAAAGGTCTTTCACAGGCATTTCACACAGCTCGCCAATATTTTTGTAATTGACTTTAACATACAATGCCTCTTTCCTGAGTCGGTATCCATTACATTCGGGACAGATCGTTCTCCCGCGATAGCGGCTCAGCAAAACACGGTACTGAACTTTATATAAATTCTGTTCCACCTCCTTAAAAAATTCATCAAGGCCCGAAAAATATTCATTGCCGGTCCATAGAAGATTATGTTGAGCCGTTGTAAGATCGATAACAGGTTTATGTACCGGGAAATCGAAACGGCCCGCGACCCTTATAAGCTTTTCTTTCCAAAGGCCCAGTTTTTCTCCCCGCCACGGGGCAATCGCATTTTCATACACACTTAATCTCTTATCGGGAATTACCAGGTCGGGATCAATGCCAAGCACTAATGAAAAGCCACCGCAAACGGGACACGCACCGTAGGGGTTATTGAATGAAAATAAATTAGGAACGGGCTCTTCGAATTTTATTCCGTCCAGCTCATACTTATTGGAAAAATGTAAAGTTTGTGAATCATTAATTTCAAGTGTCACTTCTCCCTCACCTTCATAAAAAGCAGTAGTAACGGAGTCGGCTATACGATGTTTATCATCCTCGTCAAAATCTTTGACCACCAGCCGGTCAATGAGCACGTAGGGTGTGTTGTGTGCAAAAAGGGATGAAAGATTTTTCTTCTCCTGGATATCCTCGATTCTTATTATTTCACCATTGGCATAAATTCTTGAAAAACCTTTCTGCATCAAAATATTCAGTTCTTCTTTAACCTCCCTGTTGTGGTGTTGCCTGAATGCAACCAGCAGCAGAACTTTATTACCTTTTGAAAGCCCTGCGATTGTATTAACTACATCATTCACATCATCCTTTTTTACTTCCCTTCCACTTACCGGGGAAATTGTTTTACCTACACGCGCAAATAATAACCGCAGGTAATCATAAATTTCAGTCATGCTGCCTACGGTAGATCGTGGGGTGCGTATGATCACCTTTTGTTCAATTGCAATCGCCGGGCATAAACCCTTAATATAATCCACATCGGGTTTATTCATGCGAGCCATAAATTGCCTTGCATAGGCGCTGAGGCTTTCAGCGTAGTGTCGTTGCCCTTCGGCAAACAAAGTATCAATGGTTAAAGAAGATTTACCGGAGCCTGAAACACCGGTAACCACAATAAATTTATTACGGGGTATCTCAACAGTTAAGTTTTTGAGATTATGAACCCGGGCACCCTTTATAAAAATATTGTTATGTTGTACGCTTGTTTTTAGGGGCACCACTGTATTGACAGGAGATTTACTTTTATTCATTTTGGACTGCAAAAATAACGAATAGTAGATTTACTATAGCAATGAGTGGTAACCCTCGATTTTGCAAAATGACGAAAAAAGATCGCCAAAAACCTTGCAAGTTTTATTTAATGTTCTACCTTCATTCTTCCAATTATCCAGAAAGAATGAAGAACCTTCTGCGCTTCGCAATAGATTCCCCAATCCTCTCTTTAATTGGTGTCACTTGCACAATATCCTAAACAAAAAACGTAACGTTTTATGAAATCCATGATCTCTCTATCCGACCAACAATTGATTCACCTTTACCTCGATGGTGATTCTGATGCACTCTCCACGCTTGTACACAGGTACAAAGACAAAATTTACACCTCAATTTATCTCCTTGTTAAGGACAAATATCTTGCTGAAGATATTTTCCAGGACTCTTTTATCAGGATAATTGACACCATTAACGGTGGAAGATACACAGATGAAGGAAAATTTTTACCCTGGGCAATGCGCATAGCACACAATTTATGCGTTGATCATTTTAGAAAAATCAAACGCAGCCCATCTATTAAAACCAGTGATGACCGCGACATTTTCGAAGTAATCAATTTTGCTGAAGCCGGCGCTGATGAAAAGATGATGCAGACGCAAAGCCACGAAAGAGTAAGAAAGTTGCTTGAAATGCTTCCGGATGACCAAAGGGAAGTGATCGTAATGAGGCATTATGCCGATCTCAGCTTTAAAGAAATAGCTAAATTGACCGATTGCAGCATCAACACTGCCCTTGGACGGATGCGTTATGGCCTTATTAATTTAAGGAAAATGATGACCGAAAAACAAATAGCTCTATAATAATTATACCCCGTTTACAAAGTAGTCCCTTTCAATTATCGAAGGGGATTTTTTTATGCCCCCGACATAGATTTATCACTGAGATTGCCGCTGCTTTTAGTGTTTTTTATTTAATATTTTATTAACAGTACTTTATCACACGTCTTTTAAACCCGGCATTGATCTCTATGTCACTTACTGATAAAAATCAGTATGCGTAAATCTTTTGTTCTCGTTTTAGCGGGTGTATTTTATTTTGCTTCAATTGCAGAAGCACAGGTGGGTATTTATATGAGGCCACGTATTGGCTACGGCCGGGGATTCCGGCACAGGCCGCAAAGACCCCCTCAAAGAAATCTACTAAAATTTCAGCCTTCCGTTAATATTTCATTCGGGTATGGCTTTCCCAACCTGGACAAAAATCAGCTACCAGACTTCTATAATCTTTACAAAGGAACTACTGCTTCGCAAACAGGCCCGATTACCGGGGCCGTAGATTATAGATTCGCACGCAATATGAGCATTGGCGTACTGGTTACCCACGGAAATACCTCCGTTCCTTACTATAATTACAATGAGCCTGCGGCACCGGTATTTACGGGCGCACTGGAAAACTGGAGCGTTATGTTGAACTTTATGCGCTATATCCAGGCAACCGATAAAATAGCTCCTTACCTGAGAACTGCAATTGGTATTAATTCATGGCAACAAAGTTATACAGACGGGCAGGGAAATAAAGTAAATATGGATGGTGTTCCTTCTCAACTTGCTTACCAGTTGGGCCTCGGCGCGAATTTTTACCTGGCAAAAAATGCCGGCTTGTTCCTGGAAGCTGGTTACGGTAAGTACCTGTTACATGGAGGCTTCACCTTAAAATTTTAGGCTGCAATTATCACCAACATTTTCTTCAGTATATACCAATTAACCCTGCTTTACTGCAATATTTGTATTTTCTCCTGTAAAATTTATATTTCATAAGAATTGATTTCTATATGATGATTCGCTCTACATTTGCAATTATAGGTTAATGATTGGTGTGAAATTTTGTTGTAAGAACTTAAATTTGTGCAGTGAGCAAAAATCTCAATAAAGTAACCGGGGCCGGGTTGCTTATTGCTTTAGGAATTATCTACGGAGACATTGGTACCTCACCTCTCTACGTTTTCAATGCGATCATATATAACAGGTTAATTTCCGATACGCTGATTATCGGAAGCCTTTCGTGCATTATATGGACGATCACACTGCAAACAACTATAAAGTACGTGGTAATGATCCTGCGTGCCGATAACCGTGGTGAAGGTGGTACCTTCGCCCTGTATGCATTGGTAAGACGCCGTTATAAATGGCTTGTTTATCCCGCTATGATAGGCGGAGCCGCGTTACTCGCCGATGGCATCATTACTCCCCCGATATCAATAACATCGGCGATCGAGGGGTTGCGCGAGATGCCGTTTTTTCAAAATATCCTTCCCGACACTATCGTAATGATCGTATTGATTATTATCGTGTTGTTTTTCTTTTTACAGCAATTCGGTACGTCGTCAATTGGTAAAATGTTCGGCCCGATAATGTTTATATGGTTTTCAATGCTGGCAGTGCTGGGCGCGGCGCATTTTATGGATGATCTCAGCATATTTAAGGCTTTCAATCCATATTACGCGATCAATTTTTTAGCCGAATACCCTTCAGGTTTCTGGCTCCTGGGGGCAGTATTTTTATGTACTACGGGAGCTGAAGCATTGTACAGTGATCTTGGACACTGCGGCCGGGGAAACATACGGATATCCTGGATATTTGTAAAAACCTGCCTCATTCTGAACTACATTGGCCAGGGTGCATACCTTCTCGCAAACAGGAAGGGATTAACAATAACTGAAGACGTAAAAGCCCAATTGCATATAAATGCCTTTTATGATCTTATGCCGGAATGGTTTATTTTGATTGGCGTGGCTGTTGCTACCATCGCCGCTATTATTGCAAGCCAGGCAATGGTTTCAGGCTCTTTCACCCTTATCAGTGAGGCAATGCGGCTGAACTTGTGGCCAAAGCTTAAAATAAAATACCCGTCAGAAGAAAGGGGGCAATTATTTATTCCGGCGATAAATACGATGATGTTTGTTGGCTGTGTAGGTGTTGTTCTGTATTTCAGGACTTCCTCAAGAATGGAAGCTGCCTATGGCCTGGCGATCATAATAACCATGTTAGCAACAACTGTTTTGTATGCGAATTACATGGTCATGCACCGGGTGAAACCATGGCTGATCTATCTTTTTTTAATTGTATATGCCACCATCGAAATATCGTTCCTTGTAGCCCTTTTAATGAAGTTTACTCATGGAGGCTATATCACAACCCTGGTCGCGATATTTATGTTTGCTGTCATGTATTTGTGGTACAGGGCCAGGAAGATTAAAAACAGGTATGTCGAATTTGTGAGACTGGAACAATACGTACCGGTGTTACAGGAATTAAGCAATGATAATTCTATTACAAAATACGCGACTCATTTGGTCTACTTAACGAGCGCTAATAACCCGAAAGAAATTGAGCACAAAATCATCTATTCAATATTAAACCGGAAACCAAAGCGTGCAGATATCTATTGGTTCATACATGTGGATACGTTAGATGATCCCTTTACATCGGAATATTCTGTCGATGTAATTATACCCAATGAACTTATCCGCGTTGAATTCAGGTTGGGTTTTAGAATGGAACCGCACATAAGTCTCATGTTCCGTCATGTGGTGGAGAATATGGTTGCGAACAGGGAAGTAAATATTACCAGCCGGTATGAAAGTTTACAACGCAATAACGTTGTTGGTGATTTCCAGTTTATCGTGATGGAAAAGTTTTTATCCCGTGATAATGAACTGCCCTTTTTTGAGAAGCTGATCATGAAGCTACATTTTTGGGTGAAGGAAATCAGCCTAAGTGAAGAAAAGGGATTTGGGCTTGAGCAAAGCAATGTAACGGTAGAAAAATTTCCCCTCATCGTGGCACCTGTAAGTAAGTTAAAGCTCAAGCGTATTTTCCAGGATGAAGAGTAGGTAGCTATGCGTCACCTATTATTGGAAGCCTTCTTAAGGTTAGTAGCTCCCACAATGATCCTGTTTTATAAATCTAATCGCGGTTATTTATAAATCGATAGCCAATGCCTGATTCAGTAATAATATACTCAGGCCGGTTTGCGTCGGCTTCGATTTTTTTTCTTAGCTGTGCGATGAAGACCCTTAAGTATTGTGATTGATTAATATATCCCGGCCCCCAGACTTCACGCAAAATATATTGATGCATTAAAACTTTGCCTTCATTTTTTGCAAGCAGCGAAAGAAGTTTGTATTCTGTAGCCGTTAACTTTATAGATTCATTGTTTTTTTTAATGGTCCTGGCAGCAAGGTCAATTGTTATTTCACCACAGGTAATTATCGACTCACCATCATCGGCAGCCGAATTGCGCAGTGCTGATCGGATTCGTGCCAGCAGTTCGCCGGTTCGGAAAGGTTTAACCAGGTAGTCATTGGCGCCATTGTCTAATGCCCTGATAATATCTGCCTCATTATTTTTTACAGAAAGAATCATTATTGGGTTGGTATACCATTCTCTTAATTTTTGTAAAACAGATTGCCCGTCTTCATCTGGCAAACCAAGATCAAGGATGATCATATCAGGAGGATGATTCTCTGCAGTTATCAACCCATTTTTTGCGTTCTCTGCCTGGTTTACGATATAATTATTACTCTGCAGTGTTATCTCAAGGAGCTTACGGATCTGCACCTCGTCATCAATAATAAGTATCTCTGCTTTATTCATTTTTGATACTTTTTAAGCTGGACGTTTGCGCGGTAATATGAATGGTAAAACGGGCACCTCCTGTGGGTAGGTTTTGCAAATGAACAGTACCGCCCAGTGCTTCTGTAAAGCCTTTGACTATTGACAATCCCAAACCTGTTCCGCCGGTTTTTGTATTCTTCAGGCGGTAAAATTTATTAAACACATTTTCCATTTCATCTTCAGGAAATCCTCCTCCGTTATCTTCAATAATTAACAGCAATACATCCGCATGGCATTGGGCAATAATATCGATCATAGTATCTTCACGGGTATATTGGATGGCGTTATTTACAAGGTTGTAAATAATTTGTTCCAGCATTGCTTTATCGAGTTTAAAAAAAGGTATTTCGGGATTGATATTTATTGTTATTTTCTGGGTAACATTGTTCTCTTCAATTCGTGCTACCGTGTTGTAGACAACTTCAATAATATCGCACCAGTCTTTTTTTGGTTTAATAAATCCGGACTCAAGCCTTGACATACTCAAAAGATTCTCGACCTGTTGGTTGAGGCGGAAAGTAGCTTTGGAGATTTCGCTTAATAATTCTTCCTTATTTGCCCCGGTAAGGTTATGGTTGTTTGATTGCAGGTTATCTGTTGCCCCGATGATTGTTGCAATTGGGGTGCGAAGTTCATGTGAGAGAGAATTAAATAACGTGTCATATAACTTTACAGCATTTGCCTTCTCCTCTTTTGCCCTGCTGATCTTTTCTATCTGGCGTATTTTATACGTGAGGGCAGCATTTACGAGTGCGATAACGAAATACATTAATAACTGGATCGAATCTTCCGTGGAGCCCACCTGTAGGGTAAAATGAGGTGGAATGAAAAAAAAATCCCAAATTAACGCACTCAATATAGCCGTTATGAAAACAGGGATAATGTCAAATAAAACTGCCACTATTGAAACCGTAAGTAATAGAATAAATGCCACCACCTTATAATCGAGGTAGCTCGACATAGCATAACATAGAGCGGAAATAAAACATACTACACTAAGGCTCATCAGCAACTGGCTGAACTTACTTATTTTATTTATGAAAAGTTCCATGGCAGGGTACAAATGTAAGCCGCTATTTATAAGGGATTTATAAAATAGATTGTCTTAAGTATAAGGATTTTATAAAGATTTATCTTTGCTATTGAATCTATTTAAATACAAGTCGAGATTTGCAGAACTTTTTACACCGCAAACTTTATTGTGTGGATCGTAAGGGTATAAATACTAATTGTGAAAAAAAACCTCGATAAGGTCACCGGAGCAGGGTTACTCATTGCCCTGGGAATAATTTATGGAGACATCGGAACTTCGCCCCTTTACGTGTTAAATGCGATTATCCGTGATAAAGTAATATCACCGGAGCTTATCTTAGGAGGATTGTCGTGCATTATATGGACCCTCACTTTGCAGACGACCGTAAAGTATGTGATACTCACTTTAAAAGCTGATAACAGGGGTGAAGGCGGCATTTTTTCATTGTATGCACTGGTACGCCGGCAAAAAAAATGGCTCGTATTTCCTGCAATTATAGGTGGCGCTTCATTATTGGCGGATGGAATGATAACGCCACCCATATCCGTTACATCTGCTATCGAAGGCCTGAAACAAATTCCTTTTTTTAGTGATATTACCCACGCTACTATCGTTTATATAGTATTGGGGATTCTTGTGCTTCTTTTCTTTGCGCAGCAATTCGGTACAGCGTCTATTGGTAAAATGTTTGGACCGATAATGTTTACCTGGTTCATGATGCTTGCGGTACTTGGCTTCATTCACATTTTTGACGACCTGCATATTTTTAAAGCTTTTAACCCGGTATATGCTATTAAATTATTGGTACTATACCCTGGCGGCTTCTGGATACTGGGTGCGGTATTCCTCTGTACCACGGGCGCGGAAGCTTTGTATAGTGACCTGGGTCATTGCGGCCGTGGCAATATCCGTATATCATGGATCTATGTAAAATCAGCCTTACTCATTAACTACCTGGGACAAGGAGCGTGGCTCCTCGCTAACCATTCAGGTAAGATTTTTACGAAGGAGATCATAGATGATGGTTTTAATCCATTTTACGGCATTATGCAGGAAAATTTTAAGATGATAGGTATTGTAATTGCCACCGTTGCAGCAATTATTGCCAGCCAGGCATTAATAAGCGGTTCGTTTACGCTTATCAGTGAGAGCATGCGCCTGAATCTCTGGCCAAAAATGAAAATAAATTATCCCACCGAGGAAAGAGGACAACTGTTTATACCTGGAATTAATACCGTCCTGTTTTTGGGTTGTTGCGGCATCACGCTTTATTTTAAAACGTCATCCAATATGGAAGCTGCTTATGGCCTTGCGATTACCCTTTGCATGCTGGCAACATCCATCCTGTTTGCAAATTTCCTGGTATCAAGAAGGACGCCGAAGGTTCTTATATACCTGTACCTGATAGTCTACCTGGCCATTGAAATGGGTTTCCTGTTTGCCAACCTTAATAAGTTCCCGCATGGTGGCTTTGTGACATTAATAGTAGGTGGCGCTCTTTTTAGCGTTATGTATATTTGGTTCAGGGCAAGGAAGGTTAAAAACCGCTATGTTGAATTTGTAAGACTGGAACAATACCTTCCCACTATACAGGAACTTAGTAACGACCCTACGATTCCAAAATATGCTACGCACCTTGTTTACCTCACAAGCGCCAATAATCCCAAGGAAATTGAGCATAAGATCGTTTACTCGATCCTTAACAGGAAACCAAAACGTGCAGATATTTACTGGTTTGTTCATGTAGATACGCAGGATGACCCCTATACCAATGAGTATACCGTGGAAACTATTATTCCCAATGAGGTAATAAGGGTTGAATTGCGTTTAGGATTCCGCATTGAACCACGAATAAATTTAATGTTCAGAAAGGTAGTGGAAGATATGGTTGCTAATAAAGAAGTAAATATTACCAGCCGTTATGAAAGCCTGCAACGTAACAATGTTGTTGGGGATTTTCAATTTATTGTATTGGAAAAATTTTTGTCGCAGGACAATGAATTGCCTTTCCCGGAAAGAATAATTATGAAATTATATTTTTGGGTGAAGGAAATCAGCCTTAGTGAAGAGAAGGGTTTTGGGCTCGAACAAAATAATGTAACCGTTGAAAAATTTCCTCTTATTGTTGCCCCGATAAGTAAATTGAAATTAACACGGATTTTCCAGGACGAGGAGTAGCGCCGGATGTGCACAATATCAACGAATGATTGTTATAATTGTATCTTGTGAATTGTATACGTGAATTGTAAAACCCGCAACTCACAATCGACAACATACAATTGACAACTTGTCTCCAACGATAATCTATATCATTTCCGCTTACGCAGTTATCCTTGTATTGGTTTACATTATCCAGGAGAAATTTATTTTTAAGCCGGAAAAATTAAAACAGGATTTCTTATATAAATACGATGTTCCTTTTAAAGAGCTCTTTATTGATGTGGAACCTGGAGTAAGAATTAACGGCCTCCATTTTTACGTAAAAGAACCCCTTGGGCTGATACTGTATTTACATGGCAACACCAGGAGTATAAAAGGTTGGGCGAGGTATGCAAAAGACTTTTACAGGTATAAGTATGATGTAGTACTGGTGGATTACCGTGGCTTTGGGAAAAGTACCGGCAGGCGTGGCGAAAGAGCGATGTTCAATGATATGCAGGTGGTCTATAACACACTGCTTACCCAGTACCACGAAAATCACATATTGGTATATGGAAGAAGCCTTGGCAGCGGTTTTGCTTCTAAACTCGCCAGTGATAATTCACCCAGGTATTTAATTCTTGATGCTCCTTTTTATAGTTTTCAAAAAGCGGTACAACGTTTTATTCCCATTTTACCAATGAAATACGTGTTGCGCTACCAGTTACAAACCGACAAATGGATTCGCAAAGTAAATTGCCATACTTATATTCTCCACGGCACAAAAGACTGGCTTATTCCGATAAAGCACAGTGAACAGCTGCAAGAATTAAATCCTCATAAAATAACTCTTATTCGTATCCACGGCGGGGGTCATAATAACCTGCCTACGTTTCCCGAATACCATAACTTCATAAGAGATATTTTAGCCCCATAAATTATTGTAAATGAGCAATACCAATGATTGAACAACAAGAAAATACGATGAAGAAAAAGTCTTCCAGGGGCTGGAAACTGGTTAAAATTATTTTAGTCGTGTATTGTTCTGCAGGAATTGCATTGTACTACCTGCAGGAAAAATTACTCTTTCGTCCAA
>JBDTLZ010000348.1:0-22546 GCA_039934515.1 Ginsengibacter sp.
TCAACAAAATATCAACGGCCTTGGTGCTTTTGCGACTGTATATTATGACCAGGGAAAACTCCAGGTATATGAACACAACCCTTATCGCGGTTATATATCCAGTGTACAAAGCATGGCTCATTTTGGATTAGGCAAAACGACCCTGGTTGATTCTGTAGTAATACAATGGAACAATTATAAAAAACAAACGATAAAAAATGTAAAAGCAAACCAGGTGCTGAATGTAACGATAGCTGACGCACTGGAAGGTTATTCCCGGGAGCAGCCAAAATTTGCCGGAAATACTTTGTTTAAACAGGTAACAGCATCGGTAGGAATCAAGTACCAGCACAATGATGTTGAATTCATTGATTTTAATAAGCAAACTACCTTGCCGCATAAACTTTCCGAATATTGCCCGGCCCTGGCAGCAGGAGATGTTGACGGTAACGGGTTGGATGATTTGATAATAGGCGGCAATTCCGGAAATCATGCGCAATTGTTTTTACAACAGCATGACGAAAAGTTTTTACAGAAAGATTTATTTACAGGCCTGGATTCGAACATGACTAATTATAAGGATGAAGGCATACTTCTTTTTGATGCAAACGGAGACGGCTCCCCGGATGTATATATTGCGGGCGGGGGATATAATTTTGAAGTGAATAGCCCAAATTACCAGGACAGGTTATATATCAATGATGGCAAAGGAAATTTTACAATAACAACACAGGCGCTTCCGCCTAATCATACAAGTAAACTTTGTGTACGGGCCATGGATTTTAATGGCGACGGCAAGCCAGATCTTTTTGTGTCGGGCCGTGTTGAACCGGGGAAGTATCCGAAACCTGTAAGTAGTTTTATTTATAGAAATGATACGCAAAACGGTATTGTAAAATTTACCGACGTGACCGCTGAGATTGCCCCCGATCTAAAAAACATAGGGATGGTATGCGATGCACTTTTCACCGATTTTGATAACGACGGCCAAACTGATTTAATGTTAGCAGGGGAATGGATGCCTGTTACCTTTTTAAAAAATGTGGGCGGAAAATTTAAAAATGTTACTGCGGGCTCCGGGTTAATTAATAAAACTGGTTGGTGGAATTCTATTGTTGCCGGCGATTTTCGCAATACCGGAAGAATTGATTATATAGTGGGTAATGTTGGCTTGAATACACTTTACAAAGCCAGCGATCAATACCCGGTTTACATTACCGCGAATGATTTTGATAAGAATGGCGGCTATGAACCCATTCCTTCCCTGTTCCTGAAAGATCAAAAAGGGCAATTTAAAGAGTTCCCGGCGAATGGAAGGGACGATATTGTAGAAAAAATGCCTGCCCTAAAAAAGAAATATGAAAATTACAAAAAATTCGCTACCGCCACTATGGAGGAAATATTTCCGCCCGCTAAGATGGAAGGCGCTATTCGTTTAAAAGCCACTATGCTACAATCTTGTTATATTCGAAATGACGGAGCCGGTAAATTTACAATGATACCGTTGCCTGGAGAGGCGCAAATTTCTACTATAAACGGGATGATTGCAGATGATTTTGATAAGGATGGAAACCTGGACCTGTTAATTAGTGGAAATGATTTCGGCACAGATGTATCTATAGGCCGGTATGACGCATTAAACGGGTTGGTATTAAGAGGCGATGGTAAAGGCGGGTTCACTCCCCTCAGTATCCTGGAAAGTGGTGTTTTTATTAACGGGAATGGAAAAGCGTTGGTCAAATTAAGAGATGTAAATAACCAGTGCCTGGTAGCTGCTTCACAAAATAAAGGGCCGCTCCAGGTGTACAAGCTAAGGTATCCGCAAACCGCAATCCCTTTTGCAACGGGTGACGCCTATGCAATTATCACTAAGAAGAATGGCTCCAAGCAGAAAGTAGAGAACTATTTTGGCAGTTCTTTCCTTTCCCAAAGTGCACACTTTTTTTCTGTAGGAAACGACGCTGAATCGGTGATTATTACAAATTCCTCGGGGAAGCAGCGAAATGTATTTAATAAAAATAATTGAGGGAGAAATTACTGTACAATAACTATTGAAGGCAATTCCAGGCTTTACCGTGATGCATATTATTTTAGGAAATTTTAACCAGCATGGTTACCACAAAGCATAAAATTACACAGGCACAATCGGCATCATGTATAATTTTGAAAAATAGTGGATACCTCAAATATCTTGTAAATGCAAACATCGTTTATGGATAAAAAGAAATTATCTTTTTGCTGCACCCTGTTAATAATTTTCTCCGTCGGCCTGTTTCGTTCAAATATTGCTGTTGCCCAATATATGCCCTCCTTTAATATGCGATTAACCAATGGAAAATTATTTTCTGCTAAAGACTTATCCCACCAAATACCTGTAATAATTATTTATTTTGCTCCCGATTGCGGGCACTGCCTTACACTGATGGATTCCCTTTTTAAAAAGATCCGCAATTTTAAAAAAGCGCAAATTGTGATGGTGACTTTTAAGCCATTAGACGAAGTAACAGCATTTGAAAAAACGTACCACACCGTCAGGTATCAAAATATAAAAGTAGGCATAGAAACACCGGTTTTCTTTTTCCGGGATTATTACAAGGTTGATAATACGCCCTTTACTGCCTTATATAACAGGCATGGCAAACTGATAATCGCCTATAGAAATAAAACACCTGTTGATGATTTAATCAGGCATCTCCATGTTCTTTAAGCTGCCAAATATGAAAAGTCTTTTTACAGTGAGATTTATTTTTATTCCTATCGCTGTAATTGAATTGCTCTGTGGTTGCCATTCAAAAAAGGCGCATTATGTAAAAGTCATGCATGATCCCAAATTGTATTCAGGCCTGGTTCACCAACTCACTTATGTTATTATTTATGATATTTTTTCCCCGCCCGTAGCCTCAAGGATCTATGCTTATTCCAACCTGGCCGCCTTTGAAGTTTTGGCAAATGATGGAAAGCATCATGCATCATTAGCAGGTAAAGTAAAGTGACTTGATAATGTACCGCAACCCCCGGCAAATGCCAAAATAGATTTTCCATTTGCCCCGGCGCTCGCAGGCTACAATTTATCCGAAAATTTTTCGTATAAAATGTGGTTTTAATGTGATGTTAAAACCATTATTCATGTTGCATCGTAATTGTATATTGATACACAACCAATTATTGAATTGGTACGTTTAGCTATGAGATTGAGGGTATTATTCTCAATAAACGATTGATTCTAAAAACAAATAATTCATTAGAAATTATATAAGTTTAAAAAAATGATGAGATTTACCTGTTAAAATTTCATTATGTATGGCAATAGAAGTGCTTTTTAAAAAAATGTTAATTGTTGTGCATCGAAATCATAACTTTGTTTGTCATCTTATAGTACTGTCCACTGCAGTATGTCTACGAATTTTTTTTAAACATTTTATCTGATTGCGAATATGGCTACCACATCTATTTACTCAAGGCAAGGTTTTACAGGTTATTTTTTCTCCTTTGTTTTTTTACTTATCATCCTGACACCATCATTCAGTTTTGCACAGGCTACTACAGTCACTGGTAAAGTAACTGGTTCAGATGGCGGGCCACTTTCGGGAGTTACCGTCCAGGAAAAAGGGAGTACAAGCGGAACAGCAACGGATGCTTCCGGGAATTTTTCATTAAGTGTCAGCAAACCAACCGCAACACTCCTGGTGTCTTCGTTAGGATATGACGACCAGGATGTGGCAATTGCAGGACGTTCCAGCCTTTCCATCTCATTGAAAGGGGCCTCTGCTAAAGAACTCGAACAAGTCGTTGTAATCGGTTATGGTAGTGCCAACAGGCGTGATCTTACCGGATCCATTGTAAAAATATCCGGGAAAGATGTAGCAGATAAACCAAATGTAAACCCGATTTCCTCCCTTCAATCAAAGGTTGCCGGTTTGTCTGTTGTAAATGATGGCCGCCCGGGCGAAGATCCTGATATCAGGATACGCGGAACAATAAGTATTGGATCTGTGCATCCGCTGTACGTTGTAGATGGGATCTTAAACGATGATATAAAATTTTTAAATCCCAATGATATTGAATCGATAGAAGTTCTCAAAGACCCTTCTTCTCTGGCTATATTTGGTGTACGCGGCGCTGCCGGAGTTATCATCGTAACTACAAAAAAAGCAAAAGCAGGCCAGACAACGGTGAATGTTAACTCTACTGTAGGAGTAAAAGAACTGGTTGACAAGATCGATGTGGCCAATGCCGATCAGTTTAAGTTGCTGATAAATGAGGAAGCCAACAACCGTATTTTAGATGATCCGGGAGATCTGGGCCTAAGGTCATTTATTGACCAACACCTTTCCAAATGGACCGGCAACACAGACTGGCAGAGTGCCATTACGAGGAAAGCTTTATTTAACACAAATAACGTAAGTGTATCGGGAAGTACCGATAAAAACAGGTTTTACATGGGAGTTGGTTATACAAAGGACGAGGGATTGGTGAAACATGTAGAATTGGAAAAATATCAAATTTCTATAAATGATGAATTCCGCCTGGCAAAAGGAATTAAAGCGGGTTTCAATATTAATGGCTCAAAAGAAAAATTGCCGTATGATGCCAATGGCCCTTTAAGCGATGCCAGGAGAATAGCTCCTGTTGTTACGCCTTATTATGCCGATAAGGGGCTTTATTCTTCGTTGCCGAATATTCAACAGACCTTATCGAACCCCTTATTGATTATCGAAAATAATTGGAACAAGACTCCTTCCGACAGGTACAGGACTGTCGCCAATGTATTTGCGGAAGTTAATTTCTTAAAGGATTTTACCGCAAGAGCTACCTGGTATGTTGACTGGAGCAGCCAGAGAAGTGTAGTGTATACCCCGGTTTACAATGCATGGAACCCGGATGCTGAAAGTATTGACAAAATTTCTACTGTTTCAAAAGTATCAGATGACCGCTACGATACAAAGAAATGGCAGCAGGATTATCTGCTTACCTACAAAAAGAACTTTGGAAATCATGGGATTACATTTACTTATGGATTTGAAACTTATTATAAAGCTTATAATAAGCTGCATGGTCAGGTTGAGCAGAAAGCCAACGGCGATGATATTCCGGATGATAAGAGATTTTGGAATGTTGACAATGGATTTGGAGACCCGTCCAGCAGAATTTCGAGTTCAACACAATATGAGCAGGCTACCGTTTCTCACCTGGCCAGGCTTTTGTATAACTTCAAAGGCAAATACTTGTTTAATGCATCCTTTAGAAGAGATGGCTCTTATGCCTTCTTCAAAAATAACAATACTTACGAGAATTTTTATGCATTCGGTGCAGCATGGGATATTGCGAAAGAAGGATTTATGCAACAACAAACTTTCTTCAACACTCTTAAACTGAAGGGCTCTTACGGCTTATTGGGCAACCAAAGCACTTATGATGAAAATAATAACTACCCGCTTTATCCTGCCTTGCTTAATAATGTCTCGCCTGTTTTCGGCCAGTTTGTTTATCCCGCCTATTCCCAGGCTTACCTGCCGTTCGGGGATTTGCATTGGGAACATGTTAAGGCATCTGAAATTGGTGTTGAATTCAATGCCTTGCAAAACCGCCTGCATTTCGAAGGATTACATTATTCAAAGAAAACTGAAGGCTTTTTGGTTCAGGTACCTGGTATAGCTGGTGCAACCGGTGGATTGGGTAATACGGGGGATTTGCAAAATAAGGGTTTTGAGTTTTCTGCAACATGGAACCAAAATATCAATAAAGATTGGTCATTTAATGTGAGCGCTAATCTCACAACTATAAAAAATGAGGTTTTAAAACTTGATAATACCGGATACAAATTAGCAGCAGGTGAAACAAATCCCAATCAGACTGAAGCAGGGTATCCAATTGGATATTTCTATGGATTTGTTACCGACGGAGTTTACCAGAACGAGGCTGAATTAAATGCAGTACCGGTCACTTTATCCGGTGGTAATCCAAAAGTTGGCGACTTAAGATTCAAAGATGTTAACGGCGACAAGAAAATAGATGACAATGATAAAACGATGATTGGTAACCCAACGCCTGATTTCACCTATGGTGCTTCTGCTTCGTTAAACTTTAAAGGGTTTAATCTTGGTGTAGATGTCGGTGGAGTATCGGGAAACCAGATCTACAGGGTGTGGGGTAATTCGGAAAACCAGTTCTCTTTGTATAACTATGCATCCGATAAATTGAATCGCTGGCACGGGGAAGGCACTTCAAATGATATTCCTATTTTAAATAATGGAAGAAAAGTAAATCGGCTACCTTCTACATTGGGAATCGAAAGTGGTTCTTATTTCAGGATCCGCAATCTTCAGTTGGGCTACAATTTCTCTCCTGAAGTATTATCAAAACTCCATATTAAAGTAGTCAGGATTTTTGCAAATGTTCAAAATCTCAAAACATTTAAGAAGAATACGGGTTATTCTCCTGAGTTCGGAGGTACAGGTAGCTCAGCTGCGATCGCGTTTGGATTGGATAATGCTGATGCTGCAGGTGCAATTCCCCGCATTTTTACAGGGGGTATTAATATTACTTTTTAATCTGTTTTATGTTCTTACCATTTAAAAATACAATTATGAATAGGATAAAAATCGTTTTTTGGATGATGCTTGTTGCGATATTCCTGGGAGGCGCGTTTGGATGCAAAAAGTTTTTAGATCGTAAACCCCTGTCTGCTACACTTGATGACATACCAGGAGGAGGAATAGAAGGGCAAATCCTTGGACTCTATGGTGCAATACGCTTTCCCGATGCTTCCGGGAACGGCTTTGGCGGAATCATGTGGCTTGGCTTGCATAGTGCCAGGGGCGATGATGCAATTGCAACCGCTGATCCAAACGGTACTGGTTACAATAATATTTATGATAAATTTCAATACGCAGTGGATGACTGGGGCCCTAATACGTACTATTCCATGCATTATTCATTGCTCCTGTCTGCTAATACTGCTATCCAGATTATCGATTCTTTGAATTTAACGGATGAGGATAACCAAAGACGCAGGGCTGAGGCTTTGTTTTTCCGGGCATTTTCCTATTTCGACCTTGTACGGGTGTACGGCCAGGTGCCTCTGATCTTAAAAAGAGTTTACAATCCTTCAGAAGCTAACGTTCCGAAATCTAATGAAGACGCAATATATGCTGCTATTGATGCAGATCTGACCTTTGCGGAACAACACCTTCCCGTAAATTGGGAAACCGCTACAGGGGATAACAGGTATCCGGGCCGTCTTACGGTAGGAGCAGCAAGAAGTCTTCATGCAAAAACATACCTGCAAAGAAAAATGTGGGCGGAATCACTTGCATTGAGTACGCAGGTATTAACTTCAAGTGAGTATGGCCTGGATCCGAGTTTTGGACACTTGTGGACTACCGCAGGAGAGAATTCTAATGAACGGATCTTCGACATACAGGCATATCAAAGCGCCGGAAGGAAGGATGACTATTGGAGTTGGTGGGGTACTGAGCAAGGTATTCGTGGTGACGGTGACTGGAATTTGGGATGGGGCTATAATGTACCCACGAAAAGTCTTGTAGATTCTTTTGAAACAAATGATCCGAGAAAATTTGAGACTGTATTATTCTCAGGTGCTCGTGATGATACTTCGTCAGATTATCCGGCATTGAAAAGCCGTGGCTATAATAGAGTATTACCCCCTTATCCGTCCTCACTGGCTGTACCCTATTGGAATAAGAAAACTTATGTAGATCCTGCAGACCAGGTATTGGTAGGTGATGTGCATGGTGCAGCTTACGTTAATCAGCCTGTTATCCGTTTTGCAGACGTACTATTAATGGCGGCAGAAGCTGCCAATGAAACAGGAGATGGCGCTGCAGCCGAAACCTATCTTGAGAAAGTTCGAAACCGGGCGAGAGGCGGATCCACAACGGTACTTCCAAAAGTCGTTTTCTCGAATCAACTTCAAATGCGGAATGCGATAAAACATGAACGACTTGTAGAGCTTGCCCTGGAAGGTAGCAGGTTTTTCGACCTGGTTCGATGGGGCGATGCTCAGAGAGTCTTATCGCCTGCAGGCTATCAACCTAAAAATGCATTATACCCGCTACCTAAGCCCGAGGTTGATAAATCAAACGGGGTCTTGGTTCAAAATCCCGATTATCCATAAAACGAATCTTTTTGATTTCATAGTTTCAATTGCCTGTAAGTTTTGCAGGCAATTGAAATTTGTAATGGTCCCGTTTTTACAAGTAATCAATATTACAATAACGAATTTATTGCCTTTTTACAATACCAGGATAACCTGGGCGTATAGACTTACTTATAGGGTAATTGAAATTGTTCGCAGTTAACGATAAGAGAATAAGCAATATCAAAATATACAATGAATTATGCTGCGTTCCCGGAAGAAATGACAGGGGTTATCAATATTTTTGCGATGGGATAAAATATAATGCATTTGATGAATCCTAAATGCCTGTGAGCCCAATTTGATTATGGAATAAAAAAATAAATTATGGGTGGTCGAGGGAATCCTTTTAGCTGGCTGATTATATTTTCTTTCTTCTTAACGTCCTGCGGGGAAAATGGAAGTTTATTTACAAATATATACCCTTCTGAAAGTAACATTCATTTCGCCAATAATCTTGGAAAACGTTCAGGATTTGGCATATTATATTTCCTGTATTATTACAATGGTGGAGGCGTATCAGTTGGAGATATTAATAATGATGGGTTGCCTGATATCTATTTTACAGCCAATAGTAATGGTAATAATAAATTGTACTTAAATAAAGGCAATTTTCAATTTGAAGATATTACCGCAAAAGCGGGAGTAGGTGGCAATTCAGACTGGTGCACCGGTGTAACTATGGCTGATGTAAATGGAGATGGATGGCTGGATATTTATGTTTGTGCTGTTCAGGGCGAACATGGGTTAAAAGGCCGCAACGAACTTTTTATCAATAATAAAAATGGCACATTCACGGAAAGTGCCGAAAAATTTGGATTAGGCCTGGCTGCTTTTTCAACGCAAGCAGTTTTTTTTGATTACGACCACGATGGTGACCTCGATTGTTTTGTCCTAAATCAATCCCATCATCCCAATCAAAATATTGCAGATACAATCAACAGGCGAAAATTTGACGCCAATTCAGGTGACCGGCTTTACAGGAATGATGTAAACACTTCAGGGACGTTTACAGATGTTTCTGCTGCGTCGGGTATTTATCAAAGCAGCCTGGGCTATGGCCTCGGTATTGCCGTGGGTGATCTGAATAATGATGGATGGGACGATATTTATGTAAGCAATGACTTTCATGAGAACGATTATTATTACGTGAATACAGGCAAGGGAAGTTTTATTGATGGCAGCTATAAGTATTTCAATCATTTCTCAATGTTCAGCATGGGTAATGATATTGCAGATTATGACAATGACGGTCAGTTGGATGTGCTTACAATGGATATGCTTCCTCCGGATGAAAAGGTATTAAAGAACTATGGAAGTAACGAAGAAATGGACATCTACAATCAAAAAATAATTCGCAATGGGTTTCAATACCAGTATTCGAGGAACTGCCTGCAACACAATAACGGTAACGGGCAAAGCTTCAGCGATGTGGCATTGGCGGCTGGAGTATCTGCCACAGATTGGAGCTGGACCGCGTTAATGAATGACTTTGACAATGATGGCAACAAAGATATATTTATCACCAGTGGTATAGTGAAACGCCCCATGGACCTTGATTATGTACGTTTTGTTTCGGATCTTTCCATGAAACAGGCCAGGGTGCATTCCGATGAATATGACGATATTGCCCTGGAAAAAAGCCCCGATGGTGCTTCCTATTGTTATATGTACAGCGGTGACGGGAGGGGTGGTTTTACGGAAAGGAGTAAGGAATGGGGAATAAAGGGGGAGAAAGGATATTATAATGGAGCTTCTTATGCAGATCTTGATAACGATGGCGACCTTGACATTGTGATAAATTCGCTGAACGGCCCGGCATTGTTGTATCGCAATAACAGCATTCATGATGACAAAGGGGGAAAGAACAATTACCTCTCAGTGCGCTTTGAAGGTGACAGCCTTAACACAATGGGCATAGGTGCTAAAGCATATATATATACCGGCAGCACACTTCAATACCAGGAGCTGATGCTCACCCGTGGCTTTCAATCGTCAGTAGAGCCACGGCTTCACTTTGGCTTGAGTGGGGTAGCTACAATTGATAGCATGCTGGTTGTATGGCCCAATCAAAGATACCAGGTGTTAAAGAATGTTGGGGTTAACCGGCAGTTGGTGGTAAAGCAGCGGGAAGCCGGCGGTTCTTTTGATTATGCATTATTTTTTCCGGCAAAAAAGCAAATGTTTGCAGATATCACCGCTCAAACGGAATGCAACTGGAAACATGAAGAGGACCGGTTTACAGATTTTAACAGCCAGTACCTGATACCCCATGAGGAAAGCACACGCGGCCCTGGCCTGGCTATCGGGGATGTAAACAAAGATGGGCTGGACGACTTTTTTGTATGTGGGGCAAAAGGACAGGCGGGTAGCCTGATGGTGCAGACGACAGCGGGGAAGTTTATACAAACTGATACGGCGCTGTTCAATAATGCAAAAGCGAGTGAAGGAGTGGACGCAGTTTTTTTTGATGCCAATAATGACGGGTATGTTGATCTGTATGTAGTGAGCGGTGGCAATGAATATGAAAACGGCAATCCTGCCCTTGGCGATCATTTATATATCAATGACGGGAAAGGTCATTTTAGTGAGGGCGGCAAAGCGCTGCCGGAGTTATTTTTCAATAAATCCACGGTGTCGGTAGCCGATGTAGACCGGGATGGGGACATGGATATTTTTATAGGTGGCCTTGCCAATGCAAAAATATACGGCTATGCACAATCATCGTGGTTATTGCTAAACGATGGCAGCGGCCATTTTAAGGTGGCCGATGAGAAGGTTATCAATTTAAAAGATATAGGCATAACCACCACCTCATCATTTGCAGACCTCAATAAAGATGGCTGGCCCGACCTGGTGGTGACGGGAGAATGGATGCCGTTGAAAATATACCTAAACAATAAAGGAGTTTTCAGGGAATCTGACATTTTTGAATCGACGGGGTTGTGGCAAAAGGTATATACAACAGATATCAACGGAGATGGGAACATGGATATCCTTGCGGGCAACTGGGGTCACAATTCCAAGCTATGGGCAGGGAAGAACGGCCCATTAAAGTTATATGTGAAAGATTTTGATAAGAATGGAACTGTAGAGCAGGTGATGTGTTATACAATAAATGGAGAAGAGTATACTTTTTTGCCTAAAGATGAGCTGGAGCAGGTGTTACCTGTATTAAAGAAAGGTTATTTAACATACAATGAAGTGGCAGGCAAGACGGTTCAATATATGTTTGATGATTTGTTTAAAGATTACCAGGAGTTAAAAGCCGAGACATTGAGTTCATCTTGTTATTTTGGAGATGGCAAGGGAGGGTTTAAAAGAATAGATTTGCCGTCGGCATTACAACTGGCACCGATATTTTCATTTACTTCCTTTCCTTATGGATCGGCAAACAGGTTTTTGGGAGCTGGCAATTTTTATGGAGTACTACCTTATGAAGGCCGTTATGATGCGTTATTGCCTACGATATTCTCTTACGATAAAAACCAGTCTGCGCTTGCCATTGCGGGCAATCTCGCCGGCATCAATGGTGAAGTGAGAAATACCGGCTGGCTTCGGTATGCCGATGGCAGTAAGGTACTGTTAGTAGCAAGGAACAATGAAAAATTAATGTTTTACAAGTTGAATAAGTAAAAATCATTTCATAAAATTTCAGCAGGTATTTTTTTATTATTAGTTATTATGCGTTTTTTCCTGGTAATATTTCTTTGTCTTTTTGTGATGGTAACCTTAACGTGCTGCCGCAATGGAAATGCTGTTTTTGAAAGCATTTCGGCTGGTCAATCTGGTATAGGCTTCAAAAATGATCTTCCAATGGATGAGCAGCTCAACGCTTTTTACTTTGCCAATTACTACAATGGCGGCGGCGTAGCAACCGGGGATATCAACAACGACGGACTACCTGATATTTATTTTACAGCCAATAGTAATGGTAATAATAAATTGTATTTGAACAAAGGCAATTTTCAATTTGAAGACATTACCGCAAAAGCTGGAGTTGGCGGCCATTCAGACTGGTGCACCGGTGTAACAATGGCCGATGTAAACGGAGATGGATGGCTGGATATTTATGTTTGTGCGGTAACCAATAAACTTGGATTAAAAGGCAGGAATGAACTTTTTATCAATAATAAAAACGGCACGTTTACAGAAAGCGCTGAAAAATATGGACTCGCTTTGCACGCTTATTCCTCACAGGCTGCATTTTTCGACTATGACCACGACGGTGACCTTGACTGTTTTATATTAAACCAGTCTGATAAGCACAATGCAACTGTTGTTGATACTTCATTTAGAAGAGAATTTGATGCAAATGCCGGAGACTATCTTTTTCGTAATGATTTGAATGTTTCAGGAAAATTTACAGACGTTTCAAAGCAAGCAGGCATTAGCCAAAGTAAGCTCGGCTATGGCCTTGGACTGGCGATTGGTGATTTAAATAATGATGGATGGGACGATATTTATGTAAGCAATGACTTTCATGAGAACGATTATTATTACGTGAATACAGGCAAGGGAAGTTTTATTGATGGCAGCTATAAGTATTTCAATCATTTCTCAATGTTCAGCATGGGTAATGATATTGCAGATTATGACAATGACGGTCAGTTGGATGTGCTTACAATGGATATGCTTCCTCCGGATGAAAAGGTATTAAAGAACTATGGAAGTAACGAAGAAATGGACATCTACAATCAAAAAATAATTCGCAATGGGTTTCAATACCAGTATTCGAGGAACTGCCTGCAACACAATAACGGTAACGGGCAAAGCTTCAGCGATGTGGCATTGGCGGCTGGAGTATCTGCCACAGATTGGAGCTGGACCGCGTTAATGAATGACTTTGACAATGATGGCAACAAAGATATATTTATCACCAGTGGTATAGTGAAACGCCCCATGGACCTTGATTATGTACGTTTTGTTTCGGATCTTTCCATGAAACAGGCCAGGGTGCATTCCGATGAATATGACGATATTGCCCTGGAAAAAAGCCCCGATGGTGCTTCCTATTGTTATATGTACAGCGGTGACGGGAGGGGTGGTTTTACGGAAAGGAGTAAGGAATGGGGAATAAAGGGGGAGAAAGGATATTATAATGGAGCTTCTTATGCAGATCTTGATAACGATGGCGACCTTGACATTGTGATAAATTCGCTGAACGGCCCGGCATTGTTGTATCGCAATAACAGCATTCATGATGACAAAGGGGGAAAGAACAATTACCTCTCAGTGCGCTTTGAAGGTGACAGCCTTAACACAATGGGCATAGGTGCTAAAGCATATATATATACCGGCAGCACACTTCAATACCAGGAGCTGATGCTCACCCGTGGCTTTCAATCGTCAGTAGAGCCACGGCTTCACTTTGGCTTGAGTGGGGTAGCTACAATTGATAGCATGCTGGTTGTATGGCCCAATCAAAGATACCAGGTGTTAAAGAATGTTGGGGTTAACCGGCAGTTGGTGGTAAAGCAGCGGGAAGCCGGCGGTTCTTTTGATTATGCATTATTTTTTCCGGCAAAAAAGCAAATGTTTGCAGATATCACCGCTCAAACGGAATGCAACTGGAAACATGAAGAGGACCGGTTTACAGATTTTAACAGCCAGTACCTGATACCCCATGAGGAAAGCACACGCGGCCCTGGCCTGGCTATCGGGGATGTAAACAAAGATGGGCTGGACGACTTTTTTGTATGTGGGGCAAAAGGACAGGCGGGTAGCCTGATGGTGCAGACGACAGCGGGGAAGTTTATACAAACTGATACGGCGCTGTTCAATAATGCAAAAGCGAGTGAAGGAGTGGACGCAGTTTTTTTTGATGCCAATAATGACGGGTATGTTGATCTGTATGTAGTGAGCGGTGGCAATGAATATGAAAACGGCAATCCTGCCCTTGGCGATCATTTATATATCAATGACGGGAAAGGTCATTTTAGTGAGGGCGGCAAAGCGCTGCCGGAGTTATTTTTCAATAAATCCACGGTGTCGGTAGCCGATGTAGACCGGGATGGGGACATGGATATTTTTATAGGTGGCCTTGCCAATGCAAAAATATACGGCTATGCACAATCATCGTGGTTATTGCTAAACGATGGCAGCGGCCATTTTAAGGTGGCCGATGAGAAGGTTATCAATTTAAAAGATATAGGCATAACCACCACCTCATCATTTGCAGACCTCAATAAAGATGGCTGGCCCGACCTGGTGGTGACGGGAGAATGGATGCCGTTGAAAATATACCTAAACAATAAAGGAGTTTTCAGGGAATCTGACATTTTTGAATCGACGGGGTTGTGGCAAAAGGTATATACAACAGATATCAACGGAGATGGGAACATGGATATCCTTGCGGGCAACTGGGGTCACAATTCCAAGCTATGGGCAGGGAAGAACGGCCCATTAAAGTTATATGTGAAAGATTTTGATAAGAATGGAACTGTAGAGCAGGTGATGTGTTATACAATAAATGGAGAAGAGTATACTTTTTTGCCTAAAGATGAGCTGGAGCAGGTGTTACCTGTATTAAAGAAAGGTTATTTAACATACAATGAAGTGGCAGGCAAGACGGTTCAATATATGTTTGATGATTTGTTTAAAGATTACCAGGAGTTAAAAGCCGAGACATTGAGTTCATCTTGTTATTTTGGAGATGGCAAGGGAGGGTTTAAAAGAATAGATTTGCCGTCGGCATTACAACTGGCACCGATATTTTCATTTACTTCCTTTCCTTATGGATCGGCAAACAGGTTTTTGGGAGCTGGCAATTTTTATGGAGTACTACCTTATGAAGGCCGTTATGATGCGTTATTGCCTACGATATTCTCTTACGATAAAAACCAGTCTGCGCTTGCCATTGCGGGCAATCTCGCCGGCATCAATGGTGAAGTGAGAAATACCGGCTGGCTTCGGTATGCCGATGGCAGTAAGGTACTGTTAGTAGCAAGGAACAATGAAAAATTAATGTTTTACAAGTTGAATAAGTAATACCGCAGTTATCATAAGGTATTACATTAATCCATTACTGCTTGCCTGGCATCTTATTCTCGTTTTCCAGGAATTTTTTTGTCTCATCAGGGTATACTTTTATAAAATGGGTATGTATTAAAGCAGCCGTAGGAACTTCAGCACCTGGGAGCAGCACCGCAATGGACATGGATCTTTGTCGTGGCATATGACAATCTATACAATTGGAACTTATTGAATTTACCAGCGTGGGATTTATTTTGCAAAAATTGCCATGTTCTTTATTATGGCACGCCATGCATTTTTGGGAGAAGACAGCAACTTTGCCTCTTTCACTTTCATGGGGATTGTGACACGTAATACAGGTAAGTTGAGCACTGTTTTGAAAACAGCTACTCTCGCTCAGCAAGCCGAACTGGTTGCCATGCACATCTATACTTTTTGTGTCGGGCGAGGTAGTATCACGAAAAAAATAATCAGATAATTTATCGCCGGCAACAAATTCAAAAGAAGGCTTGGTTTTTCGAAGCCTGCCTCCATGGCATAATGCACACAGATCCAGGTTTTGTTTGCGGGAAAGCATCGCAGGATTGACAATATATTTCCCTATGGGTTCTTTTGGATTTTGTGTTTGGTATTCCACATGTTTTGCACCGGGGCCGTGACATTTTTCACAATCGACACCATATAACATCCGGGCGTGATCAAATTCCTCTGGTTCTTTGCCGGGAAGAGATATTGTATTGGCATAGGTGCTATGGCATTCGAGGCATCGTGAAGTGACAGGCCTGTTAAAAGCAGCCTGGTTTGGATATCCCGGGCTGTTAGACCATTGATCCGTTGCCGTAAAATAAGCTATAGGCAACTGGTAAAGATGGTTGCCTTGCCACGATAAAAATGTTTGGCCCCTGGCGGCCGAACCTACAACGATATCAAATCTTTTTGCAATCTTTTCAACGCCGTTTAAGTAAGCCACCTGGTACAAGCCGCTATCCCTCTTTTCCATTGCGACATACAGATTCGCATCATATTGATATTTATTATCACTTTTATTAAAACTGCCTTTAACATATTTTTCAGCGGCTTCAATAGAAGTCAGGTGATGACCGGTATGAAGATGACTTTCGTATATTTTGTTATGACATTTCGCACAGGTGGCTGAACCGGCAAATTGTTTGAAATTTATATTTTTTGTATCCGGAATTGCGGCGCTTTTTTCTTTTTTTTCGGTAGTGTCGCTGGAATTGCTGATACATTTAACAAGAGTAAAAACACATAAGACAATGGTGAAGATAACTATCGCAGAACGTTGTAAACTTACCATTCTATTCATGATAGAGCAGTTATCAATGTAATTTGCAAGCTAATCTAAATATCAGCAACGTCCAAAAGCTTTCGCACGCAAAAAAAATTACTTTTATAGCATAAACCTGGACATATTTCTTTGGAAAAATTTCTTATTTATTGAGCGCTTCCTCTTGCTTTTTTTTGTAGAGTACGGTCAATAATTAATGTTCATTTTTATATTTATTTGCTGAGTATTTGTTTTTATTAAAAGCATACTAAATCGAATGTATGCAAAAAAAATTGGTTGCTAAAGCCCTATATATATGCTGAGTAATAGAAAGGGTAAAATAAAAATAGATATGCGTCATTTCATCAGAGTGATTTAGAAATCTGGAACAAATTGTGATAACCAGGCAGTGCATATAACACTTACAACCGGTTCGTAGTTGTGACAATCTAAAAATGATTTTTATCAAAAGAAAAAACCCGATAGGAAAACGCAGCGATTTTTGGTGGGTACTTTTTATAGCCGGAATTTTATTGAACAGTTGCAGTAAGAAATCTTCAGAATCGCCTCCGGTTGTTCCGCCAGCCACATTCAATTCTTCCTCCATCACAATAAATAATAAGCTGGCTGCCACGGTAAATTATTATACCAATACAAGCCCGCAGGTAAAATTTTCTTTCTCGGCTCCTGTTGATCCTACTTCAGCAGGAAAAAATTTTTCTTTGAAAGAAGAAACGGGCACATCGGTAATGTTTACTGCATCTTACGGGAACGGCGACAGTACGGTAGTCCTTCAACCAACGGCGGTACTTAATTTCCTGACCAAATACATAGTAACTGTTTCACCGGGGTTAGCATCAAAAGATGGTGGTACGCTGAATACTGCTCTCACTGTAAATTTTACCACTCAAATTGATTCTGCTGATAAATTTCCCCGTATTACTGATGATGAATTACTTGATCTCATCGAAAAACAAACGCTCAAATATTTTACTGAATTCGCTCATGGTATTTCAGGAATGGCGAGGGAAAGGAATTTTTCGGATGACCTCGTAACCACCGGGGGGACCGGGTTTGGTGTAATGAGCATCATCGCAGGCGTTAGCCGTAATTTTATTACTCGAGCCGAAGGTCTGGATAGAATAACTACTATTGTGAATTTCCTGAAAAATGATTGTACGCGTTATCATGGTGCATTTTCTCATTGGATAAACGGGGCAACGGGGCATACAAATCCATTCAGCCCAAAAGATGATGGTGCAGATCTTGTTGAAACAGCTTATCTGATGGAAGGTTTGTTGTGTGCACGTCAATACTTTAATACCTTGGATGCAAATGAAATTGCCCTGCGTACAAATATCAATGTTTTGTGGGATGGCATTCAATGGAACTGGTTCAGGCAGGGAGGACAAAGTGTTTTATACTGGCATTGGAGCCCCAATTATAACTTCGGCATCAATCAACCGGTAACGGGATGGAACGAAGCATTGGTTGTGTATGTACTCGCCGCTTCTTCCAATACAGATTCTATTCCTAAAAATGTTTATGATAGCGGATGGGCCCGAAATGGAGCAATAGCCAATGGAGGAAATTTTTATGGCATCCAGTTGCCACTTGGCCCCGACCAGGGCGGGCCGCTGTTTTTTTCTCACTATTCTTTTCTTGGAATAAACCCGCATGGCCTAACCGATGCCTATGCCAATTATTTTACTCAGAATTCCAACCACAGCCTTCTTAATTATAATTATTGCGTTGCCAATCCTCAAAATTTTTATGGGTATAGTTCGGCGAATTGGGGACTTACTGCAAGTGATGATGATATTTCAGGATATGACGCACATGCCCCAGGCCACGATGATGGCGTAATTACACCATCTGCCGCAATTGCATCCTTGCCCTACACACCGGAACAGTCGATGGATGCATTGAAATTTTTTTATTACACCCTGGGTGATAAATTATGGAAACAATACGGCTTTATTGATGCCTTTAACCTTACCGACAATTGGTTTGCAGATTCATTTTTAGCGATCGACCAGGGGCCGCAGGTTGTAATGATAGAGAACTATAGAAGCGCCTTGCTTTGGAATTTATTTATGAGTTGTCCGGAAGTAAAACGAGGTATGAAACGATTGGGCTTTCAAAGCCCGAATTTATAATTGCGAAAATTGAAGTGCTAAATAATAAACTACTAAACGGTTTGTATAAGCTATAATAATTTTTTTTATGAAAAGATATTTATTCCTTTTTGTGCTGGTATTTATTTATTGCGAGCCATTTGCGCAGAATAAAAATAAGAACATTGCCACTTTACCGGCCAGCAACGCGCCGGCGATCGATAAAAATATCTCTGATTCGGCATTGCTTGACCTGGTTGAAAAGCAGACATTCAATTATTTTTGGGATTTTGCTGATCCGGTGAGTGGTATGGCAAGGGAACGAAGCAATCGTGGCAACGATTATGGTCTGGAAGTAGGTGCAACCGGTGGTACCGGATTTGGGGTTATGGCAATTATAGTTGCCGTGAATAGAAGCTGGGTGACGAGAGATTCTGCGGTAAACCATTTATTGAAGATGGTGAAATTCCTTTCCAAAAGTGATAAATATCATGGCGTATTTCCGCATTGGCTAAATGGCTCAACAGGTAAAACAATACCTTTTAGTCCGAAAGACGACGGCGGTGATCTTGTAGAAACTGCTTATTTGTTCCAGGGATTATTATGCGCGAGGGAATATTTTAACAGGGATACGCCGAAAGAAAAAGAGTTGCGTAACCGCATTACCTGGATGTGGCGTGACGTTGAATGGAACTGGCATACACGGGGCGGGATCAGTGTTTTATACTGGCATTGGAGTCCTAATAACGGCTGGAGTATGAATGCCGAAATACGTGGATGGAACGAGTGCCTCATCACCTACCTACTCGCTGCGTCTTCCCCACGATATTCTATCGATGAAGAAGTATATGACAAGGGTTGGGCCAATAGCAGCGATTTTCGAAATGAGCGGGAATATTACGGGATCAAACTGCCCCTGGGATTTGATTATGGCGGCCCATTATTTTTTGCACACTATTCATTTTTGGGCATTGATCCCCATGGCCTGAAAGATCGGTTTGCAGATTACTGGACGCAAAATCTCAACCATACTTTAATAAACCGCGAACATTGTATTCGCAATCCGAATAATTATAAAGGTTATGGTGCTGATTGCTGGGGATTAACAGCAAGTGACAGCTATGCAGGATACGTTGCCCATTCACCAACTAAAGATCTTGGTGTAATTTCCCCGACTGCTGCATTATCTTCTTTTCCTTACACGCCTGAGTATTCAATGAAGGCATTGAAACATTTTTATTTCGATTTAGGTGATAAAATATGGGGTACTTATGGTTTCGTAGATGGCTTTAGTGAATCCAAAAACTGGTATGCAAAATCGTATCTTGCAATTGATGAAGGCCCCATAGTTGTAATGATAGAAAATTACAGGACCGGGCTGTTGTGGAAGTTGTTTATGAATATTCCTGAAATTCAAAATGGCTTGAAAAAGCTGGGATTTGAAAGCCCCTATCTAAAATGAAACTGGTGATAAACCGATTGCTGTTATATTGTTTGATATTTTCGTCATCAGCCTATGCGCAGGAGCATTTATATGACTACACTTTTTTTACCAACAGCCGCATGACTGGCAGTTATTTTTTTAGTAAAACATCTTTTCTATCTCCTTCGTTTATAAAAAATGAAAATCTCCGTTTACCGGTAAGTACTGCAATATTTCATACGCCAGCCAATGCTTTACAGCTTGAATATGTTAATGGCAAAAATGGCAAATGGCAGGCAATGATTTTCAGAGAGAATATGCGTTCACGGGATCATTTCAAACCTGTAAAAGATATCTCATTCAGTATTTACGTGGCATCAGCCAGCATTGATCAGAAAAACTTACCTGTCTTTCAACTGATGTTGCAAGACAGCAGCCTTTCAGGGAAAATTAACCTTATCGTAGATAAGCCAAATAAATGGCAAACTATTTCAGCTCCTGTTTCGGCCTTTACCGGAATTGACAGTAGAGATCCTGCTTCCGTTATCGGTGTTGTATTTTCGCAAAGCAGTGAGGATGGAAGTAAACAGCAACTGTATATCGATGATATAGAATTTTTACCCGCCGGTGTTATTTCGGGGGTCACAGCGAAACCCGTTTTAATTAGTAGCCGGGGTTATGCAAAACATATCGATATTTCCTGGCAGCCGTTTTCTGATGAACAGGTAAAGTATGTGAAGATATATCGTACGGAAAATGGAAGGACTGTACCTGTTGGAATCCAGTCACCTCAAATCAATCGTTATTCCGATTTTACCGGAGTAACAAGTAAGGCCTATTCTTATAAGATTTCTTTTCTTAACTATCAATATGAAGAAACAGGATTATCCAATAGTGTTGCTGCTATAACAAGAAAAATAACGGATGAGGAATTTCTTACAATGGTGCAGGAAGCCTGCTTCCGGTATTATTGGGACGGGGCCGGCACTGTAAGCGGGTTATCAAAAGAAAATATTCCCGGGCGAACCGATATGATCGCTGCAGGCGCTTCTGGCTTTGGCATTATGGCGTTGCTCGCTGGTACCCGACGGAAATTTATTACCCGCAACCAATCGGTACAAAGATTTCTGAAAATAGTCTCTTTCCTTGAAAAGGCAGAAAAATTTCATGGCGCATTCCCTCATTTTATAGATGACCCCACCGGTAAGGTTGAGCCATTTTTTGGCTCTCGCGATAACGGTGGTGATTTGGTGGAAACCTCGTTTTTAGTGCAGGGCTTGTTAACGGCAAGGGCATATTTCAACGGGAGTAATGACGAAGAAAAAACGATCCGGGAAAAAATCACAACGATCTGGCAAAATGTTGAATGGGATTGGTACCGGCGTTTTCCCCGCAGCAAATATTTATACTGGCATTGGTCACCCGACCAGGAGTGGGTCATCAACCATAAGTTGACTGGCTGGAACGAAACTATGGTAACTTATTTGCTTGCTATTGCTTCGCCCGCACATTATGTGCCAGCGAGCCTTTATTACAGCGGATGGGCCAACCAGGACAGCACGGGACAGCAGTACAGGAGAGGATGGGGAGGTACCACAGACGGCTCTATGTATACCAATGGTAAAACTTATTACGGTATTAAGTTGGACGTGGGGGTTGCTAATGGCGGCCCGCTTTTTTTTACCCATTATTCTTATCTCGGTTACGACCCGCATTTGATTACAGATAAGTATACCAACTACTTTAACAACAACAGGAATATCGCAATGATCAATTATCGCTATTGTTCAAAAAACCCGGGGCACTATAAAGGATATGGTGATAGCTGCTGGGGTTTGACGGCCTGCGACGGGCCCTTCGATTATCTTCCGGGTGAACCAAGAGCAGGGAGAAATGATGGAACAATTGCGGCTACGGGTGCCGTTAGTTCTTTTCCATATACACCGGTTGAATCAATGAAAGCACTGAAAAAATATTATTATAGCTATGGGAAATTTTTATGGAGCGAATATGGATTTCGCGATGGCTTCAACCTTTCGCAAAACTGGTGCTCCGGTATTTATATGGGATTGAACCAGGCCCCTATGGTTGTGATGATAGAGAATTATCGCAGCGGGCTTTTATGGAAATTATTTATGAGCAATCCCGAAATAAAAAGCGGGCTTGAAAAGCTAAGGTTGGAGTCACAGAAATGAGCTGAAAGATATCTTTAAACAGGTATTGGTTAGGAAACTAATAAAACAAGTTGAAATACTTATTCATACTTTTCCGGGTGTTGGCCATACAAATATCAAAACATAGAACTCAACCTGCGAAGGGAGTATTGAATTGAGATGATTGTTTAAAACGATTCGTTATGTTCAATAGAATTATTTGCACATACATTGCCATCATTTTTAGCTCATTTTTATTTGGGCAAAAAAACAGGCCGGTAAAGGCTTCAGTTTCTATTGCACCGGTTGGTGTTATAAAGGGCCTTTCTGATTCTGCATTGCTGGATGTGGTGCAACGCCAGACTTTCCGGTTCTTCTGGCATTTTGCCCATCCTGTAAGCGGTTTGGCGCGCGAACGGGTTGCCCGGCCCGCCGTGGTTGCCTGCGGCGAAG
>JBDTLZ010000349.1:0-21794 GCA_039934515.1 Ginsengibacter sp.
TGTGTATGCTGCTTTTGTTGCGTTTCAAACGCAGGAGGAATTTGGATTGCACCCCCGGCAATCTTAAGGCAAATGAGAGCCTGCGGGGTATCGATAGCTTATAAATGTTCAAAGAGGGTTGAGCTATAATACTATAACCACAATACCTTTTAAAATTTCCGTATTGTTTTTTAGATCTACGATATATGCATAAACGCCCGTAGGAAGAGCAACTCCTTTAAATTTTCCATCCCACGGTTTATTTTTTCCATGATTATCAAAAACCATTTGACCGTACCTGTTAAAGACTTTAACCTCCGAACCTGGATAAGCTTCCAGGGTCTCAATAAACCATGAATCATTTATACCATCGCTATTTGGGGTAAACGCATTTGGAATAAATATCTTTTTAAAAACTTTTACGAGTACAGTATCAGTAGCAGTCCCGCATCCCTTGTTTGAAAACACATGTAGCGCATACAATTTATTTGCGGGAGGATTAACAGATGGGGTGAGTGTTCCAGTTGCGACGATAAATTCCGGGGGTGTCCACAGATAAGACACATCAGTTCCCTGTGCCGTTCCCTTCAAAACTGCCGATTGCCCTTCGATGATGACTTTATCCGGACCGGCATCGGACTTTGGATTTTTGTTAACCACTATCGTAACTGTGTCGGAAACTTTACAATCAATATTGGCAACTGTGAGAATATAGTCAGTAGTTTCCCCCGGAAAAGCCAATGGATCGGGTATACCCGGATTGGATACTTCAATTTCAGGCTTCCAGAGATAGGAACTTATATTACTACCCGAACTGTGCAACTGGATACTTGCCCCTTCGCAGATTGCTGCGTCACTTCCCGCATTTACTACCGGCTTGATACTTAACCGGGCTATCGTTGAATCGATGCTCACGCACCCAAGAGCAGAGGTGACTTTTACATAATAGATGCCGCTGTTCCCGGCAACACCAACGGGTATAACCGGTGACGATTCGGGGCTTGTAAAGTTCATCGGGCCTGTCCACGAAAATAAAGCTCCATCGCTGGCAGTGAAAAACACACTGTCGCCAATACAACTGCCATGGTTAGACGCAGCTGGCACCGGGTATTTATTTACATTTACTGCAACAACGTTGGAGACAATTGAGCAGGAAGAAATACTCATGTTTTCCCGCTGGGATACTGCTAACCGGTATTTATACACTGCAGGAATAATTGCGGCCGGTCTTACATAAGTTTTATCCGTTGCACCTGCAACATTCGCCCACGATCCCCCATTATTGTTACTCAGTTGCCATTGGTATACGGGATCATTGTAACCTTCAGAAACATTGGCTTGTAAAATAAAAACAGCATTATCACCCGTGCACACATCCACTGAATCGGGTAACCCATTGATGCTTGCTGTAACCAGCGGGCCGCAGGCCCGGAAAGTAATGTCATCTAATAAAATATCATTCCCACAGCCGCCCGGAGCATTATTGGTCATTCGCAGAACTACAGTATTAATCCCTGCACCAGTGGAAAAAAAGAATCCATATTGTTTCCAGTCGGCAGTGGTTGCGGGTATATCTCCGGTTTGATAGGACTGCAGCACCTCGCCGGTTGTTGTTTCAATATTAAAGGTGATGTTAGGTTTGATACCCATTCCCTGGCAGGCAAAAGGTTGTAATACATTGAATATCCATGCAGCAAACTCGTAGGTTGTATTCGGGCACAGCCCATCGACGGTTTTTTTAAAGAAATCCCCGGGATTGTAAGACGCATTGACGACCATCATGTAACCATTTACATCCCCCGGGGTATGGTCCTCGCTTAAACTGTGCCACGTACCACCAAAACAACCACTTGTGGAACTGGCAACCGTATAACTTCCATCCTCCGGGCAATCATTGGTGATATAACTGTAACCGGCTACACCACCTACGGGCGGGCCCGCAGTATTTCCGGAGCCGAATGTAATATAAACCACCGGGTCACCGAGACTGCCCCGGCACAATTGAGCAGATATTTTAGAAGAAAAATTTACAGCCATCAACAAAAAAATACATACAATTTTTACCTGCTTTTTCATCATAATTCCCTTGAATATTCTAACCGGGTTCTAAGTTCAGCAAATAAATGCAATTGGAAATGATATTCTATATCAACGGAAATACCGGAAGAACGCAAATCCAACAATGTGTATGTTTACCTGCAATTAGTTTATTTTTAAATCATAACGGCTTGGCAGATAACACCACCTCTGTATAATAAAAAGAATTGCGCAGCACCGCGCGAGGTAAATGATAAAGCACTGGCCTATTAATCAAAATCCTTCCTGGTTGGATACGTCTAAATTACCTCCAGTATATTATTGCAGAGAATTTATGTCGATCACAAATCTATATTTTATATCGCTTTTTAGCATCCTTTCATAAGCCTCCTGTATTTTCTGAATCGGGATCACTTCAACATCTGCAACAATATCATGTTCTGCACAATAATCAAGCATTTCCTGTGTTTCGGGGAGTCCTCCAATAAGAGAACCTGCAATGCATTTTCTTGTAAAAACAATATTAAAAGCGGGAACCTGCATTGGCTCTACGGGTAAGCCTACACAAATAAGTGTTCCACCTGTTTTCAGGAATGAAAGATAAAAATTGTAATCATGTGGAACTGATAAAGTATCGAGTATAAAATCAAATTTACCCACAACGGACCCGGCTTCTTCCTCGTTGGACGTAACAATAAAATTATGCGCCCCAAGTTTGATCGCATCCGCTTTTTTAGCAGCATGCGTACTAAGCACGGTAACGTCGGCGCCAAAAGACACCGCAAATTTTACTGCCATATGGCCAAGGCCGCCCAAGCCAACAATAGCTACTTTGTGTCCCTTACCTACCTTCCATTGTTTGAGGGGAGAATAGGTAGTAATTCCTGCACAAAGCAATGGTGCAGCTTTTTCAGGAGATAACTTATCCGACACTTTCAATACAAACCTTTCATCAACGACAATTTTAGTTGAATAACCTCCCTGGGTAAGCGTGGTACCGTCTTTTTCATAAGCGCTGTAAGTATATACGGCACCATTAAGACAGTGCTGTTCAAGCCCGTCATTACAATTTTCACACTCACGGCAGGAATCTACAAGACACCCTACCCCGGCAATATCTCCCGGCTTTAACTTTTTTACATGATCTCCCACAGAAATTACCTTTCCGACAATTTCATGCCCCGGCACCATGGGATAAAAAGATATTCCCCAGTCGTTATTTACAAAATGAATATCAGTGTGGCAAACCCCACAGTACAGAATGGCAATTTCAACATCGTGCGGCCCGGGATCTCTTCTTTCAAAATCAAAGGGAGTGAGCGCAGCGGATGCACTTTGTGCAGCATAACTTTTTACAGGTATCATAATAAATTTTTAAATGGGAATAAAACTAAAGATAATAAATTGAAATCGAGCCGGCAGAAATTTTACTTATTTTTTTTTCGCGATATTTTCTATTGCCAGGGCCGCAAAAACGCCGGATCAATGCCAAATTATGCAGAAATCCATTATATTATAAATAATCATATATGGATATTATATTGCTTCCAGGGTTAGAAACATAGTTTTTTCGAGCATAATAGTGCTTTTTAAGCTTGTCACTCTGCATTTAACGGGCTATATTTTAATTTCTCTAAAATATTTTTTTTGTATTTTCATTTATATGAGCCAAAATTCACTATTACAATCTTACCTGGAACAGCCTAATGTGTGGGACGAAATGTTTGGTGCAGAAGGGGTTCGTTCCCCATATAAAAATTTCGTTTCAGTGATCGCCGATTTGCCACCCGATGACATGACGCACAAAGATGAAATGGCGAAAAAACTATTTATGAGCCAGGGGATTACATTCACGGTGTATAACAGCGGCGAGGGTATTGAAAAGATATTTCCATTTGACATTATTCCACGTATTATTACACATGATGAATGGGCACTGATAGAAGCTGGTTTGAAGCAAAGATTAAAAGCGCTCAATGTTTTTTTAAAGGATATTTACCACCGGCAATTTGTGTTGAACGACGGAATTATTCCCCCCCAGCTCATTTATTCCTGCCCAAATTTCCTGAGGGAAATGGTAAATGTAGATGTGCCATTTGATATTTATACCCACGTATCCGGGGTAGACCTGATACGGGACGATGACGGAAAGTTTTATGTGCTCGAAGATAACCTGCGTACACCATCGGGTGTTTCATATATGCTGGAAAACAGGAGCATCACCTATCGGATCTTTCCTAACCTTCTGCCAAAAAATAATGTGCGTTCTGTAAAAGAGTACCCCGATCTCCTCTATAGGAATTTACTGGCTTTGGGCAACAGGCAAATCAGCAATCCTACGGTTATCCTGTTATCGCCGGGTATTTACAACGCCGCATATTTTGAACATACTACATTGGCCAGGTTAATGGGAATTGAACTTGTTGAAGGCAGGGACCTCATAGTAGATAACAACCATGTCCATATGAAGACCACAAAGGGGCTAAAGCAGGTTGATGTTATTTACCGCAGGGTAGATGATGAATTTATTGACCCGCTCGTTTTCAGGCCCGACAGCATTTTGGGTGTCCCTGGAATTTACTGGGCTTATCGCAAAGGAAATGTTGCCATAGTGAATGCAATGGGTAACGGCGTAGCCGACGATAAAGCCATTTATACATATGTTCCCGACATGATCCGTTATTACCTGAACGAGGAGCCAATTCTCCCAAATGTTCCGACATACCAGCTTGCAGATGCTGACGTAAAAAAATATGTTTTCGAAAATATGCATCAGATGGTGATCAAACGTACCAACGAATCGGGTGGGTATGGAATGCTGATGGGCAATATTGCCAGCGATGAGGAAATGCAAAATTTCAGGAACGCCATCGATGCCGAACCAAGAAATTTCATTGCACAACCTATCATAAGCTTATCGTCTACACCTTGCTATATCAACGGTGTTCTGCAACCGCGCCGTGTCGACCTCAGGCCTTTTGCATTGTACGGGCCGGAGGGAATTAATATTGTTCCGGGAGGATTGACAAGGGTCGCATTGAAGGAAGGATCGATGATCGTAAATTCGTCGCAGGGAGGCGGAAGTAAAGATACATGGGTGCTGGCGAGATAAGAGGTTGCCGGTTGTAAACCGGCAGGCAAAAAAACCCTATAAAAATTAACCGTTCGCGTATGTTGAGTCGTGTAGCAGATACAATTTATTGGTTGGGCAGGTATATGGAAAGGACCAATGGCATGTTGCAGGTTATCCTGACCCAGTATATTTCTTCGCAGGATGAAGCGAGTGATTTTATGTGGCGGCCCCTATTGAAAATTTATGGTGACCTTTCTGAGGAAGAGATCAAAACAATAGAAACCAGCTCAACAAAGGCGCTGGAATATATGATCTTCAGCCGTGAAAATGCCGCGTCTGTATATAATAATATCATGTTTTCGCGGGAAAATGCCCGGGGCATACAGGATCACATTACTAAAGAGGTATGGCAATGTCTTAATGATTATTATCATTTTATTCGTAATGATGATTTGAGAAGGGAAGTCAGCATGGCGGACCCCGTTTCAGCAATTGACCTTTTAATAAGAAATGGTTTACTGTTCACCGGTACTGTTGATAATACTTTAACACGCGGAGAAGGCTTTACCTATATTAACCTGGGTAAATTTTTAGAAAGAGCGATCCATTCTTCGGATATTACGAGGATAAAAATGAATGAATTACATGCTAACCAGCAGGATGCTTACGAAGCACCGAACTTAAGGTATTTGTTGTATTCCCTTTTTGGATTTGAAGTGTACCTGAAAACCTATAAAGGCAATTTTACGACAAAAAATGTCCTGGATCTTATACTGTATAATACACATTTCCCACACTCCATTTTATACAGCCTGGAACACCTGTACAAATATTTCACAAGATTGCGGCCAGAAAGCCTTCCGGAAAATTATGACCAGTTGGAATTTTTGATTGGCAAAACAATGAACAATATTAAATACAGTAATATAATTGAAAGTGACATCCAAACGCTGGATGCTTTTCTTTTTCAAACCAGGCTCGACCTGTTCGAGATTTCAGCAGCCTTTAGCAAATATTATTTTGGTAATACTTAAATTTATGAAATGCCTTCTTATAAGATAAAACATATCACCCGGTATTCCTATTCTTCAACAGTAATAGACTGTACCAACCAGATCATGCTGTATCCTGTGATTGATTCGCTGCTGGAAGTAAGGAACCATGAAATAAAAATTTCCAACAATCCTGTTGTAGAAACATTTGTAGACTATTTCGGCAATCATATCGGCGTATTTTCTGTAATAAAACCACATACAGAACTCCTGATCGAGTCGGTTGCAGATGTTATCACCAAACCTATAATCTTTCCGGCAGACGATATGAATGCTGCCGGGCAATGGGATCTTTTACGAAGTCTAAAAAATCATTCTGCTTACATGGATTTTTTAAAACCTGAAGTTTTTACATCCTATGCTGATGTGAAAGTTATTTTAAGCGGCGAAGTGAGCGGCGAAAAAACTCCTTTACAAAATGCAACGATCCTTTCGGAATATGTGTACAATAATTTTAGTTATCAAAAGGGAATCACGAGTGTGGAAACCAAAACGGAAGAGGTATGGCAGTTAAAAGCCGGGGTATGCCAGGACTTTGCACACATCCTGCTTATATTTTTACGGATGTTTGAAATTCCTTCCCGTTATGTAAGCGGGTACATTTGCCCTAAGGATAAAGAAATGCGTGGCGAGGGCGCAACACATGCCTGGGTAGAAGCATATGTTCCCAATTATGGATGGCTCGGTCTGGATCCTACCAATAATTGTATTGTGAACGATCAGCATGTACGCCTGGCAACCGGCAGGAATTTTGCAGACTGTACCCCCGTAAAGGGCACCTACAAAGGCTCCGGCGAGCATACCCTTGAAGTATCTGTAGAAATAGAGAATGGGAATGCAAAAAAAACACCGGAGAAACCGGGCTTGCCTAAGTTCAGCTATAAGGCCAAAAATCCCGGGGAGCCCATTAATTCTTACCGCTACTACCTCGAGGCGCAGCAACAACAACAACAACAATAAGTACCCGCTTTTATTATAACTACTATGGTTAAACGCTTTTATTAAAACTTAAATAACGAATTATGAGCTACACTCCAAATGCCAACAGGTATGAGTTGATGAAATACCGGCGCTGTGGCGATAGCGGCTTGAGACTTCCAATGATCTCTCTGGGCTTATGGCACAACTTCGGGGAGATCGACGACTATGAAAACTGCGGCGAGATCCTGCGGACGGCTTTCGATAATGGAATTACCCATTTTGACCTTGCCAATAATTACGGCCCACCTCCCGGAGCTGCAGAGGAATTATTCGGGAAAATATTTAAGGATGACTTCAGGCCTTATCGCGATGAATTAATTATCTCATCAAAAGCCGGCTGGAAAATGTGGGACGGGCCATATGGCGATTGGGGTTCAAAAAAATACCTTGTAGCTAGCCTGGATCAGAGCCTGCGTAGGATGGGCCTTGATTACGTGGATATTTTTTATCACCACCGGCCTGATCCGGAAACCCCGCTAGAAGAAACAATGGCGACGCTGGATCTCATCGTTAGACAGGGAAAGGCCTTGTATGCAGGTATCTCCAGTTACCATCCTAAAGAAGCAGCAAAAGCTTTCAAAATACTTAGAAAACTGGGCACACCTTGCCTGGTTCACCAACCGAAATATTCCATGTTTGACCGCTGGGTCGAAGATGGCCTGCTGGATCTTTTGGGAGAAGAAAGAGTGGGCTGCATTACATTTTCGTCACTCGCGCAGGGATTGCTCAGCGATAAATACCTAAATGGAATACCAGCAGATTCAAGGGCAGGCCGCCATCTTGAAAACGGTGCTATCGTTGAATCACAGGTTACTCCTGGAGTACTTGAAAAAGTCAGGAAATTAAATAAGATTGCCATTGAGAGGAATCAAACTTTGGCTCAAATGGCCCTGGCGTGGGTTTTAAAAGACGAGCGCATTACTTCGGTGATATTGGGTGCAAGCAAGCCGCAACAGGTACTGAGCGGTATCGAAGCAATTAAAAATCACGACTTTTCTAAAAAAGAACTTAAGAAAATTGATTCCATACTAAAGCATGAGCACGCATGATACAACCAGGAAGGTTATTGAAATGATTTTATTTAATAAAATTCTCAAAAAAGGCTTTATTGGTTGGGCAAGCCATACCCGAATAACTTACGCCGGATATTATGAAGTTTTATAGTTTGCAGAAAAGGTATTGATTACGGCACACCCATTCCAGAGTAAGATCACACCTGTTATAAAACTTCACCACTTTTAAAAACTTTAGTGCGCTGTTATTTTTATTAAAATAGCTGCCGGGATATCAATTACCTGGAAAGTTTCAGCATGATGACATCATGAGAAGCCAGCATAGCCGATAATGGCTTTTGTGTATCATCCCTGTTACTTTGCTTCCATACGTCCCGTACTTTATAATTGTGGTTTTTTGCATCAAAAGATTTATTGACAACACTATCAGTAACCAATTCGTCTTTCCAGTTATAGTTAACCTGCATGGCTTTTGCGGACCTGTTCAAAAAACAAAATGCCCACGCTTCGCCGCTTAAAGGCTTCACCCATATTTCCAGGCTGTCTTTCGCTTTAAACCTGAAACCTTCCATTCCCTCTTTATCCTGGTCTATGGCAATCACTTCTTTATTGACCAGAACCGCATTCGTTTCTTTCGACATTTTTCTCAAATCATTTCCGGCGATCAACGGCGCAGCAAGCATTGCCCATACACTAAAATGAGTTTTATCTTCACTTTGCGTCATACCATTGCCCACTTCAAGCATATCAGGATCGTTCCAATGACCCGGGCCGGCATACTTTCTTAATCCTTGCTGAAGATCAGCTATCGGCATCACGCCTTCCTGTTTCCAGGTACCATGATCCACAAAGCCATCAAAGATTGCAGAAATATCGCCTGTAGTGCGCCAAAGCTGACCAACTTTCTCAGCCCATTCCCACGGCTTATTTTCACCCCATTCACAAAGGCTGAACACTATCGGGCGGCCAGCAACGCGCAAAGCATTGCTCATTGTGGTGTAAGCTTCTTTTGCAGTAAGCCCCTCCGTATTACACCAGTCAAATTTCAAATAATCAATATCAAGAGAGGCGTAAAACCTGGCATCCTGGTACTCATAGCCCCTCGTTCCGGGATAACTGGCACAGGTTTTTGTTCCGGCACAATTGTATAAACCAAACTTTAAACCTTTAGAATGGACATATTCAATTAAACCTTTAATGCCAGCGGGAAATTTTTTCGGATCTGGCACAAGATTACCATTGCTATCTCTTTCTTTCGCCATCCACCCGTCGTCTAAAACAAGATAGGTATAACCGGCATCTTTCATTCCTGAAGACACCATTTTATCAGCTATGCCCCTTACGAGTGTATCACTGATATTTGTTTGAAAAGTATTCCAGCTATTCCAGCCCATCGGTGGAGTAAGTGCGAGGCCGTCAAATTTTTGAGCACTCCCGCTTACATGCCAAAAAAGAAATGCGACACACACTATTTTGTTTTTCATTGTAAAATATTTAATGTTTATATGACACCTTATTAAAACGAATTTAAAGAGCGCAGGGGCTGTCAGCCACAAATCATTAATCATCTATGAATGGGCTGTTCGCTGCAAGTCCGGCTCAAAGCCCACACACAAACCTTCACCGGGCTTTTCGCTTCCATCCCGCAGCCCATCACCAGTATATTCTTTTTTAGGCAACAGGTGACAAACTCCGAAAATATTTGTCAAAGAAGTTTTTAAAAAATTCTTAATTCGAATTATTGACCAAATAATCCATAAAATCAGTGCAGTGTTCTACAGCCATCAATTACTTACAGGTCATTAAAAAACGATGGTTTTATTTACCAATAACGATCCGGTTTGATTAGCAATTCGTATTTTAAATTCGCCGGCTTCCAGGGTTCGCTTGTTATCAGTATTTACAAAAGCAAGGTCCTTTAAAGAAAGTCTAAATGTAACGGTTTTTGTTTCCCCGGGTTTTAAATCAACTTTTTCAAAACCCCTTAATCTTTTCACATCAGGGGTTAGCGAAGCGATGAGCTGAGAAATATATAACTGAACTACTTCTTTGCCGTCGCGATTACCGGTATTTTTTACCGTTACAGAAATCGTGGCAGTTTCCACAGGTGAAAAAGTTTTTTTATCAATAACAAGATTGCTGTATTCAAAGGAAGTATATGATAAACCGAATCCAAATTGGAACTGCATAGCATCTTCTCCACCCTGGGGATTTTCATTTCCTTCTGATGGCTTGTGAATATAGCCCGTTAAGGCGTTGGTGTATTTTGGGTAAGTAATGGGAAGTTTCCCACTTGGATTTACATCACCGGTAAGAATATCGGCCAGTGCATCGCCGCCAAAATTCGAAGGAAGATAGAGATCCAAAATTACTGCCGAGCCTGGTTCAATCCTGTTAATGATCCTCGGACGGCCTTCATTCAAAAGAAGAATTACGGGCTTGCCTGTTTTGATCATTGCCTCCGCCAGCAGTAACTGGTTATCCGATAAACTCAAATCATTTAAGTTGCCTGGAGTTTCTGTATAACTATTTTCACCCACGCACAATAACAGGTAATCTACTTCTGCTGCAGCTTGTACAGCCGAATCAATATTAACAACAGAATCTTCATAATATTTTCCCTTCATATTGTAAACAACACCTTGCTGGAATTTTACATTTCCTGGTCCTAATTTTTTTTGCAAAGCTTCGAGAATTGTATTATACCGTTGCGCATATTCATCAGTCCTTTCACCCTGCCATGTATAGGTCCATCCGCCATTTAACGTCCGCATAGAATTGGCATTAGGCCCGGTTACCAACACTTTTGCGTTCTTCGGCAATGGCAGAACATTATTTGCATTCTTTAAAAGTGTAATGGATTCAGCCGCCGTTTTGTAAGCTGCATTTTCAAACGCAGCGCTTCCAAATTTTGGATAGTCTTTCAAATAAGTAACAGGCGTTTCAAATATCTGTAAATCGTGTTTCACCCGTAGTATCCTGGTAACGGCATCGTCAATCCTGGTTGGAGAAACCTTACCTTCTTTGACCAAAGCAATAAGATCGGTACAAAATTCCTTATAGTCATAGGGGATCATAGACATGTCGATACCTGCATTTACGGCAAGCATGATGGCCCCTTTAATATCTTTTGTGATGTGATCTCTCCTGTAAACATTTTCTATGTCCTGCCAGTCAGAAACAATGAAACCAGTAAAGTGCAACTCCTTTTTCAGGATGTCGGTAAGTAGGTGTTTATTAATGTGTACAGGGATGCCATTGATCAAGGCTGAATTCACCATCACCGTCCTTGCCCCGGCTTCAACCACAGCGCGGAATGCTGGTAAATGATACTCCCGTAAATAGTGTTCCGGTATCCATGCATCGCTCCTGTCGTGCCCCGATTTAGGATCTGAATAAGCCATATAATGTTTTACACTCACAGCAAGTTTCTCCTTGCTGCCCCATGGATCCTGCACACCCTTCACAAACTGAACGCCCATTTCGGCACCGAGGTAGGGATCCTCTCCATAATCTTCCCAAATACGCGGCCATTGAGGGTTTGTGCCTAAATCCAGTACCGGTGAAAAAGTCCAGGGTACTCCTGCAGCTCTCGATTCATAAGCCGTAATAACAGCCGCGTCAAAAACAAGCTGGCGATTCCATGTAGCTGCCTGGCCTATTTCCTGTGGAAAAAGCGTAGCGCCTGCAACATAGTTTACGCCATGGTTATCGTCAAGGCCGTATAAAACAGGGATCTTCAGCCGGGTTTCTTTTGCCGCATTCTGAATTTGCTCAATGATGCCATTCCATTGCTGCGCGTTCTGTAAACCAGGTGTGTTTAATATAGACCCTATTTTATAATTAACAACCGCATCTTTGAATTTTTCCGCGTTGAAAGAAAAATTTCCATTCTGTATACCTCCCAGGGATTCGATGGATACCTGCGCCATTTGCCCAATTTTTTCTTCTATGGTCATTTGGTGTACCATCGCACTTATCGCGGCCTCGCCTGTGGTACTACTGGATTGAGCTTTAAGTTTTACCGGTAATATAATCATGGCAACCCATAAAAAAATTATGGCTTTGGTTATCCCTCTTTCATATTTCATATTGAGCATTTAAATTGAATTACCGGTAAATTTTTAACAGGGAATGTTTACATAATTATTTTTGCAAATCAGTATTGCTTATAAACGCAATCTTTTTACTATCGGGCGACCATGATGGAGTATTTATAGAACCCTGCCCGCCATATAAATAGGCAATCACTTTTGGCCTACCACCGGCAGCCGGCAACATCCGCAAATAAACATGTTTATAAAAAGGGTGCTCATCGGGCTTGATATCTTTCATGAAAGATAAACACACGATCCATTTCCCATCTGGCGAAATATGAGCGAACCAATTATTATATTCATCGTTCGTGATCTGCTCCTGCTGGCTCCCGTCTTCTTTCATCCGCCACAATTGCATCAGGCCGCTCCTGGTTGAGTTGAAATAAATATATTTACCGTCCGGGCTGTATTCGGGGCCATCATCGAGCCCCGGGAAAGTTGTAAGCCTGGCTTCCCTGCCGCCCGCGGAAGGTATTTTGTAGATATCAAAACCGGCATCTGAAGAATCATTATTTCGCTGACCCGTGAACGTTAGATACCTGCCATCTGGTGACCATCCGTGCAAATAGGATAGGCCCCCCGTCGTAATTTTTTTCGGCTCGCCGCCGGCAACAGGCACTGTGAACACGACGGAATTGTATTTACCGTCAAGACTTGTTGCACTCAATCCTATTATTTTGCCGTCAAAAGAAATCACGTGGTCATTGTTGTTATTTTTTACCACCCCGGTATTAATCACTTCGGGTGTATAATCTACCAGGTTCATGCGATACATGAGGCCCTTGCTGTTATAGATCAGGCTTTTCCCATCCGGGGCCCAGTTTGGTGCCTGTAACGATACCGGTGCCGAGTATACGATCTGCCGCTTGCCGGTAAAGACATCCATAGTTTCAATATTACTGCCGATATAATCCCGGTAAGGAACAAAATCTTCTTTTGCGGGAACAATAATACGCACATTATCAAATGAGACCTTTTCTACGACGTCTTTATTATGGGAACAGATGAATACGCCAACATACACATCATCCTTCAAATCTATGTTGGCAATTTGCTCCGTCACAAAAGGTTCTCCAAAATGAGCAACAGACATAATATACCGGCTACCTTTTCTTTCTAATTGAATAACATCCGGTGCGCTAATAGTAAATCTTGTTTCTTTAATATCAGTATTACCTGTCTTCCTGTATTGAAGTGATGTGAGTCCGTCTCCATGAATGGTTGCAGCGACCATTGGCGCTGTGCTGTCCAGCGAACCGCGAACCATCCAGCCAAATTTGCGGTGTTCTTCGACACCTTTGCCGATTAAATTTCCCCTTGCCTGCAATATAAAGTTTCCCTTCATTTGCTTCCACAGATAATGAAAGTCATCATGGTTTAACCAAATATTATCTCCTGAACCAGACACTTCATAAATACCTGTGGATGCATTGTAGGCTGCACTGCCAGTATGTAAGATGGTACCTATCTCACTTTGTCCTTCAAAAATTCCCAGGTTTTGCGAAAATGAATTTTTACAACAAAGCAGGCTGCAAATTATAAGGACGTTTAAGGATATTATTTTGACTTGCATATGAAGGAATTAATAATCTGAATAAGGAGTGCTGTGCATCAATATACTATCGATATGTGATACAGCTACTTTGTTTTCGTTTTCGGGTTTTGCAGAAATATCTTTCCATTGCGGATCGTTTCCAAAAGTCTTCCATTGAGCTTCTTTTTGCTGCAGGTTGTCAAACACAGGCATGTACATAAAATTGGGCATCCGGCTGCCAGAGACCACGCGGCCATAAAATACGGGGTTGAACCCAAGCCTTTTAAAAATAGCTATCTCACCTCCTGTATTAAACATTGCCATCTTTTTTTCGGCCAGGCTTTGTGTAGGACTTTCATAGCTTCTCAATTCAAAAACCCGTTCAGGACTTTTAATAGCTGGCAGTACCAAATGTTGCTGTTCCGAAAATGCATCCAGCAAAATTGACTCTACCCTTTCATATGGCGCTTTATCAAATGGTGCTTCGTTGAAGCTCTTTCCTGATGATATATAAACGGCATCTTTTGCCAGTGCATCTTCAGCTTTTATCCATCCGTCTGCCGAATTAAAAGGTATTAATACATAAATGAGTTTCATTGCAGCCGTATCGTTGGCGATTGGTTTAAAAACGCCAACATTCTTAATACCCAGGCGATGCAGTGCCGGAAGAGAAATATCTTTCAAATACTGATCAACCTGGCCAACCTGCTCATTACTTTTTAAGTGGTATATCTTTAGCTGGTAAAAATCGTGGGGTTTCTTCGCACTATATACCAATGGTGACAAAACCACAAGTATGGCGGTTATAAAAATTATTTTTCTCATTTTAATAGCTTTATTTTTAAGTTGGTTTCTACAGGCGGAAATTAAACAAGAATTTTTTATATACGCTGTAATACTTTTGCGAGCCAGGAATTTAGTGAACATTTTGAAGTAACACTCCCCTATTATTATCTGTTTTGAAACCTTGTCCCTGTTCGGCATAAATTCTATAAGCTTTCGGATCAACAGGTGAGGGTGACCCGTCAAAATTCATAATTTCCACGCCAGTAAAGTGGCTCAATTCAATACCATTGGTGAAGAATGGCATACGTGTATTTAACCACTCCAGTTTAAAATCATTGATCAGCAGTCCATTTACGTACGCTGCCAGCAAGCCGGGAATGTCTCTCGAAAAAAGTGATTTCTCCAGGCTGCTTCCGCGCAGGTCTATATTTCCACCAGCCACTTCATTGAGCTTGCTGTCGCTTAGCTGAAATCTTATATGATCAAATGAGACATCTTCTATAATGCTTTCATCGCTTCCATATACCAGCATTCCATTTTCACCCCTGCAAATGATATTTTCAAAAAGTACATGTTTTATTTGCCCAAGCTTTACATTCTCTTTTCCCCTTACGGCCGAAATATGGATGGGTTCACCATTGCCCCACCAATCGCCGGTACGCAGGTGTGTTTCTATGTTGATGTTGGAAAAGGTAATATTTTCAAGTGACCCTTCATCTCTCACAAAAATTCCAATTCCCCTTGTAGCGTTAGTGATATTTACATTATTGACGTGAATATTCTTCACCGTGTTTTGATCGAGATAACCGATACGGATACCGCTTGAGTAAGACTGAAGATTGCAACTGCTGATAATAATATTGCCGCATGGATGGATGAGGTGTTTAAACCCTGGGATTTCAAAATGATGGTTATAACCCACTATCGCAATCGCATCATCTCCTGCCCGGATGTCGCAATCTTCGATTAAGACGTTGGTACAACTTGTTATATCAACCCCATCGGCATTGGGAGCCAATAAATTATTCCATAAGCGGACGCCGTTCAGGCGAACTGCATCACAATCGGCAAAGTGCATACACCAGAAAGGAGCCTTTGTAATAAAAATATCCTTAATGGTTACCCGCTTGCAATTACTGAAAACAAACATCTGGTAAGGCCGTTCCTTCGGAACGATAGGGCCGTCCCCTATCTCATTTTCAACATGCCTGAAGTTTTCTTTCTGCCTCGTAAATTTTGTGTCTTCAGCGCTCAATTTTTTTGCCTTATCCAATTCAAAGAAATGGTCTCCGTTACCATCGATCTGGCCATATCCCGAGATCGTTATATTTTCTGCATTTTCTGTAAAGAGCATTCCCTTATGTACACTACTGTAAGGCGCTCCGGCATAAAACAATTCGTAATCAGCGAGATTGGTGCTCCCTTCCAGGACAGCCCCGCTTTGCAGGTATAAATTGATATTGCTTTTGAGATGTATGGTGCCCGTCACAAATATACCGGGAGGAATTACCACATCTCCTCCACCATTTTTATTACAGGCATCTACGGCTAATTGAATCGCCTTAGTATTGACCGTTATGCCATCGCCCACAGCTCCGTAGCTTTTTATATTTAATACAGTACCCTGCGCAATACACGAGCTAATGAAAAAAAAATATACAAGATGTAGCGACAGAAATTTCATATTTATTTTTTTTACATAGCGACTACAAAGAAAATTAATGGAAAAGAATATTGAATTTAAATTAGTTGATGCCAGCTTTATTTATCCGCCGTATCAATTCAATACAGGCCCTGCTATTATGGTATGGGCATTTCCAAATTCCCACTTTGTCTTCATCCATCACGGCATACGTTTCTGTAACTCCCCAAAACCATTCACCGTTCAAAGCGTCAAGAATATGGGCTTTTACGAATTGCCAGCTTTCAAGCGACCTTTCAAAATAGCTTTTATCTCCTGTAATTTGCCATGCATTAAAAAATCCGATCATGGCTTCTGCCTGTGGCCATGAATGTTTTTCTTTTACGAGGTGACTCTTGTCAGCATCATATTCATACCATAACCCCCCATCGTTGTCCAGGCCTTCTGCTGCTGCGTTAGCAAGGTTTATTGATTGTGTTTCTACCTGCCCGATGATCCTGGAATCACCGGTTATTTCAGCGGATTCTGCGATCAGCCAGGCGGCTTCAATATCATGACCATAAGAGACTATATTCGATCTTAAAGTCCATCCCTCGTCAAAAAACAAGCCCAGGTGACTGGATTTTTTATCAATAATATGATCCAGGAAAATAGTTATCAATTCAATAATCCTTTTATAAAGATCTTCGTTTGGCCATACACGGTAGAGGTTAGTAAATCCTTCCAACGCGTGCAGGTGTGTATTCATTGATTTTTTTTCATTTGCGTCTTTTTCGCTTAATCGCAAATCTTCTGTTCCTCTCCAATCGCGTGACAAGGCTTCCATATATCCTCCATTTATTACATCATAGCTGTGTTCAACAATAAGGTGGTATAATTCTATAGCCATTTCTTTTGCCCGGTCGGTATTGGTGCTCTTGTAATATTCTGCCAGTCCGTAAATTGCAAACGCCAGTGCATAGATCTGCTTTTTTGTATCACAGGGATCTCCTTTGTGATCTACCGACCAATATACGCCTCCATATTTTTTATCGATGAAATGTTCAATAATATAGTCGAAAGCCGTTTGTGCCGTTTGATGGTATTCTTCATTACCGGTAAGGTTATAAGCGGCAGAGAAAGCCCATAAAATCCTGCTGTTGAGAACAGATCCTTTTGGAGCAGCGGGACAAATTGTATTCAGGTTGTCAAGTTTTCCATAGAACCCTCCAAACTCTGTATCGGGGGTATATTGTTGCCAAAAATCAAGTATCCGCGACAACTCTTCCTGCAATTCATTTCTAAATTGGGACAGTTGCTGCGGCGAAGGCATATCGTCCCTGGTCAAAATATCTTTTTCAGCATTTACATTATTTTGTGTATCCATGAATCTACGAATTTGCTTCGTCGTTATAATTTTCTCCTGATCAGTTTTTATCTATTATGCTGATAACACTTTGCAACGATGCGTCGGAAGACAGGCCATCTTCAGGTGTATTTACAATATAATCCAATAATTTTTCAATAGTTGACGTAGCCACATGCATTTTTAAGTCTGACGATGCATAGTAAATAAACACGGTACCATCATCGTCGGCTATCCATCCATTGGAAAATAACACATTGGATACATCACCTGTCCTTTCATCGCCTTCAGGTGCCATAAAATATCCACCTGGTTTGTGAATCACTTTTGTGATATCAGTAATATCCGTCATAAACATGTATAAAACATACCGCAGGCCGGCCGCAGTATTTCTTACGCCATGTGCCAAATGCAACCACCCCTTTTCGGTTTTGAGCGGCGCAGGCCCCAGCCCGTTCTTGGCTTCAGAAACCGTATGATATGCCCGTTTGTCGATCACAATTTCTTTGTCAATGACGGGCTCTTCGATATTGTCACAAAGACCAAAACCTATGCCGCTGCCTGATCCCGGATCAATAAAGTTATCCTGCGGCCGGGTATAAAAAGCATATGTATTATTTACGAATTCCGGGTGCAGTACAACATTTCTTTGCTGGGGTGATGGTGTCTTAAGATTCGGAAGGCGATCCCATTGAAAAAGATCTTTTGTTCTTACAATTCCACATTGGGCTATGGCGGCTGACTGAACTCCTTCAGGGGCTGCAGGGTCTCTTTTTTCGGTACAAAATATTCCATATATCCATCCATCTTCATGTTGAACCAAACGCATATCATATACATTTACTTCCGGCTCACTTGATGGAGGTAGTTGTACCGGGTAATCCCAAAATTTGAAGTTATCGATGCCGTTTTCGCTTTCCGCCACCGCAAAAAAAGATTTCCTGTCTGCACCTTCAATCCTTGCGAGGAGCACATATTTATTGTTGAATTTAATAGCTCCGGAATTGAAAACGGCATTGATAACAAACCGTTCCATAAGGAAAGGATTTGTTGGCTCGTTAAAATCAAATCGCCAGGTCAAAGGGGTATGAGCTGCGGTAAGCACGGGATTTTCATAACGCTCATAAATACCATTCGACGATTCAAGCCGGCTATTTTTACGAACAGCAAGCTTGTCGAAAGATTCGTTTAACCATTGCAGCCTTTTTTTAAAATATGTATTCATGTTAACAAATTATTGCCACGCGAAATATTTCTTTCTTTTAATTCTCCAGTTTATTCCACCAGGTTTTTTTAAGAATGATAATAATTACCGCCAGAATGAGCACGGTTATCAGCAAGGGAAGTTTCATCCACAACACCAGGTATAACGGCAGTATTGTGAGGCACAATTGCGCGATAATCCCCAACATTACATTGAACAGGTCAAGCTTACATCTATCATTGGGCTTAAATGAAGGATCGTCATGAATTACCTGTTGGTGAATTGGCTTCCAAAAACCCCAGGGACGTACTGTTTTGTAAAAGCCCTTTAAAACTTCAATATCTGTTGGTGGCGCAGTATATGTTCCGGCAATGCTCCCCGCTATAGAGATTAAAAACAATACGGGCCAATAATAAAGGTCCAGTCCAGACAATAGATCGTAATGTTTTAATGCTGCGAGAGCGATGGCAGGAAGTATTCCCCCCAGCATACCCCAAAAAAATCCATTTGCATTAAATCGCCACCAATACCATTTTAGAACATTCGCAGCGATATAGCCACCATATAAGCCGGATACAATCCATTGTAAAATACTGTTAACATCTTTTGTAAAGAATCCCAGTATCACTCCAATAGTTACTATTGCTACCCCCGACAAATAATTCATGTAGATCACCCGTTTTGTTGGGGCATTTGGATTGATGTATTTGAGGTAAATATCATTTACAATATAAGCCTGTGCAGCATTCATAGTTCCGGAGAAAGTCCCCATAAAGGCACCCAGCAATCCCGTGAGCACCAGGCCCAGAATACCCACCGGCAAGAAACTATTGATAGCAGCCGGCAATATTTTTTCAAAATCAGTGTACTCTCTTCCGGCGGAAAGATCAAGCTGGTTATAATATAATAATGCCAGCACAGTTAAACCAATCACCATCAAATACCTGACAGGCAATAAAACAATAGAAACAAAACCTGTCATTTTCGACGCTTCCCTGGGAGATTTCGTCGATAGTACTTTCTGCATATCATAATTGGGTGCCGGGCCCGCGAGGCTTGCAAATACGCCCTTGAAAAGCATCATCATGAAAAAAATACCGAAAAGCCCAAAACCATCATCGGCAATTTTTTTATTTGCATCGGCAACAATATCCGACCAGTCTAAATTGAGGTGCCAGCCAAAAAACGGGTTATCCCAGCCCTCCGGCACATTCAACGGGTGGCCATTTAAATGCGTAGCCGCGATGATAGCAATTGCAATACATCCAACGGTCATGATAATATATTTGATAAGGTCACCCAGTACGATGCTACGCATACCGCCCAAAATAGAATAGAACATGGCGAAGAGCGTAAATATGATGCCATAAAAATGGGCCACATATTGAGGGGCTATATGAAAGGGTATATAAGGCTGTACCAAATTCCACGGCACAAAAATTTCAATGAATTTTCCCAGCCCGATAAACCCGTATGCCAGGAATCCGAGGCAACCTATCAATGCAAACGCAACGACAATAGCATGTGATGATTTTACACCGGAACCCGTTAACCCAAAACGGGTTGCAAGCCATTGGGCGCCCGTATTGGCATTGGAACGGCGGAGCCACTTTGCCAAAAACATCATATTAAAAACCTGGTTGAAAACCGGCCACAGCCATGGTATCCAGATGCTTTTGAGTCCATATACAAAACACAGCGAAACCATCCACATAGTGCCGCTTATATCAAACATATCTGCCGCATCACTCAGGCCCAATAAATACCAGGGAAGCCTTTTACCGCCCAACAAATAGCTTTCATTATCCTGCCTTGCTTTCTTTCTTAAAAACCAACCCAGCATAAGCATTATTACCAGGTAGAGAACAACTATGGCGATATCTATTGGCGCTAATTTCATTTATACATTTGCTCCCTCGTTATTGTCTTTTGAAACAGTAGGCCAGGCTTGTGATAAAACTTTATAAAATCTTTTTCCGATACCTGCCCTTTGAACGGTAAATAATATTCGGCATCCCCCGACGGCCTCAAGCCTGCGCTACGCCATACCATCGCGTAGGAGATTTTATGTGATTCCAAGGCCTTGAATAAAACGTTTGTCCACCAGGTACTATCAGGAACCTGCCCGTAACCAAACTCGGTGAGGGCTGGAATTTTATTATTATTATTTGCAATTTCACCGAGCATCTTCAACATATTACCGGCATCTTTTATGAAAGCAGAATTTCCATCCTCACCGCCTTTTCTCTGGTAAATATCGAAGCCGACGATATCGGCCCATTCATTGCCCGGATATTTTAAAAGATATTCATCATTCGAAGAAAACCTGTCCGTATTGTAAGCATATAAAAGATGATGGATATTTTTTGTGTCTTTCAGGTAAGAAACGGTAAACCGCCAAAGCCGGGTAAATTCTTCCGGTGTACAATGATCTTTTCCCCACCAAAACCAGTTGCCGTTTAATTCATGAAATGGCCGGAAAATAACAGGAATGTATTCTCCGTTTTTCCCTTTCAGGCTCATGATAAAAGTGGCAACTTTATCCAGCCAGCTTTTGTATACTGCATTTTTTTCGCCGCCGGGCAAAATAGAGGCGACTGTGCCGGCCGTAGGATCCCATGCCGTTTTTCCTGTTAATGGATTATTTAAATGCCAGCTCAAAGTAACAACACCGCCGCGCTCATAAACGGTTTGGATAAACGATTTCATTTTACCAAAAGGGACGCTGTCTATGTTTACGGAGTGATCTAACTCAATGCGCCCAAGCTCGAAACCGTATACTGCGGGATAATCACCGGTAACTTCTTTCACATCACTTTTTCCCGGAACATACTTCCATCCTACCCCATAAGCAAGATCATCCTGGTGGCCAAACATGATCCCTTTGTTCAATACCTTTCTTAAATTGCGGTAAAGGGCAATAGTTTGTTTCGTTGCTTTTTTATCGATGGGTAATTCATTTGCATCAACTTTTTTATTGACCTCATGAAAGGCAGCGTTGATGACATTCCAGGTGGTTGTATCGGAGTTAAATACGGTATTTAAGCCCTG
>JBDTLZ010000350.1:0-8967 GCA_039934515.1 Ginsengibacter sp.
AGAACAAAAATCTAATCAGTTGAACCTATTTGATTTATAACAAGACGCTAATGATATTATTTTATGAGTAAAGCAATTGCAGCATACGCGGAAAACACGGCTTCTTTTGGTTTCGGGTGGGTGCCGGACCTTCCTGATCAGCGGGACCTGATTTACACAGCCCCGGTCATGGTAATGAAAAGCATCTCTTTAAAAGTTGATCTCCGTTCAAAATGCCCTGTCGTTTATAACCAGGGGCCGCTGGGAAGCTGCACGGCCAACGCACTATCGGGGGCGTTTCAGTTTAACATGAAAAAGCAAAAGTTAAAAGACTTTATACCTTCAAGATTATTTCTTTATTATAACGAAAGAGTAAAGATCAAGACAGTTAATTCTGATAGCGGCGCTTACATTCGTGATGGCATTAAGTCACTAAATGTAAATGGGATCTGCCCTGAAAAAGAATGGCCTTATATTATCGAAAAATTTAAAGAAAAACCTTCAAAAAAATGTTACGATGATGCACTGAAAGCTACCGTAAAAACTTATGCAAGGATTACCAATAATAATTTAACACATTTACAGGCGTGCCTTTCAGAAGGGTATCCATTCGTTTTTGGCTTTACCGTATACGAAAGTTTTCAAAGCGGGGCAGTCGCCAAAACGGGCATGATGCCGATGCCTAAACCTAAAGAAAAAGTTTTAGGTGGCCATGCGGTTATGGCTGTAGGCTATGATAACATCCGGCAGGTAGTTATAGTAAGAAATTCATGGGGGAAAGAATGGGCAGATAAAGGATATTTCTATATGCCTTACAGTTATATTACCAGCAACAGCCTGTGTGATGATTTCTGGACTATCAGGAATGTTTGATACCTCCCCGGAGATCTTGCTAAGAGCTGAAATTGATTTTGCCAAATGACCAATGAACTTTTTCAACCAGCAATAGCATGCCTTCCGGTACAACACAGGAGATAAATTTAAAAACAGGGGAAACGACTTCGATCACTTTAAAAGGGTTGACAACCGCAGGTTATGTGTGGAATTATGTAATTGATGGCAATAAAGATTGTGTCAGGGTTTCTAAAAGCCTGGCGAAGTTAAAAAGAGCTGACCAGGAAAAGACCGGTGCGAGTGCTGATGAAATTTTCGTAGTCAAAGCAAAAAAAAAGGGAACGGTTTATATTCATTTCTCACAGCACAGGAGTTGGGAAAAGAATGTTCCGCATGCCAATCAGGAAACAGTGAGAATTAATATTGGTTGATTAATATTGTTCACTTTCGCCTGGAAAATCGTTCGATTTTATATCTCCTATGTATTTATGAACAGCTCCGGTAACCTGCTCGTGTAAATTTAAATAAGTCCTCAAAAAGCGGGGTTTAAATTCTGTGGTGATGCCCAGCATATCATGCATTACCAGCACCTGCCCGTCGCAGTGATGCCCTGCACCAATACCGATGGTTGGTATCGAAAGCTGGTCTGATACCTCTTTTGCCAGTGATGCAGGAATTTTTTCAAGTACAATTGCAAAGCATCCGGCTTCCTGCAAAAGTACTGCATCTCGCTTAAGCTTTTCGGCTTCTTCCTCCTCCCTGGCCCTTACCGTGTAAGTGCCGAATTTATAAATAGATTGCGGCGTGAGGCCCAGGTGACCCATTACCGGTACTCCCGAACCAATAATGCGTTTCACAGACTCTGACACCTCTTCTCCACCTTCAAGCTTTACACCATGAGCGCCCGTTTCCTTCATGATCCTTATTGTTGAAATCAAAGCTTCCTTGCTGTTACCCTGGTAGCTTCCAAACGGAAGGTCAACCACAACCAGGCAACGATCTATTCCACGCACGACAGAAGATGCATGATAGATCATCTGGTCAAGCGTTATGGGCAATGTAGTTTCATGTCCTGCCATTACATTGCTGGCACTGTCTCCCACGAGAATTATGTCGATACCGGCGGCATCAAAAATCTTCGCAAAAGAGTAATCATATGCAGTGATCATAGAAATCTTTTCACCAGCCTGCTTCATTTTTAATAATGTGTTGGTGGTAATTTTCTTTACATCTTTATTGATTGACATGGTATAAATTTTTGAAAAAAAATTCGGGAGGTGGGAGATGGCTCTGCATTAGAATAAAACATATCCTTTTGAGCACCCGCTTTGTAAATGTATAAATTTTAAAACACTTCATTACACTCTTTTATTTTGTAGTCGTTGATTATTGAATTCATTGGGCTATTGGTCATTGGGTCATTTTGTCTTTCACTCATTCAATTTGTTGTAGCCTTTATTACTAATTTCAGTAACTTCAAATCATCATTCTTCCAAACTGAAAGGAGAGAGACCGAGATAGGCTTGAGTTTAGTTATAAGATTATTAAAGCACATGGCGTTGAAATAAAAATTAAAACGAAAGAAGGTAAGAGTACGGAGTTTTTTATTCATTTGCCTGTAAACGACTTTCTATGAAAATGATATTTTCAGTATTGTTGTTTTTATCGTTTTGCTGCATAAAGAGCGCCCATGCACAAAAGCCGAATGGCGATAGCTTGATAATGTTACTTTCTAAGGTAAAAGAAGATACAACACGGGTCGACCTTCTATCTCAATTAGGTTTTATGTATACTGTGTCGAACCCCGATTCAGCATATCTATTTGCACAGGAAGGGTATAAACTTGCGCAAGCGATTGGTTATACAAAAGGGGAAATGCTGTGTAAAGAGAGCCTTGCGTTTTTCTGGTGGTCTGTAGGTGATTATGCAACTGCTACAAAGTTATTATTGCAGGTTCTGTCTTTTGCTCAATCTGAAAATGACACAACCAACCAACATTGGTTATATTCCGACTTAGCCAACATGCTTAGGGACCAGGGTGACTACAATGAAGCTTTACTATATACAAAAAAAAATGAACAGCTTACAAATACAAAGGATAGTTTGCAAATCGGGGCTATTTATTATGAAATGAATCAACCGGATTCTGCCCTTGTTTACTTCAAGGGCATGGAAAATACAAGCTATGACTGGCCTATCCTGTTTCTTGCCAGAATACATTCAAAATTGAAACATGATAGCCTGGCCTTTCATTATTATCGTCGCAGTATTAGAGAATTTTCAGAAATAAAACAAATGAAACGCGTGGCAGGCGCTTACATTGGTATAGCTGAACTATTCAAAAAAATAAACGCTACTGATTCAGCATTGTATTATGCTACCCAGGCATTAGGTATTGCTCAAAAAAGGAAATTCAATAAAGAAATATTACAATCCTATCTTTTACTTTCTGATCTGTACAGCAAAACAGATGCAGCAAAAGCATTTGACTATCTAAATCTGGCCATGGCCTCAAAAGACAGCCTGTACAACCAGGAGAAGCAGCGTCAGATTTTAAGTTACAAGTTTAATGAGGAATTGCGACAGCAGGAAACAGAGAAGGCCCGGGTACAATACAAAAATCAAATAAAGGTCTACATCCTTCTTGGGATTTTGATTGTTGCTGTTGCTATTGGTATCATTCTTTGGCGCTATAACCAGCAGAGAAAAAAAGCGTATGCTCAATTAGAACAACAACAAAACCAAACTGATCAACAGAGAGCAAAAGCAGAACAAGCATTAGCAGAACTAAAATCGACCCAGGCACAATTGATTCAGTCAGAGAAAATGGCAAGCCTAGGCCAACTCACCACCGGCATTGCCCATGAAATTCAAAACCCGTTAAACTTCATAAATAATTTTTCGGAAGTGAATAAAGAATTGATTGAGGAACTGGAAGAAGAGCGAAAAAAAGAATCTCATGATTTTAAAAATGAAAACGATATTTTCAATAGCATCAAAAAAAACGAAGAAAAGATAATCTTCCACGGCAGGCGGGCTGATGCAATTGTAAAAGGAATGCTGCAACACAGCCGTATAAGCACTGGCATCAAAGAACCAACAGAGATTAATAAACTGGCTGATGAGTATCTTCGCCTGGCTTACCATGGTCTTAGAGCAAAGAATAAATCGCTCGATGCAACATTGAAAACAGATTATGATGATAGTATTGGGAAAATCAGCATTATTCCCCAGGATATTGGAAGGGTTCTCTTAAACCTTTACAATAATGCATTTTATGTTGTAACAGAAAAAAAGCAACAGCATCCGGAAGGTTATGAGCCAACCGTTTTAGTAGGTACAAAGAAAATAAACGGCAAAGTAGAAATCAGAGTAAAGGATAACGGCCTAGGCATCACAAAAAAAGTACTGGATAAAATCTTTGAGCCATTTTTTACTACAAAACCAACAGGACAGGGAACAGGATTGGGATTATCGTTAAGCTATGATATAGTAAAAGCACATGGTGGGCAAATTAAGGTCGATACTATGGAGGGTGAATTTGCCGAATTTGTTATTCAGTTGCCAATAACAGTATAAATGTAAGATTAACTGTTAACTTCATTTTTGAGTATTGTTTGACTAAGTAGTGGCTATTACAATTTAGTTGATTTGATATTGACTTATTGACTATTGACTTTTCACCTTAACCTGCTCCCACAAATGCTGCACCAGCCCGTCAGCTAGGCCGATCTTTGGAACATAAATTTCTGAGGCTCCGGCCCACCTCATCACGTTTACATATATCAGCAGCGCAGGTACAATCACATCAGCCCTGTCTTCCCGCATATTATAAATGCGGATCCTTTCATCAAGCGTCACATTGCTCAGTTCTTTGTAAAAATCACGGAGCAGTTCAAGGGGAAGGGGTTTGGTATCTTTACGTTTACTAAGTGAATACACCTTGTTGATGTTTCCGCCCGATCCAATTGCGATCACTTCTTTATGGCCCTTCGTTTTATTTTTGATATTTTCTTTCATCGCATCCCACACTTCATCGGTAACCTTATTTTTAAGAAGCCGGATGGTTCCTATGTCAAATGAATCTTTGAAAATAAGCTTGTTGTTGCTTAAAAAGGTAAGTTCTGTGCTGCCTCCACCCACATCGATATACAAATAGGAATGGTCTTTGTCGAGGTTTTCAGCAATATGATTTTCATAAATAAAAGCCGCCTCATCACTACCCGAAATAACTTCAATTTCGATACCTGTTTCTTTTTTTACCGTCTCAATTATTGAAAGTGCATTGGACGCTTCCCGCATTGCAGATGTAGCACATGCCTTTAAATATTTAACTTCATAGGCATGCTGCAAACTTATAAATGCTTTCATCGTATGGAGCAGCAATTCAATCCTGTGGCTGGAAATTTCACCGGTCTCAAATACATCAAATCCGAGACGCAGTGGCACCCTCACCAATGAAACCTTATTGAAAGACGGTTTTTTTTTGTCATCAACGATTACTTCAGATATAAGTAGCCTTGCCGCATTACTGCCAATATCAATTGCTGCCAATTTCATCAGGAGTATATTTTTTCTTTAGGAGGTAATTATAGGTTTCGATCTGTGAGCGTATTTTTTTCGCGCTTTCATGTTCTACATATACATTGGAAAGCTCATTATCGAGAATGCGCGCTTTTACGTTATCGCTCAGCTGGATATTAAGAATGTCTTTTAATTCCTGCTGGATATCTTTGTCGAGTATTGGGCATGCGGCTTCCACGCGGTGATCGATGTTTCTTACCATCCAGTCTGCAGAGGAAATAAAGACCCTTTCCTTTCCATCGTGATTAAAAATCATCACCCTCGCGTGTTCAAGATACTCGTCAACAATACTGATGGCCTTTACTTTTCTTGCAAACTTTTTATTTTCTGTGAGCATGCAGCAAATACCCCTGATAATCAATTTTAATTTCACGCCTGCCTTTGCAGCATCATACAGCTTTAAAATGAGTTCTTCATCGCTTAATGAATTCAGTTTCAAAATTACCGACGCATGTTTTCCTTCATTGGCACTTTTGATTTCTTTGTCGATAAGAAGATGAAGCTGCTTACGCATTGTTACAGGACTCACAATTAATTTTTGGCAGGCTTTAAGTGATTGCGTGTCTTTTGGATTTTCCAGGTATGCGAATATCCGGTTTACATCGGCCATGATGTTCCTGTCACTGGTCAGAAGACAATGATCGCCATACAGGCTGGCCGTTTTTTCATTTAAGTTACCGGTATTTACAAAACCAAAATGAATGGTATGGTTGTTAATACGTTTTTTTATAAGACAAAGCTTAGCATGTACCTTCAAATTAGGCGAACCAATAAATACCTTTACGCCCGCCTCTTCCAGCCGCTCTTTCCATTCAAGGTTGGCCTCTTCGTCAAATCTCGCCCTAAGCTCAAGAACTACAGTCACAGATTTCCCGTTTCTTACCGCATTGGTAAGCGCATTGATAATATTAGATCCTGTGGCCAACCGGTAACAGGTTACTTTTATACTTATTACATCCGGTGCTATTGCAGCTTCACGGAGTAAGTCGATAATTGAATCAAAGGAATGGTATGGGAAGTTTAGCAAAACGTCTCTTTGTAAAACCACTTCCGTAACACTGTTGACATTTTGTAATAACGGATGAATGAAAGGTTTTTTCCTGGGATTTTTTTTCTCAAATACGGCATCAGGAAAGTTGATAAAGTCTTTGTAATTATGAATACGGCCACCGGACTGGATATTGTCTTTTTCCGATAAGCCAAGTCTTTTAATGAGGTAATTTAAAAGTAAACTATCGATATCCTTGTCAAAAATGAAACGGACCGGTTTTCCCTTTTTCCTGTTCTTTAGCCCTTTCTCGATCTTTTGAATAAGCGAAGTCGATATATCATTATCTATATCGATTTCCGCGTCCCTGGTTACTTTTATTATGTTGGACGAAAAGGTATCATAGCCGAAATAGGAAAAAATATAGGGGAGGCAGAAGCGAATAACATCTTCCAATAAAATAATGAAACTGCCATGTTCTGTTGAAGGGAGTATCATGAATCGCGGCAATCGTGCCGGAACTGAAACCAATGCGAACCTTGGTGGTATGCTGCCATCATTGGTTGAAAGCTTGCAGGCGAGATATATTGATTTGTCATTCAGGATTGGGAAAGCCTGAATACTTTCAATCATCAATGGTACAATATTGCTTCTTACATTATCATTAAAATAGGATAGCACAAATTTTTGCTGCTCCCGGTTCAGTTGTGTCTCCGTAACCAAAAATATCTTTTGGTTTTTAAGATCGTTGAGAATATTTGCCCAGGTACGGTTAAATTGATTTTGCTGGATCGTAACCTGTAAGTTAATATCTTCCAGGATTTTTTCGGGAGTTTGCTCAAGGTGCATATTTGCCTTGCTGCCCACTTCTATCATACGGCGTAAGGTGGCAACACGCACCCTGAAAAATTCATCAAGGTTACTGGAAAAAATTCCCAGGAAACGGATTCTTTCCCGCAAGGGAACCGTTTCATCGCCGGCTTCCTGGAGTACCCTTCCGTTAAATGCAAGCCAGCTGATATCCCTTACAATAATTTTGCGTTTATCCATAGCTGTTACTAACTAACCGTTTTTCATTTTTTCAATAATCCCTGTCGTTGAAAATCCTTCTTCCAGGGCAATGATCTCTACCCGGCCACCGCCGGCAATAACTTCGGTAGCCCCCACAATGGTGCCAGGGTTGTAATCACCACCTTTAATTAATACATCGGGAAGTATTTTCTTTATAAGTTCAAGTGGTGTGTCCCCGTCAAAGATACAAACCGCATCAACCATTATTAATGAAGCAAGCAATAGCGCTCTTGATTGCTGGTTATTTACCGGGCGGCCGTCGCCCTTTAATCTTTTCACCGAGGCATCGCTGTTTACTCCTACAATAAGGATATCCGCGAATGCAGCAGCTTCCGACAACACTTTGATATGTCCTTCATGGACGATATCAAAAACACCGTTTGTAAAAGCGATGGTTTTATTAATAAGCCTCCACCACCTTACTTGTGCCTCTAGCTGGGGCAAGGCAAGGATCCTGGCTTTTACCTTATTAGCTTGATTCATTTCTCTTCGGGTTATTTTTAATCAATAGCGCGAAACTTATAGATCCTGCAACAATAATTATACCCGTAGCCACGCTCCACATAAGCCATCCGAATGAAATATTATCAATTGAATAAATAAGCAAGACTTGTTGAATGGCAACCGGGAATGCGCCGATGCCACCAGGCGCTACGATCATGGCCAGGGTAGCCAGCGAAAGTACACTCAGGGCAGCCCCAATTCCCAGGCCGGCAGTGGCGGATAGTGCATAAAAACCAATATATATTTCAAGCAAATACATGGTCCAGATAAATATTGTATGAAAGATAAACTGCTTTCTTTTTTTTAAAAGAAGTATCGTGGTAAAACCTTCCTTTAATCCTAAATGAAAACCCTTCATCTTAATAATATGCCGGTGATTGGAATGTCTTTTCAGGATCCATTTTATCAAAATTATCAGCAGGGTTCCCAGTACGAGAAGCATAATTACTACCAGCCACCAGGGAAAAACAGTCTTTGTTTTTGAGATAAGTGAAACTTTTTTCCTTATAAAATCGCTTACCGTATTCAACTGGATGCAGATCGTAAAAATGACAATAAGGAAGTAACAAAAGAGATCAAAAAAACGTTCCACCAGGATGGTCCCGATCAGTTTATTTACCGGAATCTTTTCATAACGGGCGAGCAATGTGCACCTCAGAATCTCGCCAGCCCTTGGAATAAACGTATTGGCAAAATAACCGCACATGGTTGCATAAAAGGTATTCGAGGTGGAAGGAGCGTAGCCCATATGCTCTATCATGATTTTCCACCTTATTGCCCTGCTGATATGACTGAATATCGCGATAATAGCAATAGGGAGGATTATGATATAATTAGCATGTAACAAGGAATCCCGAAACTGCCTGCTTTGCAGGGGAGTCATCTTACTTAGTTGCCACCACGTTAAAAAAATTCCAATTCCAAGAAAAACCAGGTATTTTAAAACCGCTACTATCTTTTTTTTCATATAGAGCCTACAAGATAATAAAAGAGAATCAACATTTGCC
>JBDTLZ010000351.1:0-16420 GCA_039934515.1 Ginsengibacter sp.
GAGCGTAAATATCTTCAGCAGATTCTTCATTAAGGTATTTGTTTATCCCGAATGGATTTTTAAGCTCAAGGTGTGTCCAGTGAAATAGTGGATTGCCAATAGTTCCGGGAACGGTCCTTGCCCAGTGAAGAAATTTATCTTTCCCTGGTGATGCGCCCGTGATGAATTTCTCATCAACTCCGGCAGCCCGTAAGGCACGCCATTTATAATGATCTCCTTTCAGCCATATTTCTGTAATGCTTTCAAACTTCCTGTCGGTAGAAATATCTGCCGGGGGAAGATGGGTATGATAATCTATTATCGGGAGATCCTTTACATATTCATGGTATAAGTTCTGCGCCGGTATTGAGTTCAATAAAAAATTATCGTGCAAAAAAAATTGTCTGTCACTCATGAAAAATAATTGTATTACTCTATAAATATACTCCCTGCGATACCCATTTCCAACCCACGTAATTCCGCCAATCCGCGCAAACGGCCAATGGCACCGTAACCGGGGTATGTTTTCTTTTTCAGGTCATCAAGCATCTGGTGGCCATGATCGGGACGTATGGGCAGGCTTATTCTGCGTGATTGCATAACAAGTAATAATTCTTTCATCACCTCAAACATGCCGGCATCCCCTTCCAAATGGTTGTCTTCATAAAAATCGCCATATTCATTTCTTGTTGTGCTTCGTAAATGAACAAAATGAATCCTTTCTCCAAATCTTTTTATCATCCCCGGTAAATCATTATCGGCGTTTACTCCATAAGAACCGGTGCAAAAACACAGTCCATTCGAAGTGGATGGAATCTCATTTATTAAAAATTCAATGTCACTGGTGTTTTTTACAATTCTTGGCAACCCCAAAAGGGGAAATGGCGGATCATCAGGGTGCAGGGCCATTTTTACATTACACTCGTTGGCAACAGGGATAATTTCCTGCAAAAAATAAATGAGGTGCGCTCTCAATTTCTCTTCGTCTATTTCTTCATAGTTGGCAACTGCTTTTTTAAAATCGTCCAGCACAAAACTTTCCATGCTACCGGGTAATCCCACAATGATATTTTTTTGAAGAAGGCCCTTTTGTTCAGCATTCATGCCCTGCCATTTCTCTTCGGCGAGTTTCCACTCCGTGCCGGTATAATCCTGTTCTGCATGCTTTCTTTGAAAAATATAGCGGTCAAAAGCAATAAAAGCGGCCCTTTCAAAACGCAAGGCCAGTGAGCTGTCAGGCATCTCATATGCCAGGTCGGTCCTGGTCCAGTCAAGTACGGGCATAAAATTATACGTGACCACTTCAATACCACATTCAGCAAGATTGCGGATCGTTTGTTTGTAGTTATCGATATACGAAACAAACTGTTTTTTTTGTGTTTTAATATCTTCATGCACGGGTACACTTTCAACAACTTTCCAGTTCAGGCCTTTCAATTCAATAACTTTCTTTCTTTCATTTATTTCATCTATGCTCCAAACTTCGCCGTTAGGTATATGGTGTAAAGAAGTAACAACCCCACTGCAACCGGCCTGCTTAATATCATCCAGGCTTACCGGGTCTTGCGGCCCATACCAACGCATGGTTTGCGTCATTAAAAAAATATCGTCAGAAAGATTTTTATACATAATTGTATTTAAAGTTTATGATTTTACCAGGATCCGGGATAAATAGCTGTTATACCAAATAAAAGTACCAAAGGTCTTGATTATATATGCGTATTCAACAATAAAACTTAACTGCCCGTCTTTCGCATAGTTGGCGTGAGGATGTGCATCGTAAGCCAGGCAACTATATAAGCACCACCGCAAATAAAAAACATGATATAATAGCCAATTTCAATTTTGCCCACCGATTTATAATATTCGAACAGCACACCCGCAAGCCATGCGATCAATATTCCGCCGATCGCACCCGCCATTCCACCAATACCGGTAACAGAACCCACAACCCTTTTTGGAAACATATCGGAGACAGTGGTGAAAATGTTGGCGCTCCATGCCTGGTGTGCGGAAGCCGCAAGGCCAATTATTAATACGGCAAACCACATGTTAAGAGCGCCAAGCCACTGCGCAAACACAACAGGAATAACACACAGGGCATAAATCAACATGGAGGTTTTCCGTGCTTTTACCAACGGCCATCCTTTTCTTATAAGGTACAATGGTAACCAGCCTCCGGCGACACTGCCAAAACCTGCCATGGTATACACCAGCGCTATCGGCAACGCAAGGCCGGTGCCGTTTATATCGTATTGCGCTTTTAAAAAAGCGGGCAACCAGAATAAATAAAACCACCATACGGGATCTGTGAGAAATTTACCTGCAACAAATGCCCATGTTTGTTTAAGCCGGAGCAAGGATGCCCATGAAATTTTTGTATCGTTGTCTCCGAACTGATTGATCGTATCTATATCGTCCTGGTCGCTGTGAATATAAATATACTCCTCGGGCGAAAGGCGCTTATGCTTCGACGGGATCTCATAAATAATAAACCACAAGATCAGCCATATAAAACCTACAGCGCCCGTAAGGATAAAAGCCCATTGCCATCCCAAATGAACCGCAATCCATGGAACGGTAAGCGGGGTGGCAATCGCTCCGATATTAGTACCGGAATTAAATATACCTGTGGCAAAGGCCCGCTCTTTTTTGGGAAACCATTCGGCAATTGTTTTAATGGCTGCAGGAAAATTACCGGCTTCACTAATTCCCAAAGCTGCACGGGCTACGCCAAATCCAAATGTTCCCTTTGCCAATGCATGCCCCATCGCTGCAATACTCCACACAAGTGTAGATAACGCATAGCCGGTTTTTGTACCGACTTTATCAATAAATCTCCCGACGCCGATCAATCCAACTGCGTAGGCAACCTGGAATGAAATAACGATGTGGGAATAATCAGTTTCTTTCCAGGAAAATTCTATCTCCAGGAAAGGCTTTAACAAGCTAATGACCGACCGGTCAAGATAATTGATCGTTGTGGCAAAAAACACAAGGCCACAAATGGTCCAGCGATATCTACCTATAGGAATATGGTTGTCCTTTTGTATGATTCTAATTATTTTATTACACGAATTTGCGCTAATTACACGAATTCTGCGCACAATTTTAACATCAAAATTACCCTCGGGCTGATAAGACACTAAAACTTTTTCAATATTTTATTAATTCGGGCAATTCGTGTGATCAATCTTTAATTTTAGCCAGCCTCATAATCTCTTCGACACCCGACGTTGTGGCGTCGCCTTTGATGAATAATTTATTGAAAGCTGCTGCAGCTGCAAAATCTATTGTATCCTGGAAAGGTAGCTTATTATGAAAACCATAAATCAATCCTGCCATAAAGCAATCGCCACTGCCAACTTTATCAATTACTTTTTCTGTAGAAAATTCTGTCGAAACAAACTGGCTGCCCTGCGTATCAAGTGCTGCGTAATAATTCGTTGTACCTCCTTCATCAAAACGAAACGTATTGGCTACCGACTTGCATGCAGCAAAATTATCCATAATAGTTTTGGCAGTTTTTGTGGCATGGGCGAGATAGGCTGCCCTGCTTTTTTTTGCATGAATACCTGCGTCTGTGGCAATTCCCAGCAGGTCATCTGCCGACCAGATATTGCCCATAATCAAATCGCAATATTGAACGAGTTCAGGCATTATTTCTTTTGGCTTTTTTCCATATTGCCACAATTTTGAACGATAATTGAGGTCTATTGAAACCGTTATCTTTTTTTTTGATGCCACTTCAACAGCTTCTCTACAAACTTCTGCAACATTTTGGTTTAATGCCGGGCTGATGGCACTAAAATGAAACCACGAAATATCTTTTAATACGGTATCCCAATCGATCATCCCAGGTTGCAATTCAGAAAATGAAGAGTAAGCCCGGTCATATATTACGCCGGCATTTTTAAGATCTGAGCCCTGTGGTAAATAATAACTGCCGATCCTGTTTCCGGAAAAGATAAGCTGTTCAAGATTTATCTTCCTGTTATTTAATTCTTCATAAATTTCTTTTGATAAATAGTTATCAGGTAATGCAGAACAGTAAGCAGCGGGAATATCCCATCTTGCCAGTGCAGTAGCGGTGTTTAATTCTGCTCCTCCTATAAAAACAGGCATAGTAGATTGTGCTAACCACTTACCTCTTAATTCAGGTGAAAAGCGCAACAATATCTCCCCGAAGCAAAAAATCCTCTTCATTCCAGAAAATTAGCTATTAATAAATTAGTGTAAGCCCTTGCTTATTGCTACAAAACCAGCTGGTGTTATTGTGTGGAACAACATTTTGGCCCTGTGTTTTCCGGCCAACACCTAATGGCCTTTTATTTTCCGCACCAATTGTAAGGTATCTCTTGTCAATGATTCTATCCCGGCATAGTCTTTTGCATCCAACAAAGTTTTGCTGATGAGTTTGCTTCCTAAACCAACTGCACATACACCACTTTTAAACCAACCCGTTAAATTTTCTTCGGTTATTTCCACTCCACCAGTGGGCATAAATAACAACCTCGGAAATATTTCTTTTATCGCTGCTATGTAGGAAGGGCCAGCTAAACTCCCCGGGAAAAGTTTTATAAGTTCTGCGCCCAACTCCTCCGCGGCGATAATCTCTGTTGGTGTTAAACAACCCGGTATCCAAAGCAAATCGTTTGTATCTGCCAGTTCGGCAACCGCTTGAATCATGCCGGGTGAAATAATAAAATCAGCACCTTCATTGATAAACTCAGTGGCCTCTATTTTATTTTTAATGGTACCAATGCCCAGGTATAAACCGGGCAGTTCTTTATCTGCAAATTTCCGCATTTGCAAAAAATTATCTATTGCTGTATCGCCCCTGTTGGTATACTCTACTACGCGGATCCCTGCAGTATAAAGTACCTGGAGTATTTGTACGCTCACGGCTGCATTCTCATGGAAATAAAGCGGCAGGATACCTTGCTCAATAATGTGGTTCAGTATCGTTTTCCTTTTGTCCATAAAATTGATTTTATACTGAATTCTTTTTCCCGGCACATAACTGCCTGCCGTTATTCAGAAATTTTTATACTTTGCCTTACTATTAAATTTTCATGGCCGACTGCCAGCTTAATGCTACCAGAACTTAACATACAAAGCGGCGATGATCAATAACGTGACTACAATCAATACAACTGTCGAGGGCTTTAATTTAAACATTTCTTTATCCAATTCGAAGGCTTTTGGATTTATTTTTGGCCCACCCAAACTAATGGCAATCATAATAAGCATTGTAAACATAAATGACAACCCCATGCAAATATGAAAAGGAATTTCATAAGCGCCTTTTCCATTAGGATACGCTGTGTAAAGAAAGGTATTGTTTCCAAATAGCTGCGGTGCAAATTCATTAAATAAAACAGACAACACAAAGCCGGTTATAACCCCGACTATTGCTGCCCATCCTGTTGTACGCTTCCAGAACATCCCGAGGAAAAACATAGCAAAAACACCGGGGCTAATAAAGCCTGTATACTTTTGAATGTAAGTAAAGCCACCGACACCGCCTATTCCTAACAAGTCATTCCAGGTAAATAAAACCGCAAGGATCATTGCTGTAAAAACAGCAATGCGTCCCGTGTAAACCTGTTTCTTTTCTCCTGCCTCTTTTTGGAAATATTTTTTGTGAATATCCAGGGTATATATGGTGGAGATGCTGTTTACTTTACCGGCAAGAGAAGCTACAATGGCTGCTGTTAAAGCCGCGACAGACAATCCCTTTAAACCCGTTGGCAAGAATTTGAGAACAGCCGAATAGGCGCCATCTTTACCCCCGACCAATTGCGGTAAATGCCCCCCCTGGTATAAAACAAAAGCGGCTATACCCGGCAGCATAACGATTAAAGGCATTAATAATTTTAAGAGGCCTGCAAACAAGATACCCGTACGGGCCGTCTGAAGATCGGCACCCAGGGCCCTTTGTGTGATATATTGATTGCAGCCCCAATAATTAAGGTTGATGATCCAGATGCCTGCCAGGTATGATAAGAGACCCGGGAAAGTAAGATACTTATTAATATCATTCTGAGACGAAGCTGCCGATGGTTTAGGAATGATCATCTTAAAATGTTCCGGTGCTTCCCTAAGCAATACTTTAAACCCCGCAATTGCATTTTGGCCTACGCCAAAATATTCACCTACTGTTGTCAATGCTATATAAGTTGTCACCAAACCGCCAATGATCAACACAGCCACCTGTATAACGTCGGTGTATGCAACCACTTTCATACCGCCCAAAGATATCAGCAACGCAAAAATCGCAAGCCCGGTCATGATAACATGAAGGTATCCACCGCCTGCAAGGCCGTTGATGGCAACAGCACCCAGGTACAATATAGAAGTAAGGTTTACAAATACATATAAAAACAACCAGAAAATTGCCATGATCAAAGCCACAGATTCATTATACCTCGTTTTTAAGAACTGGGGCATTGTATAAATATGGTTCTTAAGGTACACCGGGATAAACCACACCGCAACAATAATCAGTGCAATCGCCGCTATCCATTCATAGGCAGCAACGGCAATGCCCAGAAAGAATCCTTCTCCACTCATTCCAATGAATTGCTCCGCAGATATATTTGATGCAATCAATGAGGCGCCGATAGCCCACCAGGTAAGCGTACCTTCTGCAAGGAAATAAGCTTTTGCATCATGTTCATTTTTCTTACGTTTATGGTAAATGCTGTATCCATATGCTGATACAATAATAAAATAGATGATAAATACGGCAAAGTCTGCAGTGGTTAATCCATTTGGCATATGACAGGTTTTCGTTTAGAAATGTATAATAAAACAGGACAGTTATTTACAGGTTATTGTATAAATTATTCTTATTTATTTACCTGTAGTACACCTCACTCCATCGCAATTCGTTTTTCAATTGGTAAAGATTGGTTTCTTTTCCAATTAAAACATATTCTATTCCGGCAAAAGAAGAAAAATCTTCCATATGCTGAGAAGTAAGATTTTGACTATACCCCGTATGGTGTGCGCCTCCGGCATAAATCCACGCAGCACATCCCGTCTTCATATCGGGATAAGGTTTCCACAATACCCGCGCAACAGGTAGTTTGGGCAGCTTATGTTCTGCAGCAACAGCTTCCACTTCGTTCACAATTAACCGGAAGCGATTGCCCATATCAACAAGGGACGCATTTAACGCGGGCCCGGCAGCGGAATTGAATACTAAACGAACCGGATCAGCCTTACCGCCAATTCCTAACGGATGAACTTCGCATGAAATTTCTCCCTCAGCAATTGACTCATCCACTTCAAGCATATGTGAACCCAATACCAGTGAATTACCGGGATCAAAATGATAGGTATAATCTTCCATAAATGCATTACCACCAGGCAATCCACTACCCATTACTTTCATGGCCCTCACCAGCGCTGCAGTTTTCCAGTCGCCTTCGCCTGCAAATCCGTAGCCCTGGTTCATTAGCCGCTGGGCTGCAATACCCGGAAGCTGAACCATGCCATGCAAATCTTCAAAAGTATCAGAGAATCCTTTGAAATTTCCTTCCTGGAGAAAAGTGCGCAACCCAATTTCAATCTTTGCCGCTTCGATCAGCGATTGCCGTCCTTCGCCACCTTTTCTGAGGCTATCGGCGAGTTGATAGCGATCTTCATATTCTTTAATTAAAACAGAAATATCAGCATCGCTTACTTCATTAATTACTTTCACAAGATCTCCAATTCCATGTGTATTTACCGAAAACCCAAATTTCAATTCGGCCTCCACTTTATCACCGTCGGTTACTGCAACGTACCTCATGTTATCGCCAAAGCGAACAAATTTTGCTCCCTGCCAGTCATGCCATCCGGCTGCAGCCCTTGCCCATACACCAATCTGGGCCAATGCATCCTTATCCTGCCAATGCCCTACCACTACTTTGCGGTTAATGCGCATTCTTGTCATAATAAAACCAAATTCCCTGTCACCATGTGCACTCTGGTTGGTATTCATGAAGTCCATATCAATATCATTCCATGGGATATCCCTGTTGAATTGTGTGTGAAAATGACACAATGGTTTTTGTAAGATCTTCAATCCGCCAATCCACATTTTTGCAGGAGAAAATGTATGCATCCAGGCTATAATACCGATACAGGTTTTTACATGGTTTGCTTCCTGGCACACGGCATAAATTTCTTCGGTTGTTTTTACAACGGGCTTACAAATAACGGTTACCGGAATTTGTGCCGAGTTACTTAAAGATGTTGCGATTGCTTGTGAATGCTCAGCCACCTGTCTTAATGTTTCTTCTCCATACAAATGCTGGCTACCGGTTACAAACCATACCTCAAATTGTTTTAGGCTAATCATTTTTTCATTTTGGTTTTATAATATCTTATCATTTATGCATTATTTTGAACCGGGAACACCGGCGTCTTCATTTGTAACGATATCCAGGTCCTGTACCCGCACCGGGAACCATACTGACATTTCCCCTTTCCCCCTGTTGGCCCATGCGTAATAAGGTATTGCTGTAAATGGTTTAATGCCTGTTGAAAGCGTCAACCCATCCTTGCCGATATCAATTACAGGCACATTGCTTTTTACAACGGTTACCCCACCTAAAAGAGCAGGCTCGAATTGAGTCGAGAAAGAAGTATTGGAAGGAATGATAATATTAGATGTTTTACCGTTATTATCTACCCATTCAGCACAATAAACAATAGGGCCACGTTGTAAAGCAATTTTACCAATATCATCTTTTACTTTTTCATTTGCTTTTACTTCTCTTACCTCCATAGGCAGTTCTACGTCGACCACATCATTTTTCTTCCATACTTTTTTGATCACTGCATATCCTTTTTCCATATCAAATTGAACAGGCTGTCCATTTACTTTTATTACTACTTTTTTATCTGAATTGTTTGCAAATGTATACAGGTCTGTAGGCATTGCATGGTTTTGCGCCCAGCCGGGAATTCGAATCAAAAGATTAAAAGTACTGGTGCCCTTGAGTGAAACCGTGAACTTCAATTCACCATCCCAGGGATAGTTATTCTGCTGAACAATACTTACCGGCTTATTATGCAACATAAGAGTAGTATTGCTGTTTATGAAAAGGTTGCTGTAAACATTATCATCTTTTAAAGCGTAAGCATATCCCGGAATTGAAGGGATAAGCCTGGTAAGATTTGTAGGGCAGCAGGAACATTCAAACCATCCCGCACGTTCAGGCTCAACGGAGGGAGCAGAAAAATAATTCTTGATCTGCATTGCATTACTGTAAAAAAAAGACTTACCATCCAAACCCACGCCCGATATCACATCATTGTAAAGGCATTTTTCTAAAATGTCCATATAACGGGCATCACCATGTAGCAGGAACATGCGGTAATTCCAGTAAACATTTGCAATAGCCGCACAGGTTTCATTGTATGCATTGTTATTGGGCAACTGGTAATTATCGCCATACCTTTCACCTTCCGGGATAGCGCCTATTCCTCCCTGCACATACATTTTTTTCTCAGCAACATTTTCCCATATTTTATCTATTGAATTCAACAAGGCGGGATCGCCTGTAAGTGCTGCAACATCTGCCATGCCGGCATATAAATAACCTGCCCTTACAGCGTGTCCTATTGCTTCATCCTGTTCAGTAACCGGCTTATTGTCCTGCCAATAAGATCCATTTTTAAAAGGGTCTTTACTATTTGCATCATATCCTGCATAATGGCCGCGTTCTTCAATAAAAAACTTTGCAGTCTCCAAATACTCTTTTTTCCCGGCGATCCGGTATAGTTTAACGAGACCCATTTCTACAATCTCATGACCGGGTGCTACCCTTTTTTTGTCAGGGCCAAAAACTGAACAAACAAGATCTGCATTTTTTAAAGCTATGCCAAGCAAAGTCCGTTTACCTGTTGCATAATAATGCGCAGCGGCCGCTTCGTATAAATGACCTGCATTGTATAATTCATGGCTCGTTTCCCGTTCTTTTTCCCACCTTTCCTGGCCTGACCATGAATGCGGGTGCGAAGGGTCTATAGTTCTTGCGGTATATAAATAGCCATCGGCTTCCTGGGCTTTTCCAATTATTACGATGAGCGAATCAATATAAGCTTCCAATTTTTTATCAGGGAACAAGCTTAACGAAAAAGAAGCGCCCTCAATGGTTTTATAAATATCCGTATCGTCAAAAGGGAAGATTGTTCCAAACTTACCTTTTCTTGCCGCAGCCATTACAAAATTGTTTACCCTCCCTGTATTTTCACATCTTTCAAATGAAGCGGGAATGGTAACATTCTGATTGATTTTTATTCTTGGCAACCAAAAGTTGTCAGTAAGTTGTACCAACTTGAAATTTACTGCCTGTATAGGATAGTCTTTTGGTTGCCCAAATACTACAACATAAGGCAATAGCGAAAATAGCAGTATTATTTTTTTCATTTTTTCTATTTCATTTTAATAAAGACGGCCACACTATTGGTTTCAATACACCCTCCCGAACAGCTTCCTATGTATTCTCATTGTCCATAATATGAATCAGCGCCATGCTTTCTTTCGAAATGTTTTTTTATCAGCGCATCTTTCAGTCTTGGATTTCCGGGCCTTATTTGTTCGCTCAGGTAGGCCATCTTTGCCACAGCCTCCAAAACCGCGCTATTGTATACAGCTTTTGCCGGTGTTTTACCCCAGGTAAAAGGCGCATGATTGCCCACTAAGATCATTTCAATTTCCTCATAATTGTACTGCTTTTGCTCAAGGCATTGCAAGATTTGAAAACCAGTCTGGTATTCATAATTTCCCTGTATCATTTCATCGCTCATTGGCGCAGCACACGGGATATCAAATGTCGTATGATCGGCATGTGTAGTGCCATAATTAGGAATATCCCGTTGCGTTTGAGCCCATGCTGTTGCATAGGTCGAATGGGTATGTGAGATCCCGCCAATATTTGGCCAATGTTTATATAAAACGGCGTGGGTCAAGGTGTCGGATGAGGGGCGAAGCTTACCTTTTACAACAACCCCTTCGAAGTCGACAATTACCATGTCACCAGGCGAAAGGTCTTCATAAGGCACTCCGCTCGGTTTGATGGCGAACACGCCTAAATCCCTGTCGGCGGCACTTACGTTACCGAAAGTAAAAAGTACCAATCCTAATTCTGGCAGTTGCATATTTGCTTCATACGCGGCCTCCCGTATCGTCTTATATTTGCTCATATATTTTGTAATGTTAATTCAGATTGAGAGACTTCCTTTTCAGCTGCCGCCTTATGCTCGATGAAATTTCCCAATTGTTTGTATTGTTCATAACGTTTTCTATATACCGGAACGTTATCGGCATTCGGATGATATTCTGCATCAAACCCTTGCCCCATGGCATCCATTGCATCTTCAACCTTACTATAAAGCCCGGCAGCAGTCGCCGCAAACATGGCGGCTCCTAAAGCACAGGTTTGTTCTGATTTATGAATAAGGATGGGCATGTCCATCACGTCGGCCATCATTTGCATAATAAAGGGTGATTTTTTGGCAACACCCCCGAGGCCGATCAAACCCTTTACCGGAACTCCCTGTTCGTTAAAGCGGTCAACTATTGCCCTGGCACCAAAACAGGTTGCCTCAACCAGTGCACGAAACATTTTTGCCGAGTCGGTGCCTAAACTTAATCCTGTAAAAGCCCCTTTTAATTCCTGGTTAGCATCGGGAGTACGCCTGCCATTCATCCAATCTAAGGAGAGTTCTGCATTTTCTTCGAGCGGTAGTTGTTCCGCCTGCCTGCTTAGTTCCGGAATTATTTTGTCAACGGTTTCCGCTATGAGTTTTTTCAAGGTATCGCTGTCAATGATGGATGATTGTGGAAGGATATTATGCAGCGGCCACGCCAGTATATTTTTAAACCATGCGTACGCGTCGCCAAAAGCGCTTTGCCCGGCTTCCATTCCCATCATGCCGGGTATAACGGAGCCGGATACCTGCCCGCAAATTCCTTTTACCAGTTTCCCTTCTACTTCGTGCAATGGTGCAACAAGCATGTCACATGTTGATGTTCCCATAACTTTGCTTAAATGGTAAGGCTCTATTTGGCCGCCGACAGCACCCATGTGCGCATCAAATGCGCCAACCCCCACTATTACACCCTGCGGTAAACCCAGGCGCTTTGCCCATTCAGGGGAAAGGGTGCCAACAGCGGTATCAGATGTATAGGTTTCTGTAAATAAGCGCGAAGTAAAACCATCCAGAACGGGATCTAAAGATGCAAAAAACTCATTCGGTGGGAGGCCACCAAACTCCCCAGACCATAAAGCTTTATGCCCCGCCGCACATACACTTCGTTTCATTTGGTGAATATCTTTGCCGCCCGTTAACAGAAAAGGAATCCAGTCGCAATGTTCAACCCAGGAATAGGCCGCATCCCTAACCTGTTTGTCATCCCTCAGCACGTGAAGCAGCTTTGCCCAAAACCATTCAGATGAATAAATACCTCCTACGAATTGCAGGTAATTGATAGTAAAATTTTTTACGTGTTCATTAATTTCAGCAGCTTCTTTTACCCCCGTGTGGTCCTTCCATAATACAAACATGGCGTTAGGATTTTTTTCGAAAGCAGGAAGTAATGCCAGCGGTGTCCCAGTTGCATCCACGGCAACGGGTGTTGAACCGGTTGTATCTATTGCTATAGCCTTGATATTTGCTGCAATACCACTACCTGCCTGCAGTACACATCGTTTAATGGTGTCTTCAATACCTTCCACATAATCTAAGGGATGCTGCCTGAACTGGTTTATTGATGGGTTACAAAACAAGCCATCCCTCCAGCGCGGATAATAAAAAACAGCAGCCGCAATTTCCTGGCCGTTAGACGCATTTGCAATAATGGTACGTACCGAGTCACTGCCATAATCAACACCAATAACATAAGATTCCTGTTGCATCTTTTTTATTTTTTAGTTATTCTAATTTCGTCTTACTCACTTACAAGGAAAACCAACAACACGACTGAACTTATTGGATCCTCCAAATATCCGGGCAATAAACGAAGTACCCGGGTCATTTAATCACATGGCATTTTTTTGCGTTTTCTTTCAAAAATTACCAGCTTACTTTTAATAATGCTACCCCTTGCCCGGGTAAAATTAACTGGTAATTTATGTTCCCCTCCAAGATTCTCAATCGTTCTGATGCGCCAATCATTTTTAATTTTCCCGAATTTTCAAGCTCCCGGAGTTGTTCGTCATTAACAACCTGCGGGGCGCCCATTTTCTTCCATTGGGTGTATGAATTACTATTTATTTCGTCAACCCGATACAGGCTTAAAAGGGCGCTTTTGCCAGGAATATTTAGAAGCGATAGTTTAATAGCTGCCTCAATTTTTTTATTATCAGCATCATGATAATTCCAAACCATAATATACATATTTTTTGTCTCCGAAACCGCCAATGCATCCACATAAGGCTTATTTCCCCGAACGCTGCTGTCAATGTTTTCTTCAAGCGATAAACTACCTGGATTGTTTATCATGAGCATGTTCCCTTTCATCATTCCAAACATGCGGAACACATTGAGAACAGGCTTATCAACTCCATTGGTGGCAAGATCACGGAACCCCGCAAACCAGGGTTGACCTTCAAACTCAAATGACCAGCTCACGACACCACGCAGGTTCACCTGGTATTTATATGCCATGGCATATAACCGGGCAAAAGATGCCGCGGTGTACACTGAATACATTGTTCCATTACGGTAAGCATTCTGGGGATTGAATTGCATCGAACAGGCAGCGCAACCTTCCGGATCAAACTCTCCAATAATTACCGGCAATCGCTTTAAAAAAGGGAAAGTATTTATTATTTCAAACCCCCTTGCCACATCCTGCAACTGAACCCCCATATTCATCTGGACACTATTATTTACTACAACCGGTGCGCCTTTGGCATGAAAAGTTATATAATCAAGGGGCGATCCCGTTTTACCAGTTGCACTATTTTTACCATTTGTACAATGTGCTAAAAATGCTTTGAGAAAATCCGCAGCCTTATCCCACCGTGGACCTGCGGAAGTAGGGCCGCCTACCCGGGCATCGGGGTAAGCCCTTTTTACTGCGTCGGCCGTGAAATCATATAAGGTAAAATATTCCTGCATAGTCCCTTTCCAATAACCAATGTTTGGTTCGTTCCAAACTTCCCAATACCAGGTTTTCACTTCAGCTTCCCCATAACGCCTGCGGCAATGTTTTACCCACATGTAAATTAATTGAGACCACTTTTGGTAGCTGTTGGGTGGATACGCCCAGCCCGTATAAATAGAATCATACGACAGTCCCGGCTTCCAGTGATGACGATATGGCTGTGGTTTTACCGAAAGGGCTTCCGGCATAAATCCAATTTCGGCGATAGGTTTTATACCACGTTTTATAAATACATCAAAAATAGAATCAACCACAGACCAGTTATAAACCGGATTACCATTTTTGTCTTCTGTATAGGCATTGGTAGAGCTCCATTTCAATGCAGCTTTGCCATCTCCGGTTGTCAGGAGGTTATGCACACGCACATAAACAGGTTGCGTACTTAAAGAAGCTAATTCAGATAATAATTTTTTGCCATTTTTCGTGGTAGTATAATTGGCTTCATCATATCCGAAGTAACCCCATAATGGAATAAAGGTGCCAGCAATTTTATTATTATCGATAGAGATAGAAACGGTGTCTTCCTGTGCATACGCTTCCTTCACTCCCGGGATGAAAATCGAGAGCAGTAAAATATATACAGGAAGTGTTGTATTCATTACCTGGGATTAATTTATCACAACTTTATAAACTGTTTCCGAATGATATTTTTCTCCCGGCTTCAATATTGTTGATGGAAAATTTGTTTTGTTGGGAGAATCGGGAAAATGCTGTGTCTCCAGGCAAAGGGCTGTATGAAGATTAATAGCCTTACCATCATGGTTGGCAAACTTACCATCTAAAAAATTACCCGTATAGAATTGCAGGCCCGGTTCGGTGGTGTAGACTTCCAATGATCTGCCACTGGCAGAATCTGAAAGAACGGCGGCTTTTTGTAACGAACCATCTTTTTTATTCAATACCCAGTTATGATCATAACCACCTTTTACAGAATCTATGTCTCTGCCAATCGCTTTTGCGGTTGTAAAATCAAATGGCGTGCCTTTAACATCTTTTATCTCCCCGGTAGGAATTAAAGTGTTGTCAACAGGAGTGTAATGGTTTGCGTCGATCATCAATGTATGACTAAGTATCGTATTAGCCACGTCACCCGACAAATTAAAGTAACTATGATTGGTTAAGTTAACTGGCGTTGCCTTGTCTGTTTCTGCATCATAGGCAATTTTTAATTCATTGTTTTCAGTGAGCATATATTGAACAGTAACTTTTAAATTACCAGGATAACCTTCTTCACCATCTTTACTTACATAGTTAAGTGTCAAAGCCGGTACAGAATCATTCACTATGGTTGCATCCCATACAACCTTATCGAAGCCTTTTAATCCGCCATGCAAGGTATTTTTGCCATCATTGGCAGCTAATTTATATTCTTTACCCTCCAAAGTAAATTTTGCATTGCCGATACGATTTCCATAACGGCCAATAAGGGCACCGAAATACGGAGGCTTTTGCAAATAACTAGTTAAGCTGTCAAATCCAATGATGATGCTTGATTTTTTACCCGTTTTATCGGCTGTTACAAAAGAAGTAACTATGCCGCCATAGCTGGTGATCTTTACTTCAGCGCCTTTTGAATTGGTTAACGTAAACAGGTAAACCTTTTTGTTATCGACGTCTCCCCATTCGGCTCTTGAAATACCAGCTTTGATGGTATCTGGTTTACCTGCCTCTTCTTTTTTACTATCATTATTGCCGGTACAGGATGCAATTGACAATGTAATAAATAATGCTAACGGCCAACTATTTTTCAATTTTTTCATATTACTTTTTTTGTATTCGATGGTTAAAAATATATTTCTCTGGTTCAACTATTTTTGAATTTTTCCTTTGAGCATTGTAAATGAATGTGCCGGAAAGGAATAAGTAAATTTATTTCTGATAGAACAAAATCTCCTGGGAATGCTCCATTTTGAGAAATAATATCCCTAGTAATTGCCTCATCTTTATTTCGGTTAACAACATTTACAACAAGCTCTCCATTTTGATAAGTAGCGGATACATCAAGATAAGGGATATTCTTTTGCAGGGTTGATGTTTCTCCCGGCCCCAAAAGGAACTTGCTGGTATTGTAAGTTTTACTGTCTACGAAAATCTCAAGTGAAGTTCCATACACATTGTTGCTGAATAATTGCAAAGGGAAAAAGATAGTTTGTTTAAACATGCCGGTTTCATTGGTAAATATAGTTGCTATAACGTTCACCAATTGCGCAAGATTTGCCATTTTAACCACGTCGGCATTTCTTACAAAAGCATTTAAAAATTCAGCGA
>JBDTLZ010000352.1:0-4642 GCA_039934515.1 Ginsengibacter sp.
CACTGGGTGCATTCCAATTTGTCGCTCTTGCCCCTAACCCCTAAAGGGGAACAACTCTTCTTATTATTGAGCGTTATTAGCTATTGGATAAATTTAATGATTTTAGTGATGCGACAATTCGAAATGCACCCTATTCACTTTTCATAAACTTCATGTAACAATAAAATTATAACGGGATGACTTCAACCATTGATAAACTTTTAACCTGGCTTGTGTTCACTGATCCCGTTAAGAATTTTATTATAATGCACGGGTATCAATATATGTAAGAGCCGGTATTCGGCTGTGATTCAAAGGCAGTAGTAATCAGTTGCACACCCGGGAACATCCAATTCATAAGAAAAACTTAAAAGAGCCCCGGATTTACCTGCCTTTTCAGTATTTGTGTTAAAATAATAATAATACAAATCCACAATATTCCTTTTAACTTTTAACAAACATCTGCCGGGGTTAATTTTACATAAATACAACACGTACCAAATTTCATCACCTCTTAAAATTATTTGTAAAATATGAAAAAAATATTTTTTTCCCTGCGCCGGCATACAGTTCCATTAGCAGGTTTCTTGTTAGTAAGTCTTTTATTCGGCGCCTGTAAAAAAACGCTGGAGACCGGTAGCCAGCCACCTGTAGCGGGGTTGATGGCCTTTAACCTTATGCCCGATCAGGAATCTATTGGCTTTACGCTCTCAGGTAATAATCTTGTCAATTTCCCGCTTCAGTACACTAACTATACGGGGAGTTACCTGGGAATATATGTTGGCAGCCGCGATGTGGCCTCGTATGATGCCAATTCAAGAGCAACGCTCGCAACGGCCAGCCAGCTTTTTGCAGATAGCGCCTACTATTCCGTTTTTGCACTGGGAACAAATGGTCACTACAGGAATGTTATTGTGAAAGATAATCTTGACAGCCTTTCATCAACAACAGGGCAGGCATTTGTACGCTATGTAAATGGAATAACAGATTCTACCGCGCTGCCTTTAGTAACAATTTCTTCCAACGGAACAGATGTATTCAATACCAATGCACCATTCTCTTCCGTTTCAGATTTTAAAGGAATTACTCCCGGGAATGTTTCAGTAAAAGTGAACAACGAATCTGCGATCAACGCAACCCGTACTATAACATTGGAGCAGGGTAAAATATACACTGTTTTATTTGTGGGTACCCCAGGGCAGACTGATACATCAAAAGCTGTACAGATCAAGTTCATACAAAACGGAACAGTTTCGGCGAACCCATAGCATCTATTTCGGTTTGATTTTTGATAAAAGCTTCGGGATCATTAAATTGATTTCGAAGTTTTTTTTATTCCTGCTATTTGATATTTATCACATGATCTTATCAAGGTTGCGTTTGCTCAGTGGTTTATTTAGGAGTAAATGCTAATTAAATTCGGTCAATTACTTTTGCCCTGTAAATCCCTTTAAAAATATACATCACATTTTTCATTAATAATTTCATAAACCAGTAACCGTGATAGTATTTGAAATACTGGTAAAATCTGTGCCACTGTTGAAACAGGTATCCAGCCCCGGATGTGCAGCAGCTTCCGGTGAACATTCAACTTTTCTGAGGTCGGCATTAACCGTATATACCCCGGGCTGGGAGAATGTGATTGTATTTTGGCTGAAACTATAAACGCTGTCCATATGCACACCTTCACCAGGAGCGACGGTCCACCTTGAGGCCAGCGACAATACCCCCTGTGAAGAACTTTGTACAACACTAAGTGAAACAGCCTCGCCTGTTTTTAAATACGTTTTACTGGCAACCAGTTTTGTTTCACCCTGGGCGTGCTGATCAGAAATATTTTTTTGGCATGACGTCGACAAAAGTATGAAGGTCAACAATGGAAAAACTCTTTTACCTGTTTTCATAATTTAAAATTTTTGTTTATAATATATACTGCTGCATTATGGAAAACGTTGGGTATAAATCGTAACTGGTTATGAAATATTTTACAGCCTGAACTAAAACGAAACGAATTAACACCATCTTGTTGCATTCATGATGAGATAAAAGTGCAGGCCTGGCAAATAAGTGTTTTAAAGAAAGTTATAGGCCTGCACAAAAAAATCAAAGACCCTGGTTATAAATATTCATCCGGACGATCTATATTTAAATTTTAAATATTAGTTTTTTGGCGACGTAAAGCCTAATTCGGCTTTACCCGTCTCCGGCTTAAAATAAACAGTATGATTAAATTGAAAATCCTTGCGTCTCTATTTTTATCTCTATTGACATTGACCTGGGCCCATAGTCAAAAGATCGCCACCAGCTATACACCAGGTGCCTTTCATCAAAATTTTTCCGGGAAAGTATTTTTATATTTTTCCAAAGAAAGTAAAAGCCCAAAAGATGAAATGATTGGAGTAGAAAAATTTCCCTGCTATTCGATTTCTGTAAAAAATATAAAGCCCGGCGAGAAGGTAATATTTGATGACGCTGCCGTATCATATCCTGTGGCATTGTCGGATGTTGAACGTGGTGAATATCACTTGCAGGCCGTTTGGGATGAAAATTCCGGGGGGCGCTCCATAGGTAGTAGCCCCGGTAATGTATACAATGCGCCGGTCACCGTTAAGTTCACCAAAAACAGGGAGCAGGTTTTCAATATCGTATGCAGTGAAGTAATAAAGCAACAGGTTTTTGTTGAAACACAATTCATAAAGGAAGAAAAAATATCCTCAGCGTTATTGACAGCATTTCATAAAAAGCCAATGACTGTTGATGCCGCAGTACTCTTACCAAAAGAATATTATGAACAGCCAGACAGGAAATTTCCGGTACTTTACTGGGTATCAGGGTATGGTGGTGACTATCATTCTTTCTCTGGTGCTGACATTAAAAGTCAGCCGATAGATACCACTCCGTGCATAAGGGTGTTTCTTGATGGCAATTGCCCGTTGGGACATTCCGTTTACGCGAACAGCGACAATAACGGGCCCTGGGGCGATGCTCTTACCCGGGAACTGATACCCGCTATCGAACAAAAGTACCGGTGCAATCCAATAAGGTTATTGACAGGGCATAGTAGTGGTGGATGGACCGTCTTATATTTACAAATCCATTACCCTGCAATATTTGCCGCATGCTGGTCAAGTTCGCCGGATCCCGTTGATTTCAGGAACTTTCAGCAAATTGATCTTTATACAGATAAAAATATGTATTATGGTAAAGACAGCGCGTTAAGAATGGCCGGCACCATAGCGGGTCGCTTCCCATGGATAACTATGAAAAATATGTACGCCATGGAAAATGTAATTTACCGGGGAGAACAAATGCATTCATTTGATGCTGTATTCAGTGTTAAAAATAACGATGGTACACCCAGGAAACTCTGTGATCCTTACACTGGTGATATTGACCCGGTAACCGTTGATCATTGGAAGAATTATGACTTATCATTGTACCTTAGAAGCAACTGGGATCATCTTAAACAAGATTTGGATGGAAAGATCAGGGTTTCGGTGGGCAACCAGGATAATTTCTTATTAAATTATGCGGTTCATTTATTGGAAGATGAAATGAAAAAGGTGGATGCACATTTTGTTTTCGGATATTATCCGGGGGATCATTTTACAGTGTCTTCTCCCGAATACAGAACAAGCGGGTACCAATTCCTGCAACAGAAATACAATGAAATAATACATCATTAAAATGATTTGATCCAGGTACTGCATTTAATCCAGACTAAATTGAAAGTAGATTGGTATATGATCGGAAATATTCCTTGCTTCTTTTATAGTAGTAAAACTTTTATAAAAATATACGACGCCCGACTTCAGAAAAGTTATTTTGGAAGTATTGTAAAACATATTGTCTAACTCGGAAGCAAGACAATCATTATTAACATACGATTCTCTCAATGAAGTCTTTTGCCCGGTAAATATTGGCTTATAACCCATTGTTTTTAACGGCTTAAAAACCGTATTGGATTGAGGGCAGTTAAAATCTCCGCAAAAAATTAGATTCTTATCGGGGTATTCAGAAGGAAGGAATCTTAAATATTTTATTTCTTTTTCCGGCTGCCTGGTTTTTGTAATTGAATGAAAGTTTACAAGGGTAAAAAGCTTACCGCCTGCTTTAAAAGTGGCAAAGTAAGGCTCGCGATCAATTTCCATATTGTATTTTTTCTCAAGCCAGGCTTTACCGATTATGGCCAACTTACTTGTTTTCCATATAAATGCATATCGTTCCGCTTTATATGCGCTCCCCGAAGTTACATCGCTGATAGCATAAGCCCATTTTGCACCTTTACTGTTTAAGGCGGCATGCAGCCTCGCAACGGCCTGTGCACCCGCAGCATCCTTGGCAACTACTTCCTGTATGAGAAGAACATCATAATCTTTCAGGGTATTGGCAATAAAATCTATTTCAGCATCACTTTTAGTACCGCCGAAATCCTGCAAATTCCAGGAGCACAAAGAGATTTGTGAAAAAAGGAATTGGGTAAGACCTGTACAGACAATAAAAAGTAAAATCTTTTTCATCGTAAATTTTGCAAACTGTTCAAAAGATATCCTTTATTAAGATACCTCATTAAAATTTTCCAAAATTATCCGGGGCGCCTTGCCTGGTTGCAATCCAAATTGTCGCAAGACTCAAATCATTAAATTTATCCAATAGCTAATAA
>JBDTLZ010000353.1:0-11488 GCA_039934515.1 Ginsengibacter sp.
AATCTTTGTTGCAATAAAAATATTAATCTTTTGATATAAATTACACGTTTTCAAATAGTTGTAATAATATAATTCAGGTTTATTTTGCTTGGAGGCCCTGAAATTTTTCCGTTAACTCGTACTACTACGTGTTTTTTGATGTCGGGTTTACCGGTTATAAACCGTTGATATACGATCAACACAGTAAATACCGTATTTGAAATATCAGGCAGTAGTGCTCTTGTGAACGGTTGCTCACGCTGTATCTTTGTTCCAGAAGTTGATTGATGTTCAACAACATTAATCAAAAATCCAAGTCCATTGAAAAGAACCATTCCCAATCCAGGAAAACCAAATAAGATCTGATATCAGTCAACTTCTTTTTTTTTAAATTCAATACCTTTTAATAACTAATTTATCCCGATGAAAACCAGCCCCTAAAAAGGCTATCCAATTTATCCTCAAAAACCACCAAACCCAGGATTAATTTATTTTGAAGTTTATCTTCATGAAACTTCTGTACTCACCTGCAGAAGTTTTTTCGTTGCATAATGCCTGCGGTACAGCAAATCTTTTTTGCATCCGGGATTAGCCAGCCTAAATTTCTCACCCTTGAATATTATTTAATTCGCTTTTGCGTTATTATACTGACCAAATTTAAATGCCTTGAAAAAACTGTACCTGCTTTCCGTTTTATGTTTCTGCATTTTTTATTCTATGGCCCAACCATTGAATATCGTCACTCCGGACACGTTAGGATTAAAGCCTCAAAAAGAAAATATCATTACGGCAGGCACGATTCTTAAAATTGAAAACATTGGTGAAAACATTAACACGCGGTTTGGAGAACTAAGACCGACCATTTCCGCTGATGGCAATTTGTTATTTTTCATCCGGCAAAACGATCCCGCCAATACAAAATATAATTCAGTGCCCAACTCACAGGATATCTGGTTTTCTGAGCGTGATACTTCGGGCAAGTGGAGTGAGGCAGAGCATTTGGAATATCCTTTAAATACAACAGAATATAACGCGGTCTTTTGGATATCTCCTGATAACAACAGGATATTGATAAGAAATGCTTTTATAAATGGCGACTATATGGGTAATGGGGTAAGCATGAGCCACCTCACCAAATACGGCAACTTCAGTAAGCCGGAAATGTTGACAATAAAAAATTATGAAAAATACGACCGGGGAAATCAATATGGTGCTACTATGGCAAACGATGGACAGACATTGTTACTCTACATGTCTGAAATCGAAGGTAGTTTCAAAAATGACCTGTATGTATGTTTCCTGGAAAAAGACGGTTCCTGGACCGAACCTAAAAGTCTTGGTAAGAAAATAAACCTTCTAAAATATAATGAAATGACACCTTACCTCGCTTCAGATGGTGAGACATTGTATTTCAGCAGTGATCGCCCGGGCGGCTTGGGAGATAACGATATCTGGATGACAAAGCGACTCGACAAGACCTGGCAGAAATGGAGTGATCCTGTGAATCTTGGTGGTCCGATAAATACACCGGAATGGGATGCATTTTTTACATTGGATGCCGGCGGCGAATATGCGTATATGACCACGGCCCTTGATACCTATGGCGGGAGTGATATCGTGAGAATTAAATTGTTGGAAAAAGAGAAACCCGATCCGGTAGTATTGGTAAGCGGTAATGTTTATAATGCGAAAACAAAACGCCCGCTGAGTGCTTCCCTTGTTTACGAAACCTTGCCCGACGGGGTGGAAGCCGGCAATGCCCTGTCCAATCCCTACGACGGGGCATTTAAGATTGTGCTTCCTTATAACCGTAACTACAGCATTCGCGCATCGGCCGATCACTATTTTGCAATCTCCGAAAACCTCAACCTGGATTCATTGATTAAGGCTGGGTATAAAGAGATACACAAGGACCTATACCTGGTACCGATTGAAATAGGCCAGGTGATAAGATTGAATAACGTGTTCTTTGATTTTGATAAGTGGGATCTTCGCGCGGAATCATATATCGAGCTAAACAGGGTTGTAAAACTCCTCGAAGAAAATCCTGCAATTGAGATTGAAATGAGCGCCCACACAGATAGCAGGGGTAGTGACGACTATAATTTTAAGTTAAGTGATAACCGTGCCAGGTCTGTAATGGAGTATATTATTTCCAAAGGTATTAACAGCAACAGGATTACTTCTCACGGTTATGGTGAAACGAAACCGGTAGCGACTAATGATACCGATGATGGAAGACAACTAAACAGGAGAGTCGAGTTTACCATATTGAAAAATTAACTGTTGCACTGACCACAGGTTATTAGGTCACGGAATAATAGCCAGGGCTATAAAAGTAAGAATGGTACAAGGTTTGTAATTGCTGATAAAAACAATACCTAAAGAAATTATGCCATCGTCTGTGGTTTCAACAATGCAATAAGGATGCTGCGACAATGACCCTGCGGATAATTTTCATACCTGGCCGCATCTATGACTATAAAAATGTTCCGGAAGACACATTCAGCGAGATGAAAGCGGCTTTCTAAAAAGGGATATATTTTAACCAGCACATAAAAGGGAACTATCATTTTGAAAGGGTCAGGTGAATGATTTCGGTTCCGCTAGCTATACAATTGCATTGACGTTTAGGGGATATTGATTAATAAATATTTGCTAAGAAAACTTTTTCCCCGATATAAAGGATGGCCGGCCAAAACACTTTTAGCTGGTTGTAAAGATCGCACTTAACGAACCTGGCAAGCAACCCGATAAAGTAATGTTACCGAAAAGTAATGCGCCCTGGAAATTATCCGCATCATCATTCAATCTCATCCATTATTTCTCATTTGTTTTGAAAGTATTTACTTTGTGCTTGAATCAATTAAGGGCGCACTATTTGCAACCAAATTGTAAAAACCATAATTATGAAAAAATATATATCCCTGGCGATTATTATTTGCCTTTTTACCAGTTGTGTTGCTAAACGGCTTTTAACCCAATCCCAGATGCAAACAGCAGCTTTGCGCGAAGACAGTTCCAGGCTTGCTAATAATATTGCATCGATGAAAAGTAATATAACGGATCTCAATGCAAAAATTGCCAGCCTGAGTAATCAAATAAATCAACTCGGCCAACAGACCTCAGATCAGCAAAATCAATTAAGCCAGAGTAAAGAAACATTGCAGGAGCAACAAAAAAGGCTTCAACAACAACAACAAAGATTACAAAGTCTGCAGGCTTTACTTGACCAGCAAAAAGCACAATCCAACGAGTTAAAGAACAAGATGACAGAAGCATTGAAAGGGTTTAATTCCAGCGATCTTTCTGTAACTCAAAAAAATGGCAAAGTATACGTAAGGCTTTCTGAAAATTTATTATTCCCTTCAGGAAGCGCTGTGGTTAATCCCAACGGGGTGGATGCACTATCAAAACTTGCGTCGGTACTCAATGTAAATAATGATGTTGCTGTGAACATCGAAGGGCATACCGACAGCATTCCTATTCGCGGCCGCTTCAAAGACAACTGGGACCTGAGCACGGCCCGCGCAAATGCGATAGTGCGTGTGCTTGTTGATAATTATAAAGTTGATCCCGTAAGAGTAATAGCGTCCGGGCATAGTTATTATGATCCTATTGAAAGTAATTCAACAATAGAAGGAAGGGCAAAGAACAGGAGAACTGAGATCATACTTTCTCCGAAACTTGATGAGATGTATAAACTCCTGGAAGGCCAGTGAGTTTTATTTTTTAATTTCTCTAAAAAAGGTTAATTTTCTTTAAAATTAATTTTTATGAGAAAGCTATTCGTGGCTCCGGTATATTTACTGGGCATCCTGGGAGTGTTTCAGTCCTGCTCAAAAGAATCTCCAGTTAACGCAGTCGCCCCGGCGCGCAGCAATGTAGTGAACGCAACAGTTGCAACCAATGGAATCTATCAACTGCCTGTTGAGAATTCCGGAACAGTGACGATCAGCCGGCAGGCTTCTCATTTCCAGTTGAGCGAGGCAGCCCTGGATAGCAAAAGCGGGGTTATGGTTTATAAATATATACCTGCTGCCAATTACAGCGGCATAGATGAGGTAGTGCTGAGTAATACAAAAACAAATGTAAATTCAGGCGGTAGCGGTTGCCCTAATAATCATAACAGTACTGCTGATAATTCAAGCGGCAGCATTACCACTTACATTACCATCAGGATGAATGTTGCTAATTGACTAATGCGACATTGTAACAATTAAAAAATTTATCTGCGAATAATAATAGCGCCAGGAACCTTAGCTGGTTAGCTTAACATTTAATGCATTTGGTCCTTTTGGGCCCATCTCAACTTCAAAAATAACTTTACTATTTTCCTTTATTTGGTCTAGTAAGCCATTTGCATGAACAAAAATGCTTTCCTGCGTTACCTGGTCTTTAATAAATCCATATCCTTTGGATTCATTAAAAAAAGTAACCGTCCCTTTCCTTATTGCGTCAGCCGGATCGGCGGGAGCTTGTTTGGGAACACCAATTTGAATATCTTCCAGTCTTACTTTTTTCTTTTTCGAAGGATCGGGGGGCGTTGAAGAAAGGTTTCCATTTTCATCTATATAGGCAAGCATGTCGTCAAAGCTTTTTCCTTCCTTGGCATGTTCTTTTCGCTCTTGTTTCTTCTCCTCTTTATCCTTCCTGCTTTTTTGTTTTTTCTTTTCTCTTTCCTTCTTATTCCATGTCTCCTGCGATTTACTCATAATTTTTTTGCTTAATTTTTAATTTTGTGTTTTGTTCTATTGTATCAATAAAATACCTAATATCCTTTATATTATGCTGAAGGTACAAATATTTCTTCGTCAAATACCGCAAAACCATATGTTAGTATAGTAGTAAATAAATAAATTTTATAAATCAGTAGAGGAAAAGAGCCCCAGGCCGCCTTTCATCAATATTATTATTCATCACTAACAATCACAATATAAGTTGCGTAGTTTTACAAAAAATAAAATATGAAACTATTTGTAGCCGGTTTGCCTTATGATCTGGATAATGCTGAACTGGAAGAAATATTTGAGAAATTTGGTACCGTCGCTACTGCCAGGGTTGCCATCGATAAAGAAACCGGGAAAAGCAAGGGGTTTGGATTCGTCGAAATGCCAAATGACACAGACGCACGAAATGCTATCGAAAATCTTAAAGATATTTCACTTGGGAAAAAGCCATTGGTGGTAACACAGGCAGAAGAGAGGCCGGCACCTGATTGGAAAAATAACAACAGCAACAAGTACCGCAGGTAATCTCTGTTACTTTACGTCACATTCACCGGTCCCTTTGAATCAATGCATTCTTAGGAGGGATACGATAGTAATACGCTGCATTCTTTTAACTATTATTGTGCCGTATAAAAAGTAGTTGGCTTAATGCTACCCATTTCACAACTTTTCAAATAGTAAAGAAATAGGACCATCGATCATTGATGTTGATACCGATGATTTTTTTATTCAAAAAAAGGCCCGGGCTGCCTGGGTGCGCTTCAGTTCTTTCGTTGGGGATAATTGGGATGAAAAGGGATAGAAAAAATCTCGGCAATCTTCCACGGAAACACCGTACCTCCATATATTATCTTTATTTTAAAATTTAAATACTAAGTGAATATTTATGGAAAATAAAAAGGAAGTATGGCAACGGGGACCAATAGAAAATATTCCTGCGTTGTTACAGCCCGTGGCCCATGCATTATTACAAGCGCGGGAGGAACTGTCGGATATGATGAATACGTTTCCGGAAAACCTTTTATGGGAAAGGCCTTGTGGGGTTGCATCACCTGCTTTCCATTTGCAGCATTTAACAGGGGTTCTTGACAGACTTTTTACTTACGGTAGAAAACAAGCGCTAAGTTCCGATCAATTATATGCGCTTTCTATTGAAGGAAATCAGCACGAGACTTTGTCTTCCCTGGTGGAGTTAATAGAATTGTTTGACAAACAGGTTGATCTTTCAATTAATGAATTGAGTCATGTAAATATTGATACACTAACTGAAGCGAGAACAATTGGGCGGAAGAAAATTCCCACCACCTTAATTGGCTTATATGTGCATGCAGCAGAACATACCATGCGTCACATCGGGCAATTGCTGGTAACGACAAAAGTATTGCAGGACAAATAAATTGGTATATCAAAGAGTTTATCTGATATATTTGGGAGACCATGCCGCATCCAACACCGTCAGCCGGGACTTCGCCGGGCCCTGGAAAATTTATTTTTAAGGGGTATTATAATGATTTTAAAAACTGCATTAGTGATTTCCTGTCTGCGGTGGAAAGCTCTGTGAATTTTTGCTTTGCCTGGGCTGCTTCCCCTCCGTGCCATAAAATTGCTTCTTCAAAAGTGCGGGCTCTTCCATCATGTAAATAATAAGGGATGCCATTCGTTCTTTGCAGGAGGCCTACACCCCAAAGCGGAGGTGTTCTCCATTCACTGCCTGTGGCGGCGAAATCCGGCCTGTTATCGGCGAGCCCATCTCCCATATCATGCAGCAAAAGATCGGTGTAAGGGTGAATACGCTGGTTGCTTAGTGTAGGTGCTGTTACATCAACACCCGTGTATATAGTGGGCTTATGACAACCGGTACAGTTTATTTGTGTAAATATTTTTTCACCTTGTTTTACACCAGCGTCCGCAACATTACGTCTCGCAGGCACGGCTAAAGTGCGCACGTAAAATGCAACAGCATTTAAGATGCTGTCGGGTAGTTCAGGATCGTCATCGAGTCCATCGGATTGAATTTGTCCATACGAACTTTCATTTGGAAAAATTGAATTAGTTACACCCATATCCTGCTGGTAAGCGCTGGCAACCTGTACTTTGATTTCCGAAGTATTGGCTTTAAGGCCAAATCTTCCCAATTGCATAGTGCCTGTGTGAGGGTTCCACACGTAATTGGGTTTTCCGCTGATGCCATCATGGTCTTTGTCATTTTCATCTGCGAATGAAAGTATTGTTGATTCAGGAATATTAGCCAGTAGCCCAATTCCGAAAACCGATGGCGCCATACGCGGTGAAAATAAATAATCAGCCGGAAGCGAAGCGTAAGCGTTTTGAATGGTATATGCAGGCATTCTCAGGTGCACCGTTTCTCCATCAGCAAAAGTATAAGCTGATTCAGTATACGCTATGCTCACCTTTGCTTCTGCAGGGATCCCAAATGTAGAGACGTCCTGCAGTTGTAGCCCAAAGCCGGGTACTGCTACAGGTCCTCCGTGAGCATCCTCGATATCTTTAAGGCTTAACCTCATAAGCATCGAAGAGTTTACGCTGCCAAAGGTTGGTGTTCCTTTGCCATCATTGTGGTGACATGAAATACAAGACACATTATTGAAAACTGGCCCCAGGCCGGGATTAATCAGTGCCGGAGGTGTCACAAAGCTCCCTTCAAACCTGCTGTCACCCAGGCCATGCACATGCAAATCCCTGCTATCGAGGCCATTAATATTATGGGTAAATGCACGGCTTGTTTCATCAAAAACCGTCGCCGCGCCGCCAGATAACCTTGGATCGATCTCATCTTCATTAAATGTACCTGGCTTTCTACACATCATTAATGTCACAGGCAGAAGTAAGAAGGCTGTAACAATAAATGATTTCTGAATCTTCATAAAAAATTAATCGGTGATATACTGTACGATAAACGGTTTTAACGCTTCTTCCAATGTGGTTTTCAATGTTTCCAGGGTTGTTCTTACAGAAGTAATTTGAGTGCGCTGATCAAATATTGCTTCTTCATAAGATAGTGTAATGGCGTTAAAAGAACTAACAGCAGCGGAGATTTGTTGTTTTATTTTATTATCCAGGGATACATTTTTTGCTGCAACAAGATTAGTGATTCCTTTGCCAGTTCCGGAGAAAGTACCGTTATAAACATTCCCCAGGCCAATGATATTATTTTTAAAATCAATTGTAGAATTATTACTGAAAGGAGATTCTACAATATTGCTATCGAGCGCATCAAATGGCTCGGCCATTTTTCCTCCTCCTACTTCATCACAAATTCCAATCATTGCCTCAGTTATGGCAAGGTACACTTCCTGTTTTTTTGAATATACAGTGCTTCCCGATCCTGCTGTTTTTACCTCTTTGCCAAAATTGCCGGCACCGGTGATCCAGCTACTATTTAATGAATTCGCATTATTTTGTAAATCTTTTGTAAGGCTTATCATATATGTTTTTTCTCTTGCCGTGATGGAGGCTGCACTGCGATTACCGTCCACACCCCACAAAATATATTCTATCGGGTGAAAGCCACGCAGCGACAATGTGCTTAAATTCTGGATATCACTAATCGCAAGAGGATTAGAACTTGCCAACAGTGAATCCAATTGGTTATAATCTACGGGCCAGGTGTCCATATTCGGGTCATAGTTGTCGTCTTCGACAGGCCCAAATAAAAATCCCTCACATTGTTCCCAGGATGTTCTCAAATCTTTCCATGACTGTCTTGCTTTTGCCAGGTTTACTTCTGTTGCATCTGCATCAAGGGCAACAACATCTGCGTTCAAAGTGTTGGCAATTGCGGAAAAATTTTGATATTGCGGAATGGCAACATTGTCAACAAAATCAGCCAGTACAGTTTGTTTAAGTGTGTCAAAATCATCAGTAGTTCCACCACTTTTAGCTTTGCGGCAGGCGGTAATTGAAAAGAAAATAAAGAGGATGAACCATATGCTTTGAAATTTTTTCATGCGAATTAATTTTTAACAGGAGAATTTTATTATTGTTTAAACATTTATATAGACGCAGCATCAACGAGTGTTACTTCGAGCGCTCCATTATTAATGGTGATAGGTAAATGAACCATGTTTCTTTCGGCTGGCCCCTTCAATACTTTTCCGGTAATATCGAATTCACTGCCATGAAGAGAGCAGTAAAATTTCTCCCCAGTTCTTACCAATGAATGGCCTGCATGGGTGCAAATCATAGCAAGGGCAAGGTAGGTGTGGTCACTATTTTTTTTTATGAACACATCATAGTCAAAATTCTTAATCGTTACCAGTTTCACATCCGACGTAGCCATCTCGCTTTCGGGAATCGAAAATTTCATATCTTTTTCAGTAACCTTAGCCATAGATAATTTTGGGCTGCATGAACTCATCGAATTGATCAAAATAACGCTTCCCAATGCCATGCATGCGTTACACCCTGTCTGTATAAATTTTCTTCTTTCCATTTAAAATGACCAGCCGATTCCAAGGTTAATGAATTCATTTTTTTGACGATAGGGCAATGCTACCGGGTTAGGATTTACAATAAGAGCAGGATTAGCGGGCCCTGTATGTGATAGCCTTACATCCGCTTTTATAACCACATTAGGAATGGGCAAATAGCCCAGTCCAATAACAAGGTGATTTTGTTTCAGGGTACCATCATAAATTCCATTGTCTGGTAGTGACTGGTTAAGGTCAAAGATCTCATACCTTGCAAAACCATTTAGTTGTTGCGGCTTAAGTTTTTCACTCTTTGCATGTTGAAGTAAATTATAGCCAACCTCGGCATATCCTCCATACATGCCGGCAGCCACGTTAGACGCAAACACCTTATTTGTTACAGCAGCCTGCGGATAGGAGATGTAGGTGAAGATCGCTTTAGAGGTAAACCCATTTTTTGCATACTGCACGTTGGCTTCACTCAGGTAGAGAGGAGCTCCAAAAAAACTGCTTTCCATCTGCAGGCTGTCAGCAGCTCTTTTACCAAACGGAGTTGTACCGCCGGCATATCCTGATAACTGAAATTTAAAATCTTTAAAAAAATATTGAATTGAAGCGGTTATTGCCAGGTTATTTGCCGGGGCCAGGTCACCTTCGGCCCTCCCTTCACGTATACCACTTCCGTGGGTAAAACCTTCCGAGTTTAATCCATTCACAATAGCAATGCTATAATTGATTGGCAGTCGTCTCAATTCTCCATAAAAACCTACACCGAGTTCCCGCCAGGTTGCGGGAATCACCAGTTGCTCAACAAGAGGACGTTCAACACCATTAAAATTTACCGGGAGATGGTTTTCGTTAAGTAAGCCAATACGGGGCGTAAAAAGGCCGGCTACCAGGTATTGTTTAGAATTGAGTTTAAACCGCAGAAAAGCCTGTTCAAGTGCGATTTCGCCGCTTGGCACCCCACCTTCAACTTTAGCATTTTCAACTTCAGTTTCTGAAAAAAATGCAATTTTACTGTTAAACTGGTGGCCTATAAAAAATACAAATCTTTCAAGGGTGATGAATGACTTTTGCTCATTTTGCTCATGCTGGTAATAAGCGCTTCCATATCCCGAAAGGATTGTTTTGTTTTTTGCAACACCCTGCGCAAGCGAGTCTTCGCCGGTCATCATAACTAATTTTTGAGCCGGTGTAAGGTTGGGAATCTGGGAGCACGCAATTCCCGGTGCAAAAAAGCCGATGCTTATAATTGCCAGGGCATAGAAATAATACAGTTTAGATAGATTACCACTTAGTTGCATGGACGCAAATTTGGTTTATAACTACGCTCAAGGTTTACGGATTCAGGAATAAATATTTTCAGGACTTACGCTTTTGGGAATTTTTGCAGGGAACGGCGAATTTTCAGTTATGGTATGATATTTTACTTTTCAACAATGGCAGCATGGAGGTTGGTAAAGTTGGTTAGCGTTCCGGGAGGCCATTGCCTGCGGCTAACGAAAACACCTTCGATAACTTTTGCTTTCTTTGGAGATTTATGTAGCTTAGAGCAGAAAAGTATAAACAATACCAAAGGGTTACCACCGGCATAAAACATGATTTTCAGGCAAGCGAGGATAGAAGATATACAGGAAATACAATTGGTGCGCAATTCGGTGAAAGAAAATGCGCTTTCAGAACCCGGGTTAGTTACAGATGCCGATTGTGAAAATTATATAATAGTTCGTGGAAAGGGTTGGGTATGTGAAATCAATAACACAATTGTCGGGTTCGCCATTGCTGACCTGGCGGGGAAAAATATCTGGGCTTTATTTGTAAGACCCGAATTTGAAAAAAAAGGTATAGGAAAAAAGCTTCATGATACAATGCTGGGATGGTACTTCTCAAAAACCATGGAAAAAATTTGGTTGTGCACAGCACCCGGTACCAGGGCCGGGATATTTTATAGAAAGTGTGGGTGGACAGAAGTTGGTAAACATGGAAAGGGCGAAATTAAGTTTGAAATGACTTACGAGAGATGGATAGCCAGGTGATTGAAAGTGATTATACAAATTTTTTGTATTCACGTTCCGATGGCTACTGAATTACTGGATTAAGAAAGAGATTACGCGGATTTTTGGCGCCGATCTCACGAAGTATAAAAAAGAAGAATTCGAGTTTTGGAAACTGGTGAACCAGCTACTGCAAAAGCAAAGACTGTATTTAATAGCCAGGAGTATTGGCAGCCTTCTGTCAATTTAAAAGGTCTTTATAATTCGTGTTCATAATTCGTGTAATTAAAAACAGGGTAATAAAAAATAGTGCCATAAAAAAATCAAATCCGGGTGTAAACAACCGCTAAAC
>JBDTLZ010000354.1:0-3547 GCA_039934515.1 Ginsengibacter sp.
CTTTTCGTACCAAAGTATTTGACAAATTCCCACGCACAGGAATACCCGATTTTTTTGATAGCATAGAAGCATATGACAATTATATTAAACTTCTTGTAAAGACCAATTGCATTGACAATGGAAAAAAAATATGGTGGGACCTTAGGGTGCATCCATTTTTCAATACAGTTGAATTTCGTATTTGCGATGTTCCTATGACTGTACAGGAAACTATTACGATAGCTGCATTGTTCCAGGGAATTTGTGCAAAATTATACAAGTTGCGTACAGAAAATCTCAATTTCATTATCTATCCCCGCGTACTTATTAATGAGAACAAATGGCGTGCAGGACGCTATGGAATTGAAGGCAGCATGATCGACTTCGGAAAAGAAACTGAAGTAAATACAAGGGTTCTTATTTATGAACTGCTTGATTTTATAGATGACGTAACCGGCCCCCTGGGTATTCGCAATGCCATAGGGCATGTTCACAAAATACTGGAAAACGGAACCGGTGCAGACAGGCAACTAAAAGTCTATGAACAAACAGGCAGCCTTCCGGCCGTGGTGGATTATATTCACTCACAGTTTTTGGCTGGATTGTAGGAAATATTACTTCATCATTACCTTGTATTTACCAGTCGGGAAAGGCCTGCGTAAAATTTCATAATCCGCCCCAAACTGTATGAAATTCTACGTGAAAAAAGTAGCTGCTATTGAAAAAAAACAATGATCAGCTTATAAGTACCGGGTAAAAACACGCGGCTCCGTTCAAAATGGAGGTGCGTATATTTACGTATTTTTTTCCGGTTATTTGCAAATTAAAAAAATGTTATCTACATTTACACCATCACATCAGCCTCTGGCTATATTCCCATAATCTTTTTGAAATTTCTAATTTTATGTTATTACATTGTCTGAAAAGACGCTGCCCCTAACAGATGTAATTTTTGTAAAACCAATCCTTTATTTATTGTTTCTGAGCAAAGTATTTAACCAAATATTTTACTGTGAGACAAAGCCAGCGGTAGTTTAACGTCTAACTATTAAAAATAAAGATTATGGAAACAAACACCTCACAGCAGGAAATTTTATTGGTGACCGGCACGAGCTTTTCATTACGACAATTTTGTGAAACAAGTGATGGAATTAATTACAGTCATCTCACTGAAAAAGAGAAACTGGAAGTAGCATGTTGGAATGGCCTTCTTCCGGAAATGCTGCCTGAAATTTTCCAGGAACATGGCGTAAATAAAAAATTATATCTCTGGGAGATCAGGGAAGCATCTTCGTTCATCGAACTTGAATTGGGTGAGAAATATTTAGAATTTGAAAAGGAATTTTCCATAGACCCCTATTCATTTATGACTATAAAAATACTTTCTTAATAAAATTTAAAGCAATGAGAATCCAGGTATTATTTAATATCCTGAATTGATCCTCAGCGCCGTGCGAATGCCGGTTATGAATAACAAGCACTTTCTATCAACCAGCGATCAAAGTGGAACGTCAAAATAAAAGATTTAATACCGCCACCTCAAAACCGGAAATCCCTTTGCCGGTAAAATCAACCATCAGCTACATCTCAAATTTTTTCCTGATTGCCGAAAGGTAGTTTATTATTCCTGCATTAAATCTTTTATGAAAATGCAGAAAAAATACCTTACCAGTCAAACCAATGGGTCCAAAGGTCAACCATTAATTTAATAACCAACACGAAGATTGAACAGGGTTATTACCTAAATCATTCTTTCATTACCGGCAATTCGATATAGGTTGCGAATTGACTATTACAATAAATCGTTTGTGTGGCCTTAGTAAAATCACTTTCTTCAGCATTAAAAATATTGGGGACATATTTTTGGGGGTTGCGGTCAATGATCGGGAACCATGTGCTTTGAATCTGTACCATCAGGTGGTGCCCTTTTAAAAAAGTATGATTGATCTGATGCAGGTCTATCACAAATTCTTCAGGTTTATTTGGCACCATAGGCGATGGCTTCTCAAAACTTTTTCTGAATCGTCCCCTGAATACTTCCATAGCCACAGGCAGTTCATAGCCACTCATTAATTTATTTTTTCCGTCAATATCAGGATAGGCATCAATCAGTTTAACTACAAAATCGGCATCGCTGGCAGATGTACCGGCAAAAAGATGGGCAGTAATTTTTCCGGTGACAGTCATGTCTTCTTTCAAACTATCTGAAATAAAAGTTACAACATCCGGCCTGGAAGTTACAAAACGCTGATCTTCCACATGCCAGGAATTCCAGTGGCTTCCTTCACCATAAGTGGCTTCAATAGGTTGCCTGCGATAGGGAACCGGTTTTGCCGGGTCACTGGTATAGCTTACAGAACCAGTGCTCCCCGAAGGTTTTATGAAAGTAGTTGTAAGGTTTGCCTGGATATACAGTTTCCTCGTTTCAGCATCTCCCGGTGGCCAGGACGAATAAGATTTCCATTGGTTGCTTCCTGTTTGAAAACAATTGGCTTCTGAAAATTTGCCCTCCCCGATTCCTTTCAGCCAGTAATCAAACCAGCGTTTTTGCAATGCCTGAAACCAAAGAGCCGTTTTACTTCCAAAATTTATCTTACCCAAGCTGTCCCCGGTTTCACTGGCCCATTGCCCATGGTTCCATGGGCCCAACACAATAAAGTTTAAGTTGGAACTGTCTTTTTGTTCAAGCTGGCTATACATTATTTGCGGGCCATTCAAATCTTCCTGGTCATAATATCCACCGACATGAAGCGTGGGTATTTGAGGCTTGTGGATGCTGGTAAGCGTCGATTGCCGCTTCCAAAAGCCATCGTAGTTGGGATGGGTTGCAAAATCATTCCATGAAGGCAACCTGCCCTTGTAATATTTTCCGTTTACATTTTTTAAAGAGCCCAGTTTCAGATACCAGTTGAAAAGATCAAACTGAGGAAATGGGAAATTACTATTGGAACCTTTATCGTTTTCCACGAGGTAACTGTATTCAAACCCATAGCTGAGGCGAAATGCACCGTTGTGATGGAAATCATCTCCTAAAAACATATCAGCAGGTGAAGCCTGTGGTGAGCTCGCCTTCAGCCCGGGATGCGGATCCACAGAAGCGTCTAACGCAAGGTATCCGGGATAAGATATGCCTGATATTCCCGCCTTGCCGTTGTTATTTTTAATATTCTTAATAAGCCAGTCAACAGCATCCCATGCATCCGTACTCTCGTCGGTTTTAGCAGGATCAGTTAAATGATAAAGTGGGCGGTTCATTTCAAAAGTTCCCTCACTTTTAAATTTCCCACGCATGTCCTGGAAAACAAAAATATAGCCTTCTTTTGCCATTGTTTTATAAGGACCCATACCTTCTGCACTCATTGAGGAATCTTCCTGTAATGGAAAGTCCGATCCATAAGGCGTTCTTTTTATCAAAAATGGCAATGCCCCTGCGTTTTGCTTCGGAGAAAGGACCACAGTAAAAAGCTTCACCCCGTCGCGCATAGGTACCATGTATGTTTTTTTGACATAGAAATTAACTGTGTCGGCCTGGGCATTTATCTCTTTAAACTGGCTTATAAATAAAAGA
>JBDTLZ010000355.1:0-4426 GCA_039934515.1 Ginsengibacter sp.
GAACTGGTAAAACTGATCAACAGCGCTTACCGCGGTGAGCATTCCACCAAAGGCTGGACAACAGAAGCCCACCTTCTCGATGGCTTGCGTACAGACGAAGAAAGCCTTGGCGATATGATGAATAAAAAAGAGGCGGTGCTATTGAAATTTTGTGATGAAAATATTATTTTACAGGGATGTGTTTACCTCGAAAGAACAGGAAATAAAATGTACCTCGGTATGTTGACCGTATCGCCATTAGAGCAAACAAAGGGCATTGGCAAACAACTTTTACGGGCTGCAGAAAAATATACCGGCGACGAAAATTGTACAGTGGTTAGAATGACGGTGATCTCCGTCAGGAAAGAACTGATCAACTGGTATGAAAAACGTGGGTATCATAAAACAGGTGAAATGGTGCCTTTTCCTCCGAATGACAAACTTGCATTGCCGAATCAACCACTTGAATTTGTAGTTATGGAGAAGGAGGTTCGTAATGCGTGATTGGTATTTCAAAAAATAAATAGTGGGTTGAAACGACTATATCCTCTTTTAAAATCTCAATAGTTGAACAAAGGCCAATTTAGCTCAGGGGTAGAGCAGCACCCTCGTAATGTGCAAGTCCGCGGTTCGATTCCGCGAATTGGCTCAATAAAACAAATTCAAACTCCAATAGAAACTCCAAAGGTTTTATATATTAAATGTCCAACACCGGTTTTTTTAAAATATCACATACTTCCAAAAACACTTCTTTTTTTATTTAAATATTTATATTTTTATTTTTCAAACCATTTTTGGCAGCCATCAATATATCTACCAAAACAATAAAATAAAATCACTTTTATGAATAAATTCTCATCGGCTATTTTTATTATTACTATTACAGGAATAATTTTTATTTTTTCGAAATGCAGTGATAATAAATCCAACGGAGCGGGAGGAAATACAGATTCGGCAGCGGCTTCAAACGCGGCTTACGGGGGATACGAAAGCCAGGTAAAATATGGGGAACACCTCACAATAATTTCAGGGTGCGGCGATTGTCATACTCCTAAAAAAATGACTCCCACTGGCCCTCAACCCGACATGTCGCTGCTTTTATCGGGCCATCCTTCAAAACTTCCACCACCGGATGTTGATAGAAAAGAAATGGAAAGTAAGGGCCTTGCGGTAACCAATGACCTTACGGCGTGGGTTGGCCCGTGGGGAATTTCTTATGCAGCTAACCTTACTTCAGATTCAACAGGGATCGGCACCTGGACCGAATCTCAATTTATTTTGTGTCTGCGGGAAGGAAGATCAAAAGGACTCGCCGGCAACCGGCAATTGTTGCCTCCCATGCCGTGGCAGAATTTCAAATTGATGACCGATGACGAGTTAAAAGCTATTTTCGCATATTTGAAATCAAGCAACCCTGTTAAGAATAGTGTGCCCGGAGCTGAAATCCCCGTTCTCGCGGGTAAACAATAAATACCATTGACAACCAGATCGAAGAGGTTCTGCAAAACCGGAGAAAATGTATTGTAAGCTGCTTTGTATGCCTAACCTATTTAAAGGGTGAATCTACTAACCCGTAAATTTTATTTCAAAGGAGGAAAGCCTAACATGCATACGGTATACAAACTTTAAAAACGGAGCCCAGGTCTTTTTTTGAATCTACCGTTATATTTCCGCCGTTGTCTTCTACAATACCCCTAACCGTTGACAGCCCTATACCTGTTCCGACATTTCCATACCGGTCGGTAATTTTTAGGGTCCGTCTTTTTTGAAAGATTTTCCCAAGGTCCTTGTGGTCTATACCGCTCCCGTTATCGGTGATGTGAAAATGGTGAAAGCTATTATCACTATAGCATGAAATATCTATAATACCTTTTTCCTTATCGTTGTATTTAATGGCATTGGTGATCAGGTTCTGGAATACCTGTTGCAGGGACGTTTTGTTCATTTGGACTTTTGGAAACGTTCCGGTGACTTTTATTTCAATATCTGCAGGAGGTGCTATTAATGCTATTACTTTATTGATCACGACATAAGAATCCACTGTCTTCTCCGTTGCATCTTGCTTTCCTGTTTTTGTGCTCCTGGTTAAAATATCATCAACAAACAGTAACAGTTCCCTGGCACTTTGGTCAATAAGCCCCAGAAATTCGACAGCACTCTCATCCAGGCTTTTTGCATAACACGATTGAAATGAACGTGACAACATAGAGATATTTGCGAGCGGGGTTTTCATATCGTGCGATACAAGATGCGCAAACTTCTTGAGCTCGCCATTAGCCTTTTTTAGATTCTGCTGCGTAATACTCAGGTTTTTAATTTTTTTACGCAGTTCAAGACGCGTCATTACCTGTTCTGCCAAAGATTTTAAAGCATCCTGCTGATCCTCGGTTAAGCTATTAGCCTTTGAATCCAGCACACAAATTGATCCAAGGGCTTGTCCATCGGGAGTGACAAGAGGCGCACCTGCGTAAAATACAGCGTGGGGCTCGCCTTTAACCAGCGGATTGTCGGAAAACCTTTCGTCAACTCTCATATCAGGAACTACCAATACATTCTGAGGGTCAAGAATCGTAAAATTACAAAAGGACCACTCCCGGGGTGTTTCCGTAATTACAAATCCCTGGTGCGATTTGAACCATTGCCTGTCCTTATCCAAAAACGTAATCAATGAAACGGGAACATTGCATATCTGTGCTGCTATTTTGGTAATACTGTCGTATTCCTTTTCAGATATGGTATCGAGAATCTTGTACTCGTAAAGTGCCTTCAGGCGCCTTTTTTCAGTGGCAGAACCGGACATAGGAATCTTTGTTTGCATAGGCAGATGTTACTTATAACGGTTTAAACATCGTTAAATTGCACACGACTGCATGAAATAATTCCGGTTTTCGGGCATATCACAGTACCAAAAAATACAGCCTTTTTAATGGATGGGCGCGAATTTGGCAATACTTACCTGTACCCGAAAATGTGAGGAGATAAAGGCGAACTTAATAGAGATTTTTTCATGCTACGTAAGATTTAACACTGCAGTTGCACTTACAATTGTATCCTGGAAACAACATCTTTTCCATTTAATTTTTACCCGCCTGGTGCCCTTGATAATTCAATTAAATTAGATAGCTTAGACAGCAAAACGCTCATCCTTAAATAATATATGTATGGACCGGAGAAATTTTATTAAGTCTGGCGCCGCTGCCGCAGGATCACTTATTGTTCCTTCTTCATTCATAAGTGGTGCGGATAAACTAAAGCTGGCGATATTAGGTACGGGCTGGTGGGGTACCGACATGCTATTGACAAATGCATTGGCTTGCGGGCAATTTGAAATTATTGGTTTATGTGACGTGAATTCCGTTGCGTTAAATAATGCCGCAGAGATGGTTGTTAAAGCAGGTGCAAAAAAACCAGTGTTATTTTCTTCTTATAAGGAAATGTATAACCTTCCGGGATTGCAGGCAGTTGTTATAGCAACCCCCACACATTGGCATCCACTGCATTTTATAGATGCCTGTAAGAAAGGCCTGCATATTTTCCAGGAAAAGCCCATTTGTTACGATATTAGGGAAGGACAGGCCATGCTGGAAGCACACCGGAAAGCTAATAATGTGGTGCAGGTTGATTTTCCAAGGGTGAAGGTTGATACCAATAACCAGGTAAGATCTTTTATTCAAAGCGGGCAAGCCGGAAAAATCCTGCAGGTCCAGGCAAATATTAATAACCCCGAGGGTAAGCTGGTTGAAAAAGAAATTCCCTCAACACTGGACTATGAAACGTTTTGCGGACCGGCGCCGAGAATAAAATTCCTGTGTTCCGAAGATGGAAAAACGTCCAACTGGAGAGGCCAGCATGCATTCAGCAGGGGCATTATGATGGATTGGGGCATTCATTATATTCATAATGTAAGAAAAATATTAAACCTGGATTTGCCCGATACCGTTACCGCAATTGGCGGCACCAGTAAAAATTTCACCCAGGACAATCCAGATCATCTTGAAGTGCTGTATGATTTTGGCGGCTTGCCAGTGTATTGGTCACATAAAACATGGGGATATACATCGACCGAACCGGAAAATAATATTGGCGTTTATTACTATGGAGAAAAAGCAACGATTTTTGCCGGTGATTTGGGATGGGCAGTATATCCTTCAGATGGCAGTGCCAAAATTGCTCATGGTGATGTACGCTTTAATCCCGGTGGTGCTAACAGCCAGATCTATCTTGATATGATCGGCGACCTTTTTAAAGAATTTGCTGAACAGGTAAGGCACAATTCCAATGATGGTATTACAAACACAATCGAAGATGCTTTTAAGACCACGTCATCGGTTATTTACGGGGACATAGCTTATCTTTTGAAATCAAGCTTACAAATTGACAAAGTAACGATGAACATTGGTAATAATGAAGAAGCCCGGAAAATGTTAAAGAGAGAATATCGATCACC